>NZ_NGFP01000004.1 GCF_002149035.1 Streptosporangium minutum
GTCTTCGAGGGCGCAGGGGGCTTTTGAGGGCTCGGGGCCTTTTCGAGGGCTTCGGGGGCGGATTTTTAGGGGCTCTCTGGGACCCGGCGTTCTCTGGGGCTCAGGACCCTCTCAGGGCTCTGGGCACGCTCAGGCCCCTGGGCTCTCTCAGGGCTCTGGGGCCTCTGGGGCTGTCAGGGCGATATAAAACCGTCTGGCCCGGTAGCCGATCCGTTCGGGAACAGATACCGGTAGCCGGTCCGCCCGAGAACGGATAAGAGCCCTTCCGCCACTCGGGGGCGATGGCGGAAGGGCTCACTGGTTAGTCGTTCAAGACGGTTCCGGCGTTACACGAATCCCGCGAGCCAATTTCCGAGCAGCCGGTGGCCGTGTTCGGAGATCACCGATTCGGGGTGGAACTGCACGCCCTCGATGGGGGCGGTGCGGTGGCGCAGGCCCATGATCAGGCCGTCACCGGTGGTCGCGCTGACTTCGAGGATCTCCGGGACCGTCTCCGGCACGACCGCCAGCGAGTGGTAGCGCGTCATGGTCACCGGGGACGGCAGCCCGGCGAAGACACCGCGGCCGTCGTGCGCGATCGCGCTGGTACGGCCGTGCATCAGCTCCGGAGCCCGTGCCACGGTGGCGCCGTGGGCGACCGCGATGGCCTGGTGGCCGAGGCAGACGCCGAGCAGCGGAAGGTCGCGGGCCTCGCAGTAACCGACGAGCGGGACGCTCACCCCGGCTGCTTCGGGGGTGCCGGGACCCGGACTGACCAGGACCCCGTCGAAGCCGGCTGCGTCCTCCGCCACGACGTGGTCACGTGGGCGCACGTCGCAGGTGGCGCCGAGCTCACGGAGATACTGGACGATGGTGTGGACGAAGCTGTCGTGGTTGTCCACGACGAGAATGCGGGTCATCAGTCCACCGTGGTGTGATCGAGGGGGACGCGGGGTTCGAGCCAGGGGAACACGACGTACCAGAGTACGGCCGCCGCCAGCCCTGCCAGCACCGCCGCGATGAACACCTTGGTCGCGAGGCCGCCGGGGAGCAGCCGCCAGATCCAGCCGTACACGGGACTCTCCTCATCTGCGACGGTCCTCACTCCTGTCCAGCTCTCCGAAGACGATGAGCCGCTGGGCGGCGGAGTACTCCGGATGGCAGGTCGACAGGGTGATGAGGGCATCGGTGGGCTTGCTGCCGGGCTTGCCGGGGACCGGGGCGATCACTCCGACCTCGGTGGGCTCGACGACGCGCTTGCCGGTGACCCGGTAGGTGTAGCGGGCCTCGCGGGCGTCGACCACGATGTCGTCGCCCCGGCGGAGCTCGTCGAGCCGGCTGAAGGGCGCGGCGTAGGTGGTCCGATGCCCCGAAAGAACGAAATTTCCGATTTTTCCCGGCATGGCTGAGCCCGGGTAGTGGCCGGGCCCCATCCGCAGTTCCTCGAAGCCGACGCCCTCCACCACGGCGTAGCGGTAGTCGTCCCCGAACCGGGGGATCCTCAGCAGCGCCATCGCCCCGCCCAGCCGGATACGTGTGAGCTTCGCGGGCTCCTTGGCGGCGAACTCCTTGAGGAGCTGCTCGCGCAGCACGGTCTGCTGCCGGTCGGTGTAGGCACCGGTCCCCCAGAGGAGGTATGCGCAGAAGAGCAGAATGATCACCCCGGCGGTGATGCTCAGCTCCCCGAAGGCCCTCAGCGCGGCTCTCATGGGCTCAGGCTAGTGACGGCGGATCATCCCGACCGGGCGCGGATCACGCGATTGATCCAAGGTTTGCGCTGCGATGATCCCTTCTGGGATCGCCATGTCCCGTGTGCGGAGACTATTCTTACTCGGGTCTTCGCCCACCAGCGATTACGCTAGCTGACATAACCTGCGCACGGTCCGGATCGCGCAGGGTCGACGCAGGAAGAGACCCCAGTGCCCAAGCCCAAGACTCGCAAGAAGGCGGTCTACACGCCGCCGCAGACGACCCAGCAGGTCAAGATGAGCCCGCGCTGGCTGGCGCCGGTCATGGTGGCATCCTGGATCATCGGCATCCTGTGGATCGCCATCTACTACGTGGCGCCCACCGCACCCTTCATCGGTGACCTGGCGAACTGGAACCTGCTGATCGGGTTCGTTTTCATCATCTTCGGTGTGGTGTTGTCCACTCGCTGGCGTTAGTTTTTTCCACAGAATTTATCCACACCCTGGGGAAGCATCAGGGTGTGGATCAGCCGGTGAGGCCGAACTCGGCCTGGAAGGCGTACGGCGGCAGCAGTGCGACCATCGCCACGAGCACCACGAGCACCGCCACGCAGCCTCCCCACTGGACCGCGTTACGGTTCTTCGGCGGGGCGTAGGCGAGGATCCCGCCGACGATCGCACCGGTGACCAGGCCGCCGAGGTGTCCCTGCCAGCTGATGTTGGGGATGATGAAGGTGATCACCGCGTTGGCGCCGATCAGCCAGAGCACGCCGCGGGCGTCGTAGCCGAGCTTCTTGGAGACCACGAACAGCGCGCCGAACATGCCGTAGATCGCACCCGAGGCGCCCACCGCGCCAAGGTCCAACAGGTAGACGGCGACGGATCCGCCGAGCGCGGAGAGCAGGTAGAGCGCCAGAAAGCGCAGCGAGCCGAGGCGTCGCTCCAGCTCGGGACCGATGGCGTAGAGCGCCCACATGTTGAACAGGATGTGGGTGAGTGCGAAGGAGCCCGCGGTCAGCGGCTTGTGCAGGAAGGCCCCGGTGATCAGGCGCCACCATTCGTCCCGGTAGGCGACGTCGCCGGAGCTCATCGAGAAGTAGTTGAGCACCCAGGCGGGGCTCAGGGTCTCCGCGGCGTAGGCCAGGATGTTGACGATCAGCAGTGCCCAGGTGACCCGCGGCGTGATGACGGCCCGGCCGCCGAAGGTCGACTGCGCCTGCCGTACCGTCTTGTTTCCCTGGGCCACGCACTCGGGGCACTGGAAGCCGACGGAGGCGTCGCGCATGCAGTCGGGGCAGATGGGACGCTCGCAACGCTGGCAGCGCACGTAGGTCTCACGGCCCGGGTGCCGGTAACACGTGGGAACGGCGGCGGTTTCAGGCTCGCTGGGTGGCTGAGTGGTCATGGCGTGTCGCTGGCCCCTTCGACCGTGCTGTTATCCACAGACTGCCAGCCTATTCATGATCCCGAGCACCTGGACACATGAAACGGCGGCCTCCATGTGGAGGCCGCCGTTTCAGGAGCGCTCAGCGCCGCACGCGGTCGGTTCCGAGAGCGGTCAGCCCTGCACGCGGTCGATGGTGACCGACTCCAGCACGACGGGCTCCTTGGGCCGGTCCCGGGCGTCGGTGTCGGTCTTGGCGATGGCGTCGACGACGTCCTGGCCCTCGATGACCTCGCCGAAGATGGAGTGCTTGCCGTTCAGGTGCGGCGTGGGCACCACCGTGATGAAGAACTGCGAGCCATTGGTGCCCTTGCCGAACTGGATGCCGGCGTTGGCCATGGCGAGCAGGTAGGGACGGTTGAAGTAGAGGTCCGGGTGGATCTCGTCGTCGAACTTGTAGCCCGGACCGCCGGTGCCCTGACCGAGCGGGTCGCCGCCCTGGAGCATGAAGCCCTCGATGACCCGGTGGAAGACCGTTCCGTCGTAGAGCTTGTCGGTGGTCTTCGCGCCGGTGGTCGGGTTCACCCACTCGCGGGTGCCCTCGGCCAGCTCGACGAAGTTGCGCACGGTCTTGGGCGCGTGGTCCGGGAAGAGCTGGATCTTCACGGTGCCACGATTGGTCTTCAGGTTCGCGATCAACTTCTCAGCCACGATCGGATTGCCCCCTTCTGGTCTTGGCTAAAGCCTGTGCAACATGCTGCTCTTGTGGTGTTTTGATGGTTGCGGCCGTAGCCGGTCCATCTAGCATCCTCCCATGACTGGTCATGATTGAGCCGCCTTCGAGCGGGCAGGGGTGGCAACGGGGCCCCGACGACCTGGGGAGGATAACGTGCCTCTTGCACAATTTGGAAAGCGTCCCATCGAGATAGTGATACCGGAATCGCGCCTGAACCAGGTGAAGGCTCAGGTCGCGCGTGCCGCCGACCGGGTAGGCCCGATGGCCACTCATGCCCGGGACGCGGCCACTCACGCCCGTGAGGCCGCCACCCACGCCCGTGGGACGGCAAACGACAAGGTCTACGTGGCCAGGGAGTGGGCGGCACCGAGGCTGGACGCCGCCGCTCACTCATTCGAGGAGCAACTCGCACCGAAGATCAGCGCGATGCTGTCGCAGGCGGCGACCAGGATCGATCCGGCACCGGCGGCCAAGTCCCGCAGGTGGCCGATGGTCCTGCTGTTCACCGGTCTCGCGGTCGGAGCCATCGGCTTCGCGATGTACCGCAAGAGCGCCGACCAGTGGACCGAGGCGATGAAGGACAGCACGGCCGACGCGTCTCGCTGGGTGGGAGAGAAGGCGCACTCCGCGACGGGCAAGGCATCCGAGATGATGCACGGCGTCAAGTCGAAGGCCGAATCCACCGCCGAGGAGACCGCTCACACGGCCGACGTCCAAGCGGATCAGGCAGCCAAGAAAATGTCCTGATCTATAGCGGTACGAATCTGTAGCGGTACAAGATTCATCGGAGTACGGCCCGCACCCTCACGGTGCGGGCCGTACTTCCGTGCTGACCGGCGGGCAGCGACCTCGGGGTGCGGGGGAATCGGTCTGAACAGCCAGGGCCCCGGGGCGGGCCGGCTCTCAGGATCATCCTCTTGGCCACCGGTCCCCCGAGTAGCGACGGACCAGCGCCCACGTCACCAGATACACGGCGCCCAGGAAAAGCCCGCAGAGCAGCACCGCAAACAAGATCGACTCGAAACTGTACCCGAACATGCCCACCTCCGCCGGTCCTGGAGATCAGCCTGTTCGCGATGGCCCATCCGCGTCAATACGGTCGTCGCCTGCCGCCGCATGTCAATCCGGCCGCCGTCAGCCCTTTTCAGCCCGGACCCACAGTGCCTCACCTCACACGGCTCCGGCCCGTGAGTGCCGCTGCGGCGTGAACTCACAGGCCGGAGCCGCGCGTCCGAGCCCGTGCGCGCCGTACCGGTCCCCGTCCGGTACGGCCCGCACCACGGGCTACTCGCCGGCCTCTCCGGGCGCCTCCGCCTTCTCCGCCTTCTGAGCGCAGGCGACGGCCACGCCCTCGGGGAGCGGCGCTCCCGGCACGGCCTCGGCCGTCACCTTGGTCAGCAGGACGCCGTGGGAGAGCGCGTCGAGGCGGCTCTCGCCCTCCTTCAACGGGGAGACCCTGACCGTGGTGGCCCCGGCGATCTCGTCCTGCTTCGAGGGGTCGAGCGGGGTGGCCGGAACGGCGAGCGTGGCGGCCACCGAATCGGTGACCTCGGTCACCTTGGTCGCCTCGGTGCTCTCGGCGGCCTTGGTGGTCTCGGCGGCCTTGGTGGTCTCGGTGATCTTCACCGGGCCCGCCCCGGTGTCCCTGGTGGCCTCCACCGAGCCGGTCTCGATGGCCTTCCGCCAGTGCTCGCCCTTGGCCTGGAGGTCCTTCAGTTCGGCGTCGGTGAGCCTGCGCACCGCGACGGCGCCCTGCCCGTCGCCGGCCTCGCACACGATGCTGAAGGCCGCCTCCGGCCTGGCGGGGGCGGGGTCGTCGGAGGCGTTGGCGGCACCGGTCAGGGTGGCCATCAGGGCGCCTGCGGTGACCACGGATGCGGCGAGAAAACGGATGCGCATTCTGTTCTCCTCGATCGGTCGGATCTGACGGTCACACCGTCCCGCGCGCCGCCTGAACCCAGCCTGAACATCGCCGAAGCCGTCTTCAGGTTGGCTTTAGGTGGTCTGCGGCACGCTGGGCGGTATGCGCGTGCTGCTGGTTGAGGACGAGAAGCGCCTGGCCGACCTGCTGAAGGGCGGGCTGGCCGGCGAGGGGTTCGCCGTGGACGTCGCCCATGACGGGCGCGACGGGCTGTGGATGGCGAGCGAGAACGTCTACGACGTGATCGTGCTCGACGTCATGCTGCCCCGGATGAACGGTTACACCGTCTGCGCCAAGCTCCGCGACGCGGAGAACTGGACGCCGATACTGATGCTCACCGCCAAGGACGGAGTGCACGACGAGGCCGAGGCCCTGGACACCGGCGCCGACGACTTCCTCTCCAAGCCGTTCTCGTACGTGGTGCTGCTGGCCCGGCTGCGCGCGCTGATCCGCCGGGGCGGCCGGGCCAGACCTGTCTCCATCACGGTGGGCGACCTGACCGTCGACCCGGCCGGGCTCCGCTGCCGCCGGGGCGAGGTGGAGATCTCCCTCACCCCGAAGGAGTTCGCGGTCCTGCACGGCCTCGCGCGCAGGCCGGGCGAGGTGGTCTCCAAGAGCGAGCTGCTCGCCCAGGCGTGGGACTTCTCCTACGACGGCGACCCGAACATCGTCGAGGTCTACATCAGCGCGCTCCGCCGGAAGATCGACTCTCCGTTCGGCCGGTCGTCCCTGGTGACCGTGCGCGGTGCGGGTTACCGGCTGGAGTCCTGAGGTGTCGCGCCTGTCGGTCAGGGTCCGGGCGACCCTCGCCGCCACCGCCATCGTCGCGGTCGCGCTGGGCGTCGCGGCGGTGGTGCTCGTCGGCGTGCTCAAGGGCAGCCTCGTGGACAGCGCCTCCGCCGAGGCGGCCCGGCGCGCCTACGGCACCGCCGACATGATCACCGCCAGCCCCGGGATCATCGCCGGCAGGGTCACCGATCCGCTGGACCCCGATGTCCAGGTCATCGAGGAGGCCGACCTCTCCGAAGCGGAGTGGCGGGCGGCCCTGGCCCAGCCCGCCCAGGCCGCCCTGCCGATCACCTCCGGACCGGACACTCCCTGGACGGGGACCACCAGATCGGACACCACCCGGTCGACCGCCTCCCGAGGGGAGACAACCCGATCAGACGCCGTCAGGCCGGAGACCACCGGACCGGCCGCCGTACACGCCGAGCGGTGGGCGCCCGCCGGCTCATTCACGGTGGCCACCATGCCCGTGTCCACCGTCGAGGGCGTGGTGCTCGTTCAGGCCAGGGCCTCCCTGGAACCCACCAGCGCCGCCCTGCAGACCCTGCAGGGGCTGCTGATCCCCGGCATCCCCGGACTGCTCCTGCTGGTCGCGGCCCTGACCTGGCTGGCGGTCGGCCGCGCGCTCGCGCCGGTCTCCGCCATCCGCACCGAGATGGCCGACATCACCGCCAGCGATCTGCACCGCCGGGTACCGGTGCCACGGTCCCGCGACGAGATCGCCCGGCTCGCCGAGACGATGAACCGCACGCTCGACCGCCTGGAACTCGCCGTCGACCGGCACAAGCGCTTCGTCGCCGACGCCGCCCACGAGCTGCGCAGCCCGCTGGCCATCCTGCGGACCCGCCTGGAGCTCGCCCCACCCGGACCGCTGGCGGCCGAGGCGCTGACGGACGTGGAGCGGATCCAGGCGCTCACCTCCGACCTGCTGCTGCTGGCCCGCCTGGACGCCGGCGAGCCGGCCTGTCACGGGGAGGTGGATCTCGGGCAGGTCGCCGCCGAGGAGGCGACCCGGTCCCGGCCCAGACCGGAGATCCGCGTGGAGCTGGAGGTGGCCGCGGACGTGGTCGTCCGCGGCTCGGCCGAGGAGTTGCGCCGCCTGGTGGCCAATCTGGTGGACAACGCGGTACGGCACGCGGACTCTACGGTCACCGTGCGCCTGGCCCGGGACGGGGGCGGAGCCGTACTCGACGTGCGCGACGACGGGCCCGGCATCCCGGCCGAGCACCGTGAGGCGGTCTTCGACCGGTTCACCCGGCTGGACGAGGCCCGGGACCGGGACGCGGGCGGGTCGGGGCTCGGTCTCGCCATCGCCCGGGACATCGCGGTACGGCACGGCGGCGGCCTGAGTGTCGTGGGGGAAGGCCCGGGAGCGCGGCTGCGGGCCCGCCTCCCCTCGCCATGAACCACGGGTGATCCGCGGACGGAGGTGATCCGCGGGCGCAGGTGGTCCGCGGAGGCGGATGATCCGCAGTCACAGATGATCCGGGGACGCGGGTGGTCCGCAGAAGCGGATGATCCGCGGACGCGGGTGGTCCGCGGGAGGGTCCCGCACCGGGGGTGAGGGGCTCCGGGGAGCGTCCGTCTCAGCCGATCGGGAGGGCGTAGGTGGTCGTGCGGTGCTCGACCTCGAATCCGGCGCGGGTGTAGATCCCCAGCGCACCGGTCGGGTTGTCGGCGTCCACCCCCAGCCCGGCCCTCTGGTAGCCCTGGGCGCGGAACTCGGTGAGGGCGTGGGCGAGCAGCGCGCTCGCCACCCCCTTCCCCCGCCATTCGCGCAGGGTGCCGATGATCTGGATCCACGCCTCCCGGACCCCGGTGGCCTCGGTGTCGGCCTCGAAGTAATGGGTGAGCAGCACCGCCACGTTCCCGCCCGCCCCGTCCTGGACGAGGAAGGAACCCTCGGGACGGAAGGCCTGCACGCCGACGATGGCGTTCTTCCAGCTCTCCGGGGTGTGGGGGACACTGCCCCAGTGGTCGGTGAAGGACGCGTTGCGCACCTCCCGGGCGGCCTCGGCGAGGTCCTCGCCATAGGCGACGATCTTCAACCCGTCCGGCAGGGCGATCGCGGGCGGTTCCGTGCCCAGGTCGCGGCTCATGCCGTAGAACCACCGGACCGGGGTCATCCCCGCCCCGGCGACCAGCGCCGCCGCGCCCGCGTTGCTGTCGAACGCGTGGACGTGGAGTTCGAGGGGCTGTCCGGGGAAGCGGCGTCCGTGCAGCACCGGTGTGGTGCGGACCGCCCAGTCGAGCAGATGCCTGCCGAGACCGCGACGGCGGTAGTCCGGATGGACCGCGCCCCACAGGGTCATCTGATGGACCGGGTCGGCGGCCGGGCGGCAGGCGGTGACGCCGAAGGCCACCATCCTGTCCCCGTCCCACGCGGCCAGGGTGCCCTCGGCCAGGTCGAGCAGGGGGTTGTCGACGTCGTCGGCGAGGTCGTCGGCTCCGTAGTTCTCCCCGACCCGGTCGGCCCTCTCGACGTCGGCGAGCAGCTCCGCCCATTTGCCGGTGTCGTTCTTGGTCAGCGGGATCCAGTCGAACGTCATGCCCTGGAGCATACGAACACGTGCGGCCGGCCAGCGAGTGCTTTTCTCCGCACGGAACGCCATACAAGCACGGAAGCCATACAGCGCACGGAACGCCGCACAGCGCACGGACCGCCATACAGCGCACCGAGCGCGGCACAGCGCACCGGGCGGCACGGAACGGGCTCAGAGCAGACGCACCGGGCAGTCCAGCTCCCGGCCGATCCGCTGGAGTCCGGTGGCGAAGCCGTCGCGTGTCTTCCCGCCGGAGCCGATGAAGAACCGGTTGGCTGCCGAGACGGCCCAGCGGCCCCGGCTCGCGACGTTGAAGACGCGATGGGTGAGGAGCGCGCCCTCGGGATGCGGCTCGACGGCGTACTCCCCGCGATACCACCAGCCGCCCTGCGCGGCGAAGGTCCGGCCGGTCACCTCGACGGTCATCGCGTAACCCGTCGCCCGCAGGGTGAACCGCCCGGGACCGCCCTCGATCGTGCCGCCCGTCGAGGAGAGCAGCCAGGCGTTGTCCCTCCCGACCGGACCGGGACGGACCGAGAGCACCAGCCGCTCCACCCGCTCGACCGGGGCCGCGACCACCCCGGCGACCTCATACATCAGCGTCTTTCCCATCCGGCCCTCCTGACAGATCCGCTCTGCGCTGGTCGGTCCAGGCGAGCTCCCCGGATCCGAGCCGGTCCAGGACGCTCCGCACCCAGGTGAGCTCGGCGCTCCGGAGCGCACGCTCGCACTCCAGTTCGAGCACGAGCACGCGGGGGAGCCCGCTCTCCGCCAGGCCTCTCATGTGCGCGTCGCAGGCGAAGACCGCGCTCTCCAGCGCGGCCGCGCGGGTCAGCAGCGCCCGCTCGGCCTCGGGCACCGGCAGGCAGCCGACCAGCGAGATCGCGGCGAGGAAACCCCGCGTGTCCGGCCCCGGCTCGCTCAGCAGCCTCCGCAACCGGGTCGCCAGCTCGGCCCGGCCCTCGTCGCTGAGCTCGTAGACCGTGCGCTCGGGACGGCGTCCCTCCCGGCCCGTCTCCACGGGCACGATCAGCTCGTCCCCGGCCAGGCGGCCGACCGCGTGGTAGAGGCTGCGGGGCAGCCCGGTCACGTAGTCCTTGTGCGTGTCGAGAATGAACCGGTGCATCTCGTAGGGGTGGCTCGGCTTGACCGAGAGCAGCGCGAGCACGGTGAGCCCGACCAGATCGGGACCTCGCGCCATCGCCGTCCTCCTAGTGCAGAATTCTTTATTGCATTCTGCACTATAAAGATATGGTGCGAGCCGCACAAGGACGAGGATCTCGTACGGCTCGCGGACGGTCGCTCAGCGACGGGTGAAGACCGGCTCCCACGAGCCGGGTCTCTGGCTGTTCTCGCGGTATCCGGTGAGCGGCACGGCCTCGCCGCCGTTCACGTCCACCAGGAGCAGCCGGTTGCTGAACTCGCCGTTGACGCAGCTGTTGAACCCCTTGGACTCACACGCCCAGGTGATCACGTGGCTGTCGTCCGCCCAGGCCACGATCTGCTCGACCCATTGCCCGTCGATCGGCTTGACCGACAGGACCTCGCCGGTGCGCACGTCCTTCAGGGCCATGGCGGCGTTCTTGTCCGGGATCTGAGCCGGGATCCACCGGCCGTCGGGCGACACTCCGGCCGCCTCGTAGGTCTCGGCCGCCCCCGGTGGTCCGGGCCGCGGGTTGCCGTCCAGGTCATAGAACTTCTTGGTGCCGGGCGGCGTGCTGTTGTGCTCCCACACCAGCGTGCCGTCCGTGCTCCAGGAGAAGTCCTGGCGGCCGCCGAACCGGTTGTTCTCATCCGGCTCCAGCGCGTGGAACGCGGCCCGCCCGCTGTCCAGGTCGACGACGGTGTAGCCGGTCCGGGACGTGGGCATCATCTCCTGGCTGTTGTTCACAGGGACGTAGGACTCGTCCGGGTTGCCGCCATAGTTGGTCACCAGAAGCTTCTTCGCGTCGGGGGACCAGCGCACCGCCCCGGCCGGGCGCTCCAGATCGATCCACCGGACCTCGCCGCCCCGGCCGGTGATCACCCCGACCCGGTGCGCGGGAACCTGCTCCAGCACCGCGACCGACTCCCCGCCCGGCGCGACGTCGAGCCATGCCCACGGGGTCTGCTCGTAGGTCTGCCCGCCCTTGTCGTAGAGGCTCCAGGCCCGCGTCAGCACCTGCCGGTCGTCGGAGATCTTCACCTGGTCCCAGACGTAGTAGGAGTAGACCGCCGTGCCCCCCGCGGCCACCAGGGTCCTGGGCGGCGCGGACTCCGGGTCTCCCACCGTCTCCGCGGACGGGCTCGGATCGGTCATGACGACGACGGCGGACCGGTCGCCGTCCACCTGCCCCCTCTGGACGAGGACCGGGACCGTGAGCGCACCGGCCACGACGGCCGCGGTCGCCCCCGCGACCACCGCGAACGCCTTGACCCTGGAACGCCGCCGCCCCCGGAGGACCCTCGACGCCAGGTCGGAGGGGACCCGCGCCTCGTCGGACCAGTCGCGGAGGGTCCGCCTGACGAGCTCGTCGATGGTCATGCCGTCGCCTCCCCGAAGATCGTGTACGGCTCCCGCAACTCGGGCGCGAGTTCGCGCAGCCTGGCCAGGGAGCGGTGGGCGGTGCTGCGGACCGTGCCCACCGAGCAGCCGAGGATGCCGGCCACCTCGGCCTCCGGCAGATCCTCGTAGTACCGCAGGACCAGCACGGCCCGCTGCCTGGCCGTCAGTCTGGCCAGCGCGCGGCGCATGTCGATCCGCAGATCGACTCCGTGCGTGCCGTCGGGCAGGGCCCGGCCGGGCGGCTCCGCGACGACGGTCTCCCGGCGTCGGCGCCACCAGGAGACCTGCTGGCGGTACATCGCCTGCCGGACGTATGCCTCGGGCGCCTCCACGCTCCGCCACCTGGTCACCGTCCTGGCCAGCGCCGTCTGCAGCAGGTCCTCAGCCGCGTGCTGGTCGCCACCGGTCAGCAGGTAGGCCAGGCGCATCAGCGCGGGGGACCTCGCCGAGACGAATTCGCGGAACCGTCGCTCCTCTGCGGCGTCCACGATCACCTCCACTGTGTGGTTACGCCCTACAGACGCACCGGAGTGGACGCCACTATGCTCCGCGGGCCGTACGGAATCAGCCGGGACGCCGGCGCGGCCGGTCCTCTCGCCTGGTCACGCCCTCGTTCCCGCCGGATCACGTGTAGGTGAGCGCCGGGTAGAGGAACAGCATCCAGGAGCCGATCCCGATCTTCAGGAGCGCGTCGAAGCCACCGACCAGCCGGAGCGGCAACTTCGGCGCCACCTTCAACCCGATCCAGGCGTTCAGCGACGTCACCACGCCGAGGACCGCGATCAGCGGCCCGTGCGCCATTCCCATGATGATGAAGTGCAGGCCGACCACGAAGAGGATGCTCAAGATCATGGTCCGGTCGTCCCGGTCCTTGAACGTGGTGATCACGTAGTAGAGGAGACCGGCCTCGACGACGAAGGAGAGGACCAGGGCGGCGATCTGCACCAGGGAGGGCGTGCCCAGGGACGGCTTCAACAGCGCGCTGAGGCCGCTCGCGGTGAATCCGGCGATGAACCCGCCGATGCCGAACGGTATCCACCGGCTGGGGAAGATCCAGCCGAGCAGGAAACCGAGGCCGACGAAGATGAGGAAGAGCCCGCCGCCGCGGATCAGCGGGTAGGGGTGGGGCAGGACGGAGTCCAGCGCGAGCAGGGGGAGCATGACGCCCTTTCGGTCAACACGTTAGCGCAGACGAGATATACCTTAAAATCTAAAGTCGAGATATATCGCGTTTCTGGCTGAAACGCGAGCCGGACTACGCCGATCGCGACCTTCGTCCCTTTCGTCCCCTTCGGACCCTTCGATCCGCTCGGGCCGGTGGCAGGCGGCGGTGTCGGTGCCGTCGGGCAGACTGTGGCCGTGCCGAGCCGCCACAGTGCGAACGCGGCTCCTCAAGTGGAAGGAACCGCCCATGAGCATCCGCCGCGTGGTGCCCGACATACATTCGGAGAACCTGGAGGAGAGTCGGGAGTTCTACGGCCTGCTGGGCCTCGTGGAGGTCATGCACCAGGGCTGGGTCATGACCCTGGCTTCGCCGTCCAACCCCACGGCGCAGCTCACCCTCATGGGCGCGGACTCCACGGCGGCCGTCCAGCCTGACCTGAGCATCGAGGTGGACGACGTGGACGCGGTGTACGAGGCCGTGACCGCCCAGGGCGCGGAGATCGTGCACCCCCTGCAGGACGAGGCCTGGGGGGTGCGCCGCTTCTTCGTCATCGACCCCAACGGCCGGGTGGTCAACGTCGTGAGCCACCGGTGACCCGGTGTCCCGACAGACCCGCGCCCGTACGGCCGGGCACGTCGGGGGCGAGACGGCGCAGGGCGCCCACGGGGAGATCGGGCGCCTCGTAGAGGACCTCGCCCCGCCTGCCCGCCGCGACGGCGCGGGCCGCCGTGATCAGCTCGTCCACCGGTGCGGTATGTCGATGAGGGTGGACCCATGACGATGTCATGCATGGTTGATGATCGCGTCTCTGGCCCGCGTGAGCCCAGGTCAGAAGACTTGTCCCCATGAACGATGTGGTGCGTCTGGACGCGGTCAGCAAGGTTTACGGCAGGGGACCGAACACGGTGTTCGCCCTGCGCGAGGTGTCGATCGGCATCCCCCACGGCAGCTTCACCGCCGTGATGGGCCCTTCGGGGTCGGGCAAGAGCACGTTCCTGCACTGCGCCGCCGGACTGGACCACCCCTCCTCCGGCTCGGTACGGCTCGGCGGCACGGAGCTGGCGGGAATGAACGAGACGGAACTGACCGAACTGCGGCGCAAGCGGATCGGTTTCGTCTTCCAGGCGTTCAACCTGGTCTCGTCCCTCACCGTGACGGAGAACATCACCCTCCCGCTGAAACTGGCCGGGGTCCGGGTGGACCGGTCCTGGCTTGAGGAGATCGTCAACCGGGTCGGGCTGGCCGGCCGTACCGGGCACCGGCCCGGGGAGCTCTCCGGGGGGCAGCAGCAGCGGGTGGCGATCGCGCGGGCCCTGGTGACACGGCCCGAGGTGGTCTTCGGCGACGAGCCGACCGGCGCGCTGGACACGATCACCGCGCGGGACGTGCTCACACTGCTCCGCGAAGTGGTCACCACCATGGGACAGACCGTGGTGATGGTCACCCACGACCCGGTCGCCGCCTCCTACGCCGACACCGTCCTGTTCCTCGCCGACGGCAACGTCGTCGACGCGATGGCCGCCCCCAGCGCGGAGAAGGTCGCCGACCGGATGACGCGACTCGGAGCGTGGGTGTGATGATCGGTTTCGCGCTCAACACGCTGCGGCACCGCAAGGCTGCCTTCGCCGGCGCCTTCCTCGCCCTGGTCTGCGCCGCCGCGCTGGTCTGCGCCTGCGGCATCCTGCTCGACACCGGTCTGCGCGGCGCGGTCGAACCCGTCCGATACGCCGGGACCCCGGTCCTGGTCGCCGGAGACCAGAACGTCCGTGAGACGACCCGCGACGGCGACAAGGTCAAGAGCAAGGCCAAGCCGATCTCCGACCGGGCCTGGATCCCGTCGTCCCTGGCCGACAGACTGAGGACGGTCCCCGGCGTCCGCAAGGTCGTCACCGAGGTGACGTTCCCGGCGACCGCCGAGGGACGTCCGGTGTGGGGCCACGGCTGGGAGTCCGCGCCGCTCACCCCCTTCACCCTCCGCGAGGGGCGGGCGCCCGCCGCCGGCGAGGTGGTGGCCGACGCGGCCGCCGGGCTGGCCGTGGGCTCCCGCGTGAACGTCCGGACCGCGACCGCCACCCGCGTCTACCGGGTGGCCGGTGTCACCGCCGAGGCGCTCGATCAGCGGACCTCGCTGTTCTTCTCCACCGAGGAGGCCGCCCGGCTGGCCGGACGGCTGGGCATGGTCAGCGTGATCGGCGTCTTCCCCGAGGTCGACGTCGCTCCCGCGCTCGCCGGCACCCCCGGTGTCGTCTACACCGGCGACGAGCGCGGCAGGATCGAGTTCCTGAACGCGGAGAAGGCCCGGACCAAGCTGGTCAGCCTGGGCGGCGCGCTCGGCGGCACCTCGCTGATCGTCGCGATCCTCGTCGTGGTCGGCACGTTCTCGCTCTCCATTCAGCAGCGCCAGCGCGAGCTCGCCCTGCTGCGCGCCGTGGCCGCCACCCCCGGACAGATCCGCAGGCTGATCGGCGGCGAGGCACTGCTCCTCGGTCTGCCGGCGGGCCTTCTCGGCGCCGGGCTCGGCGTCGGGCTGGCGTTCTGGCTGCGGTCGCAGTTCGTGGGGCTTGGCGTGATGCCGGCCAACCTGTCGCTGGTGGTGAGCTTCTTCCCGCCCGCCGCCGCGGTGCTCGCCGTCCTGGGGGCGGCGTGGACGGCGGCCCGGGTGTCGGGCCGCCGTACCGCGCGGATCAGGCCGGTGGAGGCGCTGGGCGAGGCCGCGGTACGCCCGCCGGGCATTCCGCCGGGCCGCACGATCGCCGGGCTGGCCTGCCTCGGCGGGGGCGTCGCGCTGACCCTGCTGCTGTCGACGCTGGAGATCGAGGCCGCCTCCAGCCCCGTCACGATGCTGACGGCGCTGGTCTGGACGATCGCGGTAGCCCTGCTCGGCCCGGTCATCGCCCGCGTCGCCACGGCGGTGCTCGGCCTGCCACTGCGCGCCTTCCGCGCCAGCGGCCACCTCGCCGCCGCGAACCTGCGCACCGGCACCCACCGCTTCGCCTCCGTCGTCACCCCGCTCAGCCTGATGATCGCGATGACCTGCACCATCCTGTTCGTCCAGGACACCATGGGCCACGCGGTCGTCGAACAGTCACGCCAGGGCAACCACGCCGACTACGTGCTCGGCCCGCGCCTGCCCGGCGTCACTGCGGACGCCGTACGGAAGCTCGAAGGCGTCGAAGTGGTCACCGAGGTCCTGCGCACGTCGGTCAGAGTCGGGCTGGAGAGGTACGGCGCGCAGGGCGTGACCACCGCGGGGCTGGAGCGGACCATGGACCTCGGGGTGAGCGCGGGATCGCTCGGCAGGATGGGCGCCGACACCCTCGCGGTCAGCGAGACGGCCGCGAGAAGCCTCGGGGTCGAGGTCGCCGACCAGGTACGGCTGACGCTCGGCGACGGCACCCCCGTCACGCTCAAGGTCGCCGCGATCTACCGCCGGGGCCTCGGCTTCGGCGACCTCACCCTGCCCCACGCCCTGGTCGCCGCCCACGTGGACGACCCGCTCAACCAGACCGCGCTCGTCTCCGCCCCCTCGGTGAGACGGGACGCGCTCGCGGCGGTGCTCGGCGGTGTCGGCGTCCTGGATCGGGTCGAGGCGGCGGCCGAACAGTCCAATGCCGGAGTCAACTACGTGGCCATGGGCCTGATCATCGCCTTCACCGCGATCGCGGTGGTCAACACCATCGCGATGGCGACCTCCGACAGGACCCGCGAGCTCGCCCTGCTCAGACTCGTCGGCACCACCCGCCGCCAGCTCATGCGGATGCTCCGCCTGGAGACTCTCGTCGCGGTGCTGGTCGCGGTCACCCTCGGCACGCTCATCGCCCTGGTGACGCTCAGCGCGTTCAGCACGGGCATGACCGGCTCCGCGCTGCCGTACGTGCCCGTGCTCACCTACCTGGAGGTCATCGCCGCCGCGGCGGGTCTGGCTCTCCTCGCCACCGTTCTCCCGGCCCTCCTCGCCCTGCGGAGCAGGCCCGCCGAGGCCATCGGCACCCGCGAATGACCGTCCGGGGACCGGCGGCACGGGACCCGGGACCGCGACGGTCCCGGGTCTCCGGTCTCCGGTCTCCGGTCCTCCCCAGCCTTCCCGGTTCTCCCGGTCCTCCCGGTTCTCCCGGTTCTCCCGGTTCTCCCGGCCGGAGCGTGCGGGCCCCCGCCCCGCACGCTCGTCGTCCCCGGTCAGGGCGTCTGGCCGGGCCCGTCGACGATGCCGGAGTCCAGCACGGACATGGCGACGGCACCGTCGCCGTCCACGACCTTCATACCGAGGTAGTGGTAGTCCCCGGGATCGAGGATGTAGTAGCCCTTGCTCTCCCCCACGGTGAGGACGACGCCGATGCCCTTGCGTCCGTCCCCGTCCGCGGTGTTCTCCTCGATCGTGACATTCGGGATCTTCGCCAGGGCCCGGTACATCGCCGCGGTCGTGTCCGCGGGGATCATGGGCCCGAACTTCATGTACCAGCCGATCGCCCCGAAGGCCCTGACGTCCCCCTCGGCCCCCGCCGGGCAGGTGGGCCCGCAGATCGACAGCGGTGTCCGCTCCTCCTTGAGGTTACGGAAATGCTCCAGCAGCGCGTCCGGATCAGTGGGGAGGCCCTCCAGTTCCCGCTGGGTCCGGCTGGGGTCCGTCCGCGCGTTCGGCTCCCCGTCGCCGATCCTCAGCTCGCCACCCTCTGCGCGGACGGCCGACCCGCGCCCGTCCATCCGGCTCCAATGCTCGAACGCCGGCAGGTCACCCCCCATATGCTGTGACTCCTTGATGTAGAACCACTGGTCCGGGCGGATGTCGGCGGTCTTGGTCCGGGTGGCGACGAGCGCGGCGTTCTCAAGCACCACGACCGCGTCGGGCGGTTGGGCCGCGGGCTGCCGGTCCCCCGACTGCGCGGTCCCCCCTGGCTGGGGCACGGCCACCAGTTGGGGCACGGCCACGGCCGCGGCGACGGCGAGAGCACCGGCTCCGCCCAGGGCGAGACCCCAGCGCGGGCGGGCCGCGGGCCGTCCGCGGCCACCTGCCGATCGACCTGATCGGTGAACGGCTCGACCACCGAGTCCGCCCCCGTGCGGCTCAGTGCCCGATACAGGCTGATCTCGCGGCGGCGGTGCCGGCGGATGAGGTTGGTGGCGATGCCGTACAGCCATGGCCGCGCGTCGTCACGGGACAGGTCGTACGACTCCAGGCTCTGGAAGGCCACCGTGAAGGTCTCGGCGACGATGTCCTCGGCGGGATCCTGGCCCAGCCGCCTGATGACGTAGCGCTTGAGCGCCGGCGCGTGGCGGGTGAACAGCGTGGCGAACTGTTCGGGCTCACGCCGGGACCGTTCGATCACCGCGGCGTCGTCGGCCGCTTCCACGGCTGCCGGCCGGGGCGGTGCGGCCGTCCGGCTCTCGTGTCGCATCTCTTGCCTCTCGGGTCTCTGCCATGACACCCGTTATTGCCACCCGGAGGATCCGCGGTTCCCGGAAATCATGCGATGGATACAGGGGCCGGCCCGAACCGCGCGGCCACCCCCTACCGGCTGAGCGTGGCCGGGCGGCCGATCCCGGCGATCAGCTCCAGCTGGTCGAGCTGCGCGTCGAGGGTCGGGGCCGCGATGCGGCAGACGAGGTGTTCCGCACCCGCCTCCGTGTAGCGGTTCAGCGTCGCGGCCACCCGCTCGGCCGGGCCCGCGACCATCGCCTGGATCGTCCGCACCGTCTCGTACGGCAGGCCGTACGTGGACCGGCAGTAGGCGTCGAGCTGCCGCTCGCCCCGCTCCACGTCGTCGGTGACCAGCACCGTGACGAACAGCGCCGGGGTGACCGCGTCGCCGGGGCGGCCCGCCGCCCCGGCTGCCCGCCGTACCGCCCGGAGACCCGCGCGGTAGTCGGCCGGGTCGGGCGGGTAGGGCAGCCAGCCGTCGTAGAGCCGCCCGGTGCGCTCCAGCGCCGACGGGCCGGCCCCGCCCAGCCAGATCGGCGGCCCGCCGGGCCGGTAGGACGGCGTGGAGTCGGGCAGCCCGTCGAAGCGCAGCACCTTGCCGTGGAACGCCCGCTCGCCCGCCCACAGTGCCCGCCACAGGGCGACGGTGTCGTCCAGCCGTCCGAAGCGGCGCTCCCACGGCACCTCCGACACCGCGTACTCAGCCTCCGACCTGCCGGGGAAGCCCGCGCCCACGGTGACGACCAGCCGCCCGGCCGACAGGTGGTCGATGGAGGCCAGCTCCTGCGCGGCCGTGACCGGACGGCGGAAGGCGGGCAGCAGCGCCGCGGTGCCGAGCGTGACGCGTTCGGTCACCGGCGCGAGGGCGGCGAGCATGGCCAGCGGCTCGACGCGCGCGCCGAGCAGGGTGTCGTTGGCCCAGACCGAGTCGTAGCCGAGCCGTTCAGCGCGGACGCCGAAGTCGACCAGCCGCCGGGCGTCGTTCCACTGGCTGTGGTTGGTGGGGAGCAGGACCCCCAGTCGCGTGTTCACAGGACGGATCGTGCTCCCGTCCGGGAATGCCGACAATTCCCTCGACGGAATAGACGGACCCGGCAGACTGGGATCGTGGACTTCTCCCAGACCCTGCGCGCGACCCGGCAGCGCCGCCACCTCAGCCAGCTCGACCTCGCCCTGCGCGCGGGCACGACGCAGCGCCACCTCAGCTTCATGGAGAGCGGCCGCTCCCGGCCCGGCCGGACCATGGTGGTACGGCTGGGCGAGTCGATGGAACTACCGCTCAGGGAGCGCAACGATCTCCTGCTCTCGGCCGGTTACGCCCCCGTCTACCCGCAGACCCCGCTGGACGACCCGAGCCTGGAGCACGTGCGCACCGCGCTGGGGCACATCCTGGCCGGGCACCTGCCCTACCCCGCGATCGTCGTGGACGCGGGGCACGACCTGGTGCTCGCCAACGACGCGTTCGGCCTGCTCACCGAGGGCGTCGCGGAGCACCTGCTGCGCCCGCCGGTCAACGTGCTGCGCCTCTCCCTGCACCCGGAGGGCCTGGCGCCCCGGATCGTCAACCTGGCGCAGTGGGCTCGCCACATCCTCGACCGCATCCCGCACGACGACCTGTACGACGAGCTGTCCGGCTACGTGCCGCACGCCGCCCCGGGGCCCGACCACGTGGGCTTCGCCGCCCCCGTCCGGCTCCGCTCGACGCTCGGCGAGCTGCGGCTGACGACCACGATCACGACGTTCGCGACCGCGCTCGACGTGACCGTGGCGGAGCTGAAGCTGGAGGCGTTCCTGCCCGCCGACACGGCCACGGCGGCGCTGCTGGCCGGGTGACGGGCCGGGGCGGTCCGGGGACGATCACGGCCCGGCCCGGCCCGAAGCGGGTGGGATCGGACCGGACCGGCTCGGCTCCGCTCGGAGCGGGTTGGATCGGGGCGACCCGGCCCGGCCCGGCTCGGAGCGGGTTGGATCCGACCGGGTCGGCCCCGGGAGGCGGTCGCGGCCCGGGGCGGATCGACCACGACCGGCTGTCAGATGCCGGGGAACATGTAGTCGGTGGTGATGCGGCCGTTCTCGTCCAGGACGAGGACCTCCAGGCCGCCGCCGACCGCCTCACCGCCGCCGACGGGCACCATCTCCCAGTTGAGCTTGACGACGTCGTGGAGGCGGACGGCGCCGTCCCGCGCCTGGAAGGTGAACTGCCCGGGGGCGACGAACCGTTCATAGCTGCGGGTCACCCGGACGTCGAGTTCGTCATAGCCGTGGGCTTGGAGAGTGGTGGAGTCAAAGCCCAGTCCTGCGGCGATCTCCCGGATCTCCTGGGGCGGCTGAAGGATGTGGGCACCGCCCTCGGCCCAGAGCTCCTCGATGGCTCTGCGACGCAGCTCGGCGTCCGGCTCGCTCCAGAGGGCGATGTAGCGGGCAGCCAGGTCCTGGGCATGGATGTCGGTCACTTTTTCTCCTTGGCTGGTGCCGGTGTTCCTGCCAGATCCTGCGAGAAGGGACCATGGGCCGACAATTCCTCAGAGGGAATGACCCGCTTCCACACGGGACTGACCGGCCGGCCCCCGCGGGCCGTCACCGCCGACCGCCACCGGTTGTCCGGCCGTCCCGGGTGCGATCCCGGCGGTGGTGATCAGCGCGGACCTGACCCGCGGACCCGACCCGGCGGGCGTGCCCGCCCGGCTGCGTCCGCTACCGACCGCCTGCCTGGCCGAAGCGAGGAGTCCGCCCGCCGGCGCACGACGGGGGCGGCGGTCAGAACAGGGTCAGCGGCTCGGCCGGCATGGGCTCCGGCAGCGGCTCGATCTCGGGCAGCCGGGTCCGCACCTCCTCATGGAAACGACGGGCGAGCATCGGCGCGTCGGCGTTGTCGGGGGTATGGATGAACACCGTCGGCGAGCGGCCCTCGCGCAGCCATTCGGTGACCGTGGCGATCCATTGCTGCCAGCCCTCGATCGTACGCGCCGTGTCGTCCCGGCCGAGGTAGCGGATGATCGGACGGTCGGTGAGAGCGGCCGACCGGCGTGGCACGCGCGGTTTCCTCATCCACGCCTCCCGTTCGGCGTCGCTGGTCGGAGGGCTCTGGAAGAAGGTGGTGGTGTCGAACGGGATCCACTCGGCGTCGACTCGGGCGAGAACCCCTTCGAGAAGCCGCTCGGATCGCGCGTCATCGAAGAACGCGCGGTGGCGGACTTCGACGGCGTATCTGTGCGAGCGGGGCAGCCGGTGAAGAAAGCCCGCCAGGGCGCCGAGGTCGGTCGGCGCGAACGATCCCGGTAGTTGGATCCAGAGGGCGTGGGCGCGCGGTCCGAGTGGTTCGATCGCTTCCAGGAACGACCGGAGCTCCTCGTCGACGCCGGTGAGGCGACGCTCATGCGTGATCGACTTGGGCAGCTTGGCCACGAAGCGGAAGTCGGGGGTGGTCTGCCTCGCCCACGACTCCACCGTGCTCCTCGACGGTGTCGCGTAGAACGTCGTGTTGCCCTCCACCGCGTCGCACCAGGTCGCGTAGGCCCGCAGGCGCTCCCCCGGAGGAAGCGGATGAGGCAGGAAACGCCCCTGCCATTGCGCCTGTGTCCACATCGCGCATCCCACATGAAGCCGCATGGCTTCGACGCTATCCAAGGCCGGCGGTGGAAAGGACCGGGTGCGTCACCGGCCGGCTCGACGCACGTTCACAGGAGGCCGGCGTCGCGCACCTTCATCGCGACCTGGACACGGTTGTCGGTGCCCAGCTTGGAGAAGACCCGGGTGATGTTCGCCTTCACGGTCGCGACGCTCATGTGGAGACACTCGGCGATTTCGGCGTTCGAGCTGCCCCGGGCCACCTCGATCGCGACCTCGCGCTCGCGTTCGGTGAGCCTGGCCAGCTCCCGCTGCGCCTCCGGACGTCGCGGCCCGTGTCCGCCGGTGGCTGCGGTGATCACCTGTCGTGTGACGCTCGGCGACAGCACCGGCTCGCCCTTCGCCACGGTGCGGACCGCCTCGATCATCTTCGGTGGCGGCGTGTCCTTCAGCAGGAAGCCGTCGGCACCGAGCCGCAGAGCCCGCAGCACCATGTCATCGGCGTCGAAGGTGGTGAGCACGAGGACGCGGGGCGGGTCTGGCTGGGCGAGCAGCAGCTCCGTGGTGATCAGCCCGTCCTGGTTGGGCATCCGGATGTCCATCAGCACGACATCGGGCCTGAGGTCACGGATCACTTCCATGGCCCGCCGGCCGTCCTCCGCCTCGCCGACAAGGTCCAGGTCGGGCTCGCCACCGAGAATGAGGCGCAGCCCGGTCCGGACCATCGGGTCGTCATCCACGATCACCAGTCGAGTCACGATGTGAAGCCTCCCATGGCAGCCGGGCGTCGAGGATGAAGTGTCCGTCCTGGACGGCATGGCTGAGAGTGCCGCCGGCCATCCGGGTCCGTTCGGCCAGGCCGACCAGCCCCAGCCTTCCGCCGGGACCGGCAGACGTCCCGGACGGCGTCGGATTGCTCACCCGAATCCGCAGGCCGTCACCCGGCCGTCCGCCGAGCTTGGCCGTCACCCGGCTGCCCGGCGCATGCTTGCGCGCATTGGTCAGGGCCTCTTGCACGATCCGGTACGCGTGCCGGCCGGTCTGTGTCGGCAGCAGTTCCCGGTTGCCCACGCTGTCGTCCACCTCGACCTGCTGGCCGGCGCCGCGCACCTCGTCGAACAGGGCGTCCAGGTTGGCCAGGTTCGGCTGCGGGGCCTCCATGCCGCCGTCGCGCCGGAGCGTGCCGAGCACGGTGCGTAGTTCGTTCAGCGACTGGTGCGCGTTCTCCTGTATCGCCAATGCGACCTCGCGGGTCTCCTCGGCGGTGAGGTCCGTCCGGTATGCCAGGCCGCCGGCGAGCATGGACAGCAGGGAGATCCGGTGAGCCAGGACGTCGTGCATCTCATGGGAGATCTTGACCCGTTCCGCCAGCTTGGCCTGCTCGATCCGCTGCGCCTGTTCGCGCTCCGCGGCCAGTGCCGCCTCTCGCTGTGAGGCCGCCAGGTCACGGCGCCCGCGCAGGTACAGGCCGAAGACGGTCAGGCCGCCGAGGACGACGGTCCCGGTCGTCGTGGAGACGACGCTCGCCTGGGTGACGCCTTTCCAGCCGTAGGGCGCCACCAGGCACAGCCAGGACACGAGCGCGACCGGGACGAACTGACGCCAGCGGCGATGCGTGCACAGGGAGACGTACGCGACCTGGGCGGGGCCGGTCGCTGTGGTGGAGAAGACGGTCAGCAGGGCGGTCGCCAGCGCGATCGGCCACGGCCGGCGGCGTCGCCACCGCATCAGGACCAGACCGATCACGCCGAGCCCCACGTCGACCAGTGCCGACGCGAGCCGGTCCTGGTCCCGGAAGACGACCCAGACCAGGACGGTGCCGTGGAACAGCATCGGCAGCACGGCGCACAGGTAGCGCAGTGCGACGCCTGACTGATCCAGGGGCGGCTGGTTCTCCGTACGGCCGTGCACAGCCCACAGCCTAGAGACCGTCGGGCCGGCGCCTTAGCGACCTGGGTCGACATCCGGGTAGCCGCAGGTCCATGACCGGGGCGACGGACCTGGACCTGGGCCCGGTGGTCCTCGACCCGGGTCCGATGACCGACGGTCCCCTATCCGGTGGACTGGATCCATGATCGAGTTCAGCCACGTCAGCAAGGTCTACAAAGGTGTGAAGGCACTCGACGACGTGTCCTTCACCGTCGGAGCAGGGAGCGTCACCGGTTTCCTCGGGCCCAACGGCGCCGGGAAGTCGACGGCCATGCGCATCCTGGTCGGGCTTTCCCGCCCCACCTCGGGGTCGGCCACCGTACTGGGCCGGCCGTACACCGAGCTTGACTGCCCGGGTTCCCAGGTCGGCACCCTGCTCGACGCCGGCGCCCAGCATCCCGGCCGCACCGGGCGGGAGATCTTGACCCTGGGCGTGATGATGCTCGGCCTGCCGGTGTCGCGGGTCGACGAGGTCCTCGATCTGGTCGGACTGACCGGCCGGGAGAGCCGGCGGACGGTCGGCGGCTACTCGCTCGGAATGAGGCAGCGTCTCGGCATCGGTCACGCCCTCCTCGGCCGGCCCAAGGCGCTCATCCTGGACGAGCCCGCCAACGGTCTCGACCCCCAGGGCATCCAGTGGATGCGTGAGCTGCTCCGTGGCTTCTCCGGCTCGGGTTGCTCGGTGCTGCTCAGCTCGCACCTGCTGCATGAGGTGGAGCAGGTCGCCGACCACGTCGTGATGATCGGCCGCGGCCGTGTCCTCATCCAGGGCACCGTCGATGAGCTCAGGCGGGGCCGGAGCCTCGAACAGACCTTCCTCGAACTGACCGCGAACGCCGATCGGAGTACGGCATGACCAACACCGACGTCCCCGGGACCAAGAGCGACATGAACGACACCACGACGGACGACGCCAGGACCGTCGGCTCGAAAACCGCGGACATCCACCGGCCCCCGGCACCGATCCCGTTCCACCGGCTGCTGTCCGTCGAGGCCCGCAAGCTCTTCGACACCCGCAGCAGCAAGATCATGACCGTGGTCCTGATCATCCTGGTACTCGCGTCCATCACCGGCCGCGGCGTCGTCTCCGGTCCGAAGCTGCACACCCTGATCGGCACCGCCGGAATCGGATTCGGGACCCTGCTCCCCGTGCTCGGCATCCTCACGGTGACCGCCGAATGGAGCCACCGCACCGCCCTGACCACGTTCGCGCTCGAACCCCGGCGCCGGCGGGTGCTGGCGGCCAAGTGCCTGGCACCGTTGATCACGGCCGTGGTCGCCTCTCTGTTCGCGGTGCTGGTCGCGGTGCCGGTGACGGCCGTCACCGCCGCCGTTCAGGACGTCCCGGCCACGTGGGAGATCTCCCCTCTCGCCCTGCTGGGCTGGACGGGGACGAACGTTCTGGTGGTCGCGACGGGGCTCGCCGTGGGCATGCTGCTCCTGAACGCGCCGGCCGCGATCGTGATCTGCCTCTCGACCCCGATCCTGTGGGCCGTAGTCGGCAAGCTCGGCGCCACCGGCGAGGTCCTGACCGAGTGGTTCGACCTGAACACCACCGCCACTCCCCTGACGGCCGGCGACATGACCGGGGGCGACGCCGCCCGGCTGGCCGTGTCGACGATCTTTTGGATCGTCGTCCCGATGACGGCCGGCGTAGTGCGCGTGACCCGCAAGGAGGTGAGCTGACATGACCGGACGGCACCCGGCCGTTCCCTCAGTCGCCCTTTTTCCCCCTGCTGAGCAGGCCGCTGACGAGTAGAACGCCTCCAGGAATGAGGAAGACGAACGCGAGTAGGCGCTGACTGCTCTGCTGGTCCGGGCACTGGAACCAGTCGTCCGGGACGAACGCGCTCCCGCATGTGTCGTCACCGGAGTGGTGGATGGGCGAGAACCCGATGAAGAGTCCGACCAGAGTCGCAGCGATTCCGGCCGTGATGACTAGACGAACCCTGCTCATGGGACCTCCGCGATTCCCGGATCTCGGACCTTGATCGAGTGTCTGCCTCTGTCCTGGGAACGACAAGCCCCCCGGGCGGAACAGCGACGGAGCGAGCAGTCGCCAGGACCTGTGAACCACGATCTTTCAGGTGGCTTCGGAGCCGTCCGCCTTGCTGGTCGCCGCGGGTCCGGCTGTTCAGGCTCCTCCTGATCAGTCCGTGGTCGCCCGTTCGGGTGGCTCCCGGAAACCCGTTGGATCACCCGCTCGCGGATCGGCCCGATCGCGGGCCGTACTGACGGAGAAAGCTGGACGGTCGTGGCCTGGCCGTCGAACGAGGTCACGGCCACCCGACACGGATGAGGCACACCCCGCGTCGCTCATCCAGCACGATGTATGTCGCGAGACCACGTTCGCCGAAGGTGTGCGCGAGCATGTCCGCCTTGGGATCGGCCGGGTCGTACGGTTGCCTGCTCCGTGGTGCGACCTCCAGAACCGCGAGGACGTAGGGCTCCTTCGGGGAGTTCGGCGGTTTACTCCTCAGCGGCCGGATCGAGCAGGACCCGGTGGACCTACAGGTCGGCCCCGCGCGCCATCAGGACTTCCCGCCGAGGCTTCCCCCGAGGGGTAGCTTGCCGACAGCGATCTGCTCAGCTTTGGCGCACATCCGGCGACGCCCTCCGGAGTCCTTCACCGAGTCGCACGCGGAGATCCACCAGCGGTGGACGGAGCCGTTCAGCGCACCGAGGTCCAAGCTCACTCGAACCTCATCGAGCACCGCCTTGAGCCCCGCGTCGAGAGCTCCGCGGTCCTGCGGCACGACCAGGGCGGCACGGATGGCTCGCAGGTTCTTCTCATATCGCCCCGCCTCCAGAGCTTCCTTCACGAAAACGCACGCCGGCATGAACCGACGCCTGTCGACTGGATCGAACGGGCCGCGCGCGCCGTTGACCATGACGGGATCGAGACCGAGGCTCCCGCCGGCACGCTCGATTCCCGACCGCAATGCTACGGACCGGGCCGGAAACCGGGTTCCCTCTGCTCAGAGCAGATCTGCCCCAGGCGGATCGTGTCGACGCCGGTCCGGATCGCCTCACATGATGGACGCATGAGCGGAGAATCGAATATTCCACTGTTCAATGCGCGGGTAAGACGCGAGCTCTACGACCAGCGTGTTCTCGTTCTCGACGGCCCCCTCGACGATGACAACGGCACACTGCTGGCCACGCAACTGATAGCACTCGCCACGGAGGACGCGTCGACGGATATCGCACTGTGGATTCACTCGCCGGGCGGGTCGGTTCCCTCGATGCTCGCGATCCGCGACATCATCCGACTCATTCCCTGTGACGTATCGACCCTCGTGCTGGGCATTGCTTACAGCGCCGGGCAATTCTTGCTGTCATCGGGGGCCCGAGGGAAGCGCCGGGCCCTGCCGCACGCACGTGTCCTGATGCACCAGGGCTCGGCGGGAATCGGTGGCACCGCAGTCGACATCGAACTGCAGGCCGGCGACCTTCGGCATACTCGCGACACGGTTCTCGGTCTTATCGCCGAGGACACGGGGCAGCCCGTCGAGCGCATATTCGAGGACTCTCTGCACGATCGTTGGTACACAGCGCAAGAGGCACTGGACTACGGCTTCATAGATGCAATCGTGCAAAATTTCGACGAAATCGCGCCGCGCAATCGCCCACGGCTCGGATTCGGCGTCACCGAAGGAGTCGACCAGTGACCACATATACGATTCCGAACGTCATCACTCAGAATTCTCGTGGCGAGCGGATCATGGATGTCTACTCGCACCTGCTCACCGAGCGAATCATCTATCTGGGCACCGCAATCGACGCGGGCGTCGCGAACGCGCTCATCGCGCAACTGATTTTTCTGGAGTCGGACAATCCCGATGCCGAGATACAGTTCTATATAAACTGCGAAGGCGGAGATCCGAGCGCGATGCTCGCGATATATGACACCATGCGCCATATCCGCCCGCGGGTTTCGACAACCTGCATCGGACAGGCCGTCGCGGTGGGTGCCGTCCTTCTCGCCGCGGGTGCCGAAGGAAAACGTGCCGCTCTCCCGCACGCACGAGTGATCCTGCACCAACCAGCTGCTCAGGGGCGCGGAACGATCCCCGATCTCATCTTGCAAGCCGACGAGGTCGTCCGTGTCCGAGCGGACATCGAGCGCATACTGTCACGGCACACCGGCCAGACGATCGAGACCCTACGCGCCGACACCGATCACGATCGCGTGTTCACCGCGACCGCGGCCTTGGAGTACGGGCTCCTCGATCAGATCATCGAGGAGCGCTCATAGGCCGGTGGATAATCCCGGCAAGCCACGCTACGCGGCCAGAGCATACGCCGCCGAGCAGGTAGCACCTCTCGACGTGCTGTTCTGAGCAGACCGCAAGCTCTCGGCGACGGCAAGGGTCAGATCGACCAAGGTCACATCCAGCGCGCCGGCGACCGCAGCGATCATCTCGCTCGACGGCTCTTTGACGCCTCGTTCCATCTCGGAGAGATACTGCGGCGAGACTCCGGCGCGACGTGCCGTCTCGCTCAACTTCTCGCCCCGCTCGTGACGAAGACCTCTGAGACGCTCACCGAGCGCGTGCCGCCACAGCGGCTCACGAGCGGGAGACGGCTTGGAGGTGGTCCGATCGATCGCTGGACGTGGCGGCGGGCTGGAAGAGGCCATGCCTCACCTTAGGTAGATGGCGCGTTCGAGTTCAGCCCGATCCGCGCAGAGCGGAATCGTCCCGGTCCCCTCCGGTCCGTCTGAGGGCGAATCACGCGCTCACCGAGTGGTCACCGTTGGAAGGACGTCGACCTCGTCCCGCCTGCCTCGTCCACCCTGGAGGGGCAACAGCCCGGGGACGGCGGTTCAAGGCCGTCTTCACGTGTACGTCAACCGGTAGACGTTCCTCGATCATTGGATGGCGACGGCCACAGACGGTCTTGAACCGCAGGAGCCGGGATGTCGGGCTTGCCCGGGACGTGACAGAGGGGACGATCAGCCCCCTACACCAGCCACCATGAAGCCAGCTCTTGCGATTGGCGATCATCCCGGAGCCGAGGCCCCCGCCGGAGGCCCAGAAGACGGCGCGGTAGGTGGTAAAAAACGGCAACGATCACGCTAGCGATCAGGAGAACGGAAAGCAGCAGGGCGCCCAAGATGATCACCGTGCGGACGGCCTCGTGGGCGAACCAGAGATAGATCTCCCCACTGGAGACGCCAGAGAGGGGAGCCTCGACTGTTTCCTCGGGTGACAAAGTCGCTCCTCGTCATATGCGCCGTAGGTGCAGAGTGAGGGTATGAGGAGCTGCGGGCGCATGTGAAGGACTTCACCCAGGACGGCGACGAGGGACTGATCTTCGCGGGACCGGATGACGGGCCGCTCCGCAACACCAACTTCAACCGGCGCGTCTGGTCTCAGGCGCTCGTGGACGCGGGCCTTCCGTTACACGCAGGATCATGGTCACTCAACACTGATGAGATACGCCTCACGTTGCTCGTCCAGGACTACGTACGTCGCGAGACCCCGCTCGCCGAACGCATGAGTAAGCATGGTGGCCTTGGGATCAGCGGGGTTGTACGGCTGACCGCTCCACGGTGCGACTTCCAGCAAGGTGAGCAGCTCGGCGAGTGGACGTAGCGCTTCCACGGGGATCGCAGCGATCTGCTCTTCGGCAAGAGGACCGAGTGTGATCTGTACACCCACGAGCGCCGAGTACCTCACGCCACGGCCTTCCGGAGGAGACCGGCTCACCGGCAAGGACCTGCCCGGCTTTGGCATGCATTCGGCGGCGTCCTTCTGGATCCCGCACCGAGTCACACGCGGAGATCCACCAACGGTGGACGAAGGCGTTCAGCGCACCGAGATCCGAACTCACTCGAACCTCGTCGAGCACTGCCTTGAGCCCCGCGTCGAACGCTTCGCGGTCCTGCGGCACGACCAGGGCAGCGCGGATGGCTCGCAGGTTCTTCTCAGGCATCGGTGAGCCGGGAGGGCACGAAGTCCTGCGGCTGTGCGGTCATGCTGGAATCTTCTCTCCCTGCTCATAGCGCCTACAGACTCCTGATGGGATGGCTCAGGAATCCTGTCACGCGAGCGCGCGAAAATGAGGTGATGTGCGGCCGTAACACCTGGCCGCCCAGTCAGGCGTGGGTCTCGCCGACCTCAAGGCGCGGATGGGGCATGACAGCGACCGGACCGCGCTGATCTACCAGCACGCGACGCGGGACGCCGACCAGAAGATCGCCGACGCGCTGAGCGCACGCGTGGAGGCCAAGGGGAGGAAGAACTGAGCCTCCCCTCGTAATGTGGAGACCGAATCAGGAGAGGTTTGGTCGTGGCAGCGGTCACGCGGCGGCGTTTGATCGGTGCCAGGGCCTAACCCTCGCCCGGAGTGACAACGCCGGATTCGTACGCCAGGACCACCGCCTGGACCCGGTCGCGCAGCCCGAGCTTCGTCAGGATGCGCCCGACGTGGGTCTTGACCGTGGTCTCCGACAAGAACAGCTCGGCCCCGATCTCGGCGTTGGACGCGCCTCGGGCCAGGCTGAGGAAGACTTCACGCTCACGCTCCGTGAGCACCTTGAGCACGGCGTCCGGGTCGGTGTCGGCCTTCGCGACGAGCCGCCCGATGAGCCGCCGGGTCGTGGCGGGCGCGATGATCGAGTCGCCCCGGTGCACGTGCCGGATCGCAGCGATGATCTCCTCTCCCGGCGCGTCCTTCAGCATGAACCCGCTCGCACCGGCGCGCAGCGCGGCCAGGGCGTGCTCGTCGAGGTCGAACGTGGTCAACACCAGCACCTTCGGCGGGTCGTCCAGCCGCTGGATCTCCCGGGTGGCCGTGACACCGTCCATTCGAGGCATACGGATGTCCATCACCACCACGTCGACGCGCCGCGACTCCAACGCCTTCATGGCCGCCAGGCCGTCAGCGGCCTCGGCGACCACCTCCACGTCGGGCTGGGACCTGACGACCATGGTCAGGCCGTTGCGCAGCAGCTCCTGATCGTCGACGATCATGATCCTGATGATGGGAGACTCCTCGGCTCATAGGGCACGGTAGCCGACAGTTCGAAGCCGGCGCCGGGGCGCCTGCCGGCCTCCAGGACGCCTCCCACCATGCTGAGACGTTCGCGCATCCCGGTCAGCCCGACGCCGGCCTCCTCGGCGAGCGGCCCGTCGCCGTCGTTCGTGATGGTGATGTGCAGTCCGTCCGGGCGCCACGTCAGCGTCATGTCGGCCGCGGCCGTCGCCCCCGCGTGCTTGATGACGTTGGTCAACCCCTCTTGGATGACACGAAAGGCGGTCAGGTCGACCGCGGGGCGCAGCGGTCGGGAGTCCCCGACCTCCTGTACGGCGACGCGTACGCCCGCATCGCGCACGTGGTCGAGCAGGTCGGAGAGGTCATCGAGGCCCGGTTGCGGAGCGGTGCCGCCGTCGGCGCGTAGCACGCCCAGGAGCCCGCGCATGTCGCGCAGGGCCTCGCGCCCGACCCCGGCGATGGTGGCGAACACACCCGCCCCGGGCGAGTCCGGATCGGACAGCCTGCCACCCTCCGCCTGGCTGACCATGACAGCGAGCGAATGAGACACCACGTCGTGCATCTCGCGGCTGATACGGTCGCGCTCCGCCCGCGCCGCCTCCTTCCGCTCCCGCGCACGGTCGGCCTCGGCGCGCTCGGCCTTCGCTCTGAGCTGGGACAGGAACAACCCCCGCATCCGGCTGAGGCGGCCCAGCGACCAGAGGCACACTGCCGCGGCGATCAGGCCGACCGACAGCCCGATCCGCCACGCGGCCAGCTCGTAGGAGCCCGACGAGCCGCCCCACGAGGCCGGATTCCACAGACGCGCCAGGACCAGGACCACACCCGTCAGGGCGACGGCCAGACAGACCAGGCTGGGCAGCAGGTCGAGCCGGCCGGACGCCGTGTAGAGCAGCAGTCCGAAGACCAGCGTGCTCGGCAGCAGCACCGCCGGATAGTAGGCGCCGCCCGGGTCGTTCAAGGGCGGCAGCGCCACCAGCAGCAGCATCGCCGCGGCGGCCAGTCCGTACGCCGCCAGTGGGCGCAGCCGACGCGGAACGACGCAAGCATGCAGCACCAGCAGGCCGAGACCCGCGAGCAGGCGGGACGACAGAGGACTGTCCGAGGCCCGGAGCAGGCCCAACGAGACCAGTCCGAGCGGCAGGACGAGCAGGACGGCGAGTATGGCATCGGCGCTCACCTGATGCCGGTTGAGAAACGAGTCCATCGCGGCGCCGGCAGGGGACGGGGACTCTCGCACACCCACCATTATGGTCGGCGTGTCTGAGCGAGGTGCCGGCGGCGGGACAGGTACGCCAGCGCGGCCACCGCCAGGGCCGCGCCCCACAGCGGCCACAGCATCTCCGGCAGCCAGGCGCCCAGCTCGTCGGTCGCCCCCGCCGGGCCAACCTGCTCGCCGGTGAGCTTCTTGCGGACATACATCAGTCCGGCGGAGGTGATGGGGAGGGAGACGGCCAGCGCCGAGTAGGCCGGGAATCGCGCCGGAATCGGCCGCCCGCGCAGGAACGGCATCCAGCGCGGCCAGATCTCACCCCACGGCCGGACCAAACCGAAGGTCAGGACCGCGCCGAGGAGACCGAGCGTGCTGAGACCGGCGCCGATCGGGGTGATCTCGGCGATGTAGGCCAGGAACTGGTCGCTGATGCCGACGGGCACGCCCAGGAGCCAGCCGAAGCGGGTGACGGCGTAGACGACGGGGACGGCGACCGCGACAGCGGTCGCATACCACCCGATCCGTAGCGCGCCGGCGGCGCTGCCGGCCCGCCCGGGCCCTCCGATCAGCGCGCGCGTCCCCAAGAGCATCAGGCTGACGCCGGCCGCCATCAGGATGAGCAGGTTGACGCTCGGCCACGTCAGCATGGTCGCGATCACCGAGAACTCGGCCTGGCCGGCGAGCGCGGCAGCCAGCATCACCGGCAGGTACCCGGCGGTCATCATGATGCGCACGTCGGGCAGGACCACTGCCAGGCCGACGCCGGCCACGACTGCCACGACGGCGGGGGCCCGGTTGAGCGGGCCTCTGGCGGCGAGCACGGCAACGACGCCGGCCACCAGCGCCGACACCACCAGCACGCCCCCGCCCACCGCCGCCGGAACAGGGTCGAGCAGGGTGTTGCCCGCGCCCGCATGGCCGGCGTCGAACGGATATCCGGGCCCTCCGAAAACCCAGCGCAGGCCGAGGGCCAGATAACTCACCGACCAGACGACGATGATCAAGACCGGCACGATCGTACGGGGGCTTCCTGGAGGAGAGGTGTTCACGTGGCCTAATCTGCCGCTGCGGCGGTGCCCCGCACGTCGTCACCGGGTCTCGGCCGGGTCCTCCGGAGGTCGCGACAGCGTCGTCCCAGAGGAGGACCTCCCAGCCGCGGTGAGCTCGGGATGACGCTCGACCGCCCAGTCCGCGAGGGCGGGCCGGGGGCTCCCGCAGTTGGTTGGACGGCGCCGAGACGATCTACCGTCTCCAGATCCGGCCCGTCATGCAGGAGGGCGCGACGGCGATGGACGGCCTCTTCGGAGGCGCACGAGGGGCGTAGTCACCCAGTTAGGCACTCAAGCCCGGTTTTCATGATCACACACTGAGCATTCCCGCAGGTGGAGCCCAGGAGATTCGAACTCCTGACATCTTGCTTGCAAACGGGAGCCGGTCACTACCTGGGAGGCTATTCGCCCTGCTCAGGCGTGTGATGCCGGATGGCAGAGAGAGATGATATGTGATTCTGTTGCTGTACTTCGCTGCTGTACGTGTAGAGGCCAGCCAAAGATCCGAAGCATCTGCGGGCTCAGCGTTCCCCTCACCCGGAAGAGTGGCGGCGATGTGCGATTCCTCTTCCGCCAGGCGTTTGAAAAGGTCCGGGTAGGCATGCTGAAGCAGATCTCGTACTTGCCGCTCCAACTCCGGAACATTGACTGTGGCGGCGCTGTGCACAATCTTCCAGTCGATGCTGAAGTATCGGTGGACCACGTTGTTGCGCAGCCCTCTGATCAGCTTCCATGGAATCTCAGGGGTAGAGGCTCGGGTCTCATCCGAGATTCCTCCGACGGCTTCACCGATGATGGACAGTTGCCATATGACCGCATCACGGCGCATCGAGTCCTTAGCCCATACCTCGGGTGAGACACCTTCGAGGTATGAGGAGATCTTCCTGGCGGCTTCCACGATGTCCACCAGATACAGGCCCTCACGCTGCATACAACACCTGGGCATCCTTGAGGACCTGATCGCGGATGACCCAGTGGAGACCTTCCTTGGAAACCACATCGACCTTACGTCCGAGCAGGTCTTCCAGCTCCTCCTGAAAACCGAAGAACTCAAGTCCGATGTTGTTGCCTGGCTTCAAGACGTAGAGGAGATCGATGTCACTCTCGGCGTCATCCTCGCCACGAGCAACTGAGCCGAAAACGTCCAACTCAGCAATGCCGTACTTCTCGCACAATCTGGCCAACTGCGTGTAGACGGTTGTGAAGTCAACGCTCATGGCACCTCCCGGGTCCCATGTTGTCACCTCGGTCGCGCCGTCGCATGGTTCGGCCCCATCTTGTGGCCCTGGTCTGCTCGCCTTGTCCCAGGTCGACGGCGAACAGGATGATCAAGCTTCCCCCTCAGCCGCATCGGCCTGGGGATGCTCGCCTCGGTCGAGTACGAGATGCGCTACCCGAACACCCGCCTGGCATGAGAGTCAACCAAGCCGACGCCACCGAATCCGGGGTACATCACACCTCGAATGCCGGGGCCTCGATCCGGGAGCTGATGGAGCGCATGGGCCACTCCAGCACTCGGGCAGCGATGATCTATCAGCACTCGACCGACGAGCGGCAGCGGGAGGTGGCCCGGAAGCTCGACGACCTCGCCCGTGGGGCCTTGGCGAAGGGATCGGGCACGCAACGGGCACGGGAGCGGAAGAAGGCCGAATGAAGATCGAAGCCCAGGTTACGGCATCATGCCTGGCCTGGGTTTTTGTGTGTCCGAGAGGGAGTGGAGCCTAGGAGATTCGAACTCCTGACATCCTGCTTGCAAAGCAGGCGCTCTGCCAACTGAGCTAAGGCCCCGCGATTCAAGCCGTTGACCTGCGCACATGCTCCGCTTACGACTTGCTTCAGTCGTACACCGTAGCAACAAGACCCGCTTCCGCGCCACTTGGCCCCCGCGCCCGCCCTCTGGCGACTCAGGCGCCGCACGGGCGAGGCGAGGCCGCCTGTTATCTCCTACCCATTATTGTCATTTAGTGCATTTCTTTCATGTCCATTAATTTCACTTTAAAACGGTCCAAACTCTGCTAGCTTGACGGTCCGTCCCTCTCAAGCATCAGGAGTTTCATGTGAGAAGAGGCATTATGACAATCACGTTGGCCGCCGTGGTCGCATTCGCCACCGCGGGCTTCGCCCTTCCGGCCGGCGTCGCGCCGAACATACCGGCGGGGGGCGGTCCGGGCGAAGGTGAAGAAGATCATCGATGGTGACACCTTGGTCCTTCTCATCGGACGGAAGGAATCGAAGGTCCGGGTGCTGGAGGTGAACGCGCCCGGCGGAAAGGAGTGCTGGGCGAAGGAGGCGACCGCGCGGATGGCCAAGCTGCTGCCGGTGGGCTCCACCGCGTACACGCTGGCCGACAGGAAACCACGGGACAGGAATGGCCTCAGCCTTCTCTATGTCTGGAATTCCGACGGTGTTTTCGTCAACCAAAACCTCCTTCGGTACGGCTATGCAAAATGGAAGTCCATGACACCGAATGACCGGTTCACCGAACGCCTGAGGAAGGTGGAGGAGAAGGCCGCCGGGGAACGTCTCCGGGTCTGGTCCGGAAAGTGCGGTGGCACGGCCACTCCGACCCCCGCCCCGACCTCGACCGGGACTCCGAACCCGCCGAAGCCGAGTCCCACCTCCAAGCCGAGCCCGACCCCGAAGCCGACTCCCACCCCGAAGCCGAGTGACACGGCAAGCACCGGGAATGACCCGCGCTTCCGGACCTGCGGGGAGGCGAACGCCGCAGGTTACGGACCTTACCGGCGGGGCGTCGACCCCGAATACTCCTGGTATCAGGATCGTGACGGAGACGGCCTGGTCTGCGAGCGCTGATCACACCGACCGGGTATCGGGGCGTCCTTGCCCAGGCGGGTGTTGGTGACACCACGCACGGCCGCCGTCCGGATGGATGTTCCGGACCCCACCGGCCTGAAGCCGGTGGGTGCCCGTATCTGTTTCCCCGGCGGAGCCGGGAGGGGCCGCGGCGTTTCCCCAGCGGAGCCGGGAGGGGCCGCGGCCGGAATCCGACCTGCCCGGCTCCGCATCGTCCGTGTCACGACCTGCCCGGCCGTCCGTTCAGCCTTGGAGCCTGCCGGCCCCGACCCGCACCGCCGAGGTGCCCAGCCCCGTGGGCAGAAGCGAGAAGCCCGTCGGCGCTCCTGGGATGCGGCTGCGCCGGAGCTCGGCCTCGGTGTATCGCGCGCACTTGCGGTGCCATTCCAGGATTCCCGACATCCACTCCTTGAGGTCGTCGGCGTGGCGGGTGAGAATCCCGCGGGTCTGCTCGTCGAGGGCGAAATCGTCGAACAGCGCGGGCAGGCCGTTGGCGATGATGTGCTCGAACTGCTGCATCCGTGCTGTCATCAGGTCGGCCACGACATCTCGGGCCTTCCACCTGTCCACTTCCAGGAAGTTCTCCACGACCAGGACGAGGTTGTGGACCTCGCCCTCGAACTCGATCTCCTTCTGGTAGGAGAACAGGTCGTTGGTGAAACAGGCGTAGTCCTGGGCCGCGGTGTCCAACTCCCGCATGACCCGTGTCTGGTAGATCTCCGCGGGCACCATGTCCGAGTGCGCGAGCCGGGCCAGGCTCATCGTCATGTCCGACCCGAACGTCTTGCGGCGCATCTCGATGTAGTCGACCGGATCGGGGACACGGTGCTGGGCCTGGTTGACCAGCTCCCACAGCCAGCTCTCGGTCATGTCCTCGACCGCCTTGCGGAACTGCTGCCGGGCGGGCATGGTCATCGGCCCCGCGGTGCGCCGCCACAGGTCCTCCAGCCCCCGCTCGATCGGGTTCGTCGGCTCCGGGGTGGTCCCGGCGTCCTCCAGCGGCATGAACGCCGACAGCCGGTCGTTGCAGAGTTTCGCCGCCACGAGGTCGCGGGGCGCCCCGAACACCACGGGGAAGTAGTCGTCACCGTACGTTCCCCAGGCCAGCCAGTCCGAGGACAGGTTGAGCTGTTCGGGGCTCGCATCCGCGTGGATCATCGCGGCGCAGTGGGCGAAGTCGAAGCCGATGAAGCGCCGCTCGTCCCACAGTCCGCCGGCCTCCACCCCGGGCACCGAGTCGAACATGCCCATCCGCCGCGCCCAGCCGACCGCGTGGCGTCGCGCGGCGTCCAGGTGGGGGCTGGTGCGGATCGGGTAGGGCATGTAGAGATCCGGCAGCGGCAGATGTCCCACCCGCTGGAACGGCGTGTGGGACTGCTGCTGGGACCTGCGCCGCAGGCCCAGCCGAGCCGGGGAGGGCATGGGTACGGCGGCGGAGGTGCCCAGACCGGTCGGCCCCCTCAGCACAACGGCGGGGCCCGAGGCGGCGCCTTCGTTCATGTACCGGCTGGATCTCGCGTGCCACTCGTGTCCGCCGGACTGCCAGTCCTGCAGGCCCTTGACGTAGGCGGCGACCCCGATCTGCTCGTGCACGGGCACGGTGTTCTCGGCCAGCAGGGCCGGGACCTCGATCAGGGTCGTGTTCTCGAACTGCTGCAGCCGGGAGGTCAGCAGGTCGTTGACGAGCTCGGCGGCCTCCTGCGTCGGACAACCGAAGAATCGCTCGAAGACCAGCACCGCGTTGGAGTTCTCTCCCTCCTCCTGGACCTCGCGCTGGTAGGAGAACAGGTCGTTGCGCAGGTGCACCGCGTCCGAGAACGTGTCCGACAGGACCCGCATCGGTCTCGTGCCGGCGAGACCGTCGGGGATCTCCGCGCCGACGGCGTATTCGACGAGGTTGGCCGACCAGGGCGCTCCGCCGACCCTCCTGCGCATCTGCACGTATTCGATCGGGTTGGCGATCCGGCCTCGGTCGATGTTGTCCAGCTCCCACATCGACTCCACCATCAGGTTGTGCGTGCTGGTGATGAAGCGCTGCCGCCACCCGTGCGACATCGCCGGAACCGTACGCTCCCACAGGTCTTTCAGCCCCGCCTCGGCCGGGTTGTCGGGCTCCGGCGGCGTCTGCCCGTCCGTGGTCATGAACAGTTCGAGGTGGTCGAGGTAGGCCTTCGCCCCGAGAAGGTCACGGGAGTACTTGAACTGCTCAAGGAAGTGGTCGTCGAAGAAGAACACCCAGACGTACCAGTCGGTGATCAGGTCGAGGGTGGGGCCGTCGCAGTCCGGGTGGGTGTAGGCGCACATCAGCGCGTAGTCCATCCTGGCCAGCTCGGCCTCGTCCCACACGACACCGCCGCCGGGCTTGGGTGAGTCGAGCATGCCCATCTGCCGGGCCCAGGCCATACTGTGCTCGCGGGAACGCTCCATATGAGGATTGATCCTGGCCGGATATGGCATATAGAACTCGGGCAGTGCGAAAGCCTGCATGAGTGCGCCTACTCTCTTGAGCCGACTGATGCGATTCACTCAGGGTAAAGACACTGCCACCAAGGGTAATTTATCGCAATGCCCGGCCGCGGGATATCCCTTCAGAGATCCGCTCGCCGCCGGGCCCCGGGAACGCGTTCTTTCATCCGCCAGGAGAAAGGCCGCGAAAAGGACATCCCTTGACGGTGTGTCCGGAGGCGCGGGGCTCCGGGGCGGCGTTCGGGAGGTGGTCGCCCGGACGGGAACCAGGAGCACCTCTCGGAGATCCCGGAGAGCCGGAGGGCTCTCGGGGGCCTGGGAGGGGGCCGTCAAGCTCAGGAAGGTCCAGAGAGCCGGGAGCGCCGCCAGGAAAGAAGCTTGAAGACGCGGAGAAGCTCGGAAGCGCATCGCTCTGATGGCTCCGGAACTCGGAGAGAAGCTCGTGAAAGAGCACCGAGCGCCTCAGAGGGGGCGATGGGTGTGGGGGCTCTCTAAAGAGCCGAGGCGCACACCGGCGTCTCCACCCGCGCGCTGCCGAGCACCAGGGTGGGGAAGTCGGCGATGGAGTCCAGGATGTGCGTGGCGCCGCCCTTGAGGAGGCGCTCCTTGCTGTGCACTCCGGTCAGGACACCGGCGACCACCGACGCGCCGGAGCGACGGCCGCAGAGCATGTCGCTCTCGGAGTCACCGGCCACCGCGACCTGACGGACATCCTCGATGCCGAGACGCAGAACCGCGGCGAGGACCATGTCGGGCATGGGGCGGCCGCGTCCGGCGTCTTCCGGGCAGAGCGCGAGATCGACCTTGTCCGACCAGCTCAGGGCAGCCAGCACCCGGTTGAGCGTGATCCGGCTGAAGCCGGTGATGAGGCAGATCTTGACGTCGGCGGCACGGAGCTTCTCCAGCGCCTCGACCGTGCCGGGCAGCGGGGCCAGGCCCGCGCGCCCGATGGCGCCCTCGTAGGAGCGCTCGAAGGTCAGGTTGGCCGCCTGGGCCTGGGCCTCGTTGTCGGGGAAGATCCCCCGGAAGACCTCGATCGTCGGGCAGCCCCGGGACCGGTGCACGTGCACCATGGCGCGTGCGTACGCACCGGTCCCGGGCACGATGCCCTGCGTGGCGATCGCCTCGGCGAACGCCCGTTCGACCATGGCGATATCACCGATCGTGGTGCCTGCCAGATCCAGACAGGCAAGCCTGATGGGTATTACTCCCCCACCTTGGGCAAGGACCATGAAAGCACCCAAATCGGTAGCCGCGTTGTTCAGTTCTCGCTGCCGGTGGCCTCAGTCCACAGATCCAGCTCGGCGCGGTCAGCCTGCACCTTGCGCCAGACCAGCAGTCCCCCAAGCGCGACCAGCGCCAGAACGAGCAGCTTCTTCACGGTGTGACCCCACTTCTTGACGGTCTCACCTGCCGGGGTGAGACAACGCCCGGTTCCAACGGTTCCCTGCAGCCTAGCAAGGGATCGGGCCATGATCCGGCTTGCACCGTAAGCCAACGTGGCAAATCTGCGCCAACCGGGTGATTTTCATCATCATGTCGTACGGCTCGCGCCCGACCGATCGCGATCCGCGACCAGTTCGACCTCGAAGCCGTCCTCGTTCTCAAGATAACCCGCGTATTGGTCGGTTCCGCCCGCATGAGGGTGCCGATCGGCGAACATCAAGGTCCATCCGTGCTCCGGCGCCGCCGCGACCAGCGCATCCACCTTCTCCGAGCCGATTACGCGGAACGCCAAATGATTCAGACCCGGCCGGCATCGATCATGAGAGGGAGCGGTCATGGCCGGCGACTGCTCGACGACGATGTACACGCCGTCCAGTGCCCAGCTCCGGCCGTCGCTCCATTCCTGGAAGATCTGGTATCCCATCTCCTCCAGCAACCATCCCCATGACCTCGTCGCGCGGCCGAGGTCGGGCACCCACAGCTCGATGTGATGCAGCATGGCCAGATCCTGCCACCCGCCACGGCCGCCGCGTACGGCCCGGCCGGCGCCACCCCGACAGCACCGCCTCGGCCCGACAGCGCCGCCTCGCCCGAGCGGCACCGCTCCGGCCGGACGGCTCCACCCGGCCGGACGGTCCCGGCCGGCCGAGAGGGGGCCGGGGTGGCCGAGAGGAACCCCGGGCGGTCAGCCGCCTTCGACGAGGTCGGCGTAGTCGGGGTGACGTTCGATCCAGGTCTTCACGAACGGGCAACGCGGCACGATCTTCACCCCTTCGGCGCGGGCTCCGTCCAGCGCCGCGCGGACGAGCGCGCCCCCCACCCCTTTGCCCTCGAACTCCGCGTCGACCTCGGTGTGGGTGTAGACGATGACACCGTCGCGCCGGACGAACTCCAGCTGTCCGGCGTGCTTGCCGTCCACCTCCGCCTCGAAGAACTCACCACCGGGTGAGAGCTTGACATCGACCTGCATGCGGCCTCCTCCGTCTGGCCGCCGGACGGCGGCGCCTCGATAAGCGGAACTCCTGCCCCGTTCATTCCCGGGAAACGTCCGTGCCCGTAGACGGGAGGCCCGTGACGTACACCGCCGGGCCGGTCGACGCCCCGGCGGCCGTGGCACGGCTTCTCCTACGCGGATCGGGCGACGACGGCCCCGCACCGGGCCCGAGCTGGGCGGGGCCGGGCAGGACGACGGCCGGTTGCCCGGCGGGCACTTCACAAAAAGGATCCGACGAGATTTTGAAGGATAAGTAAACTGGGAGCGATTACAGCGGCACTGATCCACCGGCCTTTCCCGAGGTGGTCAGTGCTTTCACCGAAGACTCGAGATCGCGGGTGAACAACGTCGGCGTCCAGCAGGTCACTTCAGCCTCCGGAGCACCGTGCCCGATCGCCGTACGGCTCCACGGCATCGTGAGCCCCCCTGCCCTCAGGGAGCCGGCCCAGATGTCGGCGCGGCCGAGCCGGCCGGTCCGGGCGCCGATCACCGTGGCACGGCACGAGCCGCGCGAGCGGACCCGGCACGTGCGGCGACGCCTCCGGAAGCCGGTCGCCTCCTGGCGGAGCATGCCACCGCCTCAGGTGCCCTGCCGTACGACGGTCGCGATCGGGCAGGTGCTCACCGGGCCCGGTTCAGGTCTTTCCGATGCCACCGCCATGTCGACCCCTTCCACCCCTCGATCGTCTGCAGAGGTTTCCCCGTGAGCACTGCCGTCCGTGTCACAGTCACATCCGACGACACCCTGGAGAACGTGTCCCTGCTCGCCCTGGCCGGCGAGCTCGACTACACCAACGCCGAGCGGCTCCAGCACGACTTCCAGGAATCCATCGGCACGGAGTCGCGCGATCTCATCGTCGATCTGAAGGATCTGACTTTCTGCGACTCCACCGGGATCCAGGTGTTCCTGGCCGTTCGGAAGCTCGTCCACGGCCGTGGCCACAGCGTCGTCCTGGCCCAGTTGCATCCCCGCCTGGAAAGGCTCTTCCACCTGACCGGGCTCACCCAGGCCTTCGGCATCCAGCCCACCGTCGGCGACGCCGTCGAGGCTCTGCAGGCACAACAGTCGTCATAGGGGTCCGTACGGGCGGGGTCCGCGTGCCGTCGCACGCGCGTCCCGGCCCGTAAGCCCTGCTCGTCCGGCTCGCACACCGCTCCCGTCCGGCTCGCACACCGGCCTCGTCCGGCTCACGCGCCGCTCTGCGGCGGACGGGTCCGCGGCGGGCGGTCCTCGGCGGATATCTCGTCTGCCCACATGGTCGTAAGTTGGCAATGACCGGGCAGGTGTTTAGCATCATGTAACTCGTCAGCAACGCCGTGATTCTGGAGCGAGTCGGCTCACCCTCCGGTGACTGCCAGACAAGGCGACGTCAAGGGGGTGTCGTGACCGGCGACCACGGCCAGCACTGGCCGATCGACGACGATCTCACCGCTCTGCGGCAACGTCTCCTCCGCCATGCGGCTCACGCCGGCATGCGCGGTGAACGGCTGGACGACCTGCTTCTCGCGGTCAACGAGGCCGTCATCAACGTTCTGGAGCACGGCGGCGGCAAGGGCACGTTGAGCATCTGGCACAACGACACCTGCATCACCGTGGAAGTCGTCGACACCATGGGCGATCTCGCCCCCCAGAACATCCCTCCGGAACGTCCCACCGGCACGGTGCGGGGATTCGGCCTGTGGCTGATGAGCCAGCTGTGCGACGAGTTCAGCATCCACCAGGTCTCCGGGGAGTCACGCGTCCGCCTGCGGATGTTCCTGCACCCCACTCCCGCCCTGTAGCCCCCGCTCCACGGCACGGTCCGATCCGACGGGGCCGATAAACGGATCGCCCGTACCGGTCGTCCCTGGATATCCTGCCCGCCCGCACGATCTCCACAGGGAGCGCAGGTTCATGGTCCGCTACACCGACGCCGTCGACACGATCGAAGCCGACCGGCTTAAGGGCTTCTTCGTGGGATGGCCGACTCCCGCGTCTCCCGAGCAGCACCTGGCGGTTCTGCGGGGGAGCTACCGCGCGGTCGTCGCGATCGACGAGGAGACGGACCGCGTCGTCGGCTTCGTCAACATGATCAGTGACGGCGTCCTGACCGCGCTCGTCCCCTGGCTGGAGGTCCTCCCCGAATACCAGGGGCAGGGGATCGGCAGCGAGCTGGTGCGGCGGATCCTCGCGGACACCGAGCACCTCTACTCCGTCGACCTCCTCTGCGACGCGTCACTCCAGCCCTATTACGAGCGCTTCGGCATGCTCCGGCTCCCCGGCATGACCCTCCGGCACCGCTCCGCCCTCCAGGGCTGAGGCGACGGCCCCGGAGGACCGCCCTGCTCCGGGGCACGATTCACCCGGGTACGGCCCTGCCGTACTCCAGATATGCCGGTCCACCGAGCTCGCGAGCGGCGGCCGCCGCCTTGACCCGCCGGGCCAGGCGCTCGTTCAGCAGGTCGTCCACGTCCTCGACGGGGTGGAAGCCGAAGCCCGTCAGCTCGCCGTCGGCGAACGTGATCCGCCTGAGCGTGTCCGCGCCGAGCACGCCACCGTCGAAGACGAAAAGGATCAGGTCGCCCACCCCCTGGTGAGGCGCCCAGTCCACCGCGAGCAGGCGGCCGATCGGCGGCTGGATGCCGAGCTCCTCACCGACCTCGCGGACACAGGCCTCGTAGGGGGTCTCTCCCGGCTCCACGCCCCCGCCGGGGATCTCCCGATCCGTCTTGTAGGACGGATGGACGATCATGACGCGGCCGTCCTCGTCGAAGAAGAGCGCACCCGCCGCCGCCCGGGCACGGGTGCGGGGCAGGCCGTCCTGCTCACTCATGGTTTCGACTCTAGGCGAGCCCCGTCCGCGGGACCACGGGCAGATCGCCTACCGGGCCGGCGCCGCGATCCCGCACCGGCGGCGGGTCCGCGGCTCCTCTCGCCCAGGTACGAAGCCTTTGCCTGAGACGGAGATCAATCCGCAGGTCAGCGGGGGATGACGAGCATATCGTCTGTGCGCTGGGGGGATTCGATGGGCCTTCTTAGGGTGGGCAGGGTCGGTGTGGCGGTTGCGGCGGCGGGCGCCGTGCTCGTCGGGTGCATGCCGTGGCAGGGTGAGGAACCGCAGGACAAGAAGGACACCGGCGTGGCCGCCGCCGCCAAGGCCTCCGCGGCCGCCGCCGGGCAGGCGGCCCTTCTCAAGACCAGGCTGGCGGCCGCCGCGAAGGTCCACGCCAACGAGCTGGGGCAGATTCCCGTGCTCATGTACCACCGGGTGGTGGACAAGCCGGCGACCCAGGATGACCGCACCCCGCAGCAGTTCCGCACGGAGCTGGAGCGGCTGGCCAGGGAGGACTACGTCCCGATCACGGCGGCCGAATACGTCACCGGGCGCATCGACATCCCCGCGGGGCGGCACCCGGTCGTCCTCACCTTCGACGACTCGTCCCCGTCGCAGTTCGACCTGGACGGCATGGGCGCGCCCAAACCGCAGACCGCCGTCGCCATCCTCCAGGAGGTCGCCCAGCGTCACCCGGGATTCCGCCCGGTGGCCACGTTCTACGTGACGCGCGACATGTTCGGGAAGACGACCCCGGAAGAGCAGGCCCAGATGCTGATGTGGCTCCGTGACAAGGGGTTCGACATCGGCAACCACACTCGCGACCACCAGAGCCTCCGCGGCAAGCCGGAGAAGCAGGTGAGCTCCGAGGTCGCCGCCGGCCACGAGCTCATCACCAAGCTGCTGAACGCCAACCCCGTCACGCTGGCGCTGCCGTACGGCAACCAGCCGACCAAGAAGGAGTGGGGCCGCAAGGGCGCCGCCGGTGACGTCTCCTACGACTACGGCGGGGTGTTCCTCGCCGGATACACCCCCGCCATGTCGCCGTTCAACAAGAAGTTCGACCCGGACGGCATCCCGCGCATCCGCTCGATGGACAAGACCGGCGACTGCGTGAAGTTCTGCTCCACCGCCTGGCTCGACTGGCTGAAGGCGAACGGCGACGAGCGCTACACCTCCGACGGAGACGCGAAGACGGTCGCCTTCCCGAAGTTCAAGACGCCGTTCGTGGTCAAGCGTTACACCGACCGCGTCCTCGCCTACTGACCCGCTCGTCCGGGACGGCGGTCGCGGGCGGGTGACGGACCTGGAGCGGGACGGGCGACGGACCCGGAACCGGGGGCGGGTCCCCGGCCGGAGCGGGGCGGCGGAGAGGTTTTCGGCGTCCGGTGTCCCGCCTCGGCGTCAGTGTGACAGGATCCTGGTCTCCTTGACACCGGTCCTCTCGGTGGGCGCCGGGGCGCGGAGACCCCGCACCCCCGGGGAGAGCAGCGCGGCGAGGGAGGACAGCACGATGACCGCGGCGCACCCGAGCAGGGCGGGCCTCGGGCCGATCACGATCGCCAGCGGTCCCGCCACCAGCAGGCCGACCGGGCCGAACATCAGGGATCCGAGAGCGTCGTAGGAGCTGACCCGCGACAGCGACTCGGCCGGGATCTCCCGCTGCATCGTGGTGTTCCACAGCACCCCGAAGATGTCGAAGCAGACCCCCATCACGACCGCCCCGAGGATGATCGTCCACAGCGGGGTCCCCAGGCCGAGCAGCAGGTAGGGCAGCGCCGTGGGCACGGTGAGGATCGTGCCGACCAGAATGGGGCGGCGGGGGCGCAGCCGCAGCGCGATGAAGACGCCGCCGATCATGCCGACCGCCTCGCCGGCCAGGATCGCCGCCCAGGCCGCCGCCCCGCCCAGGTTCTCCTCGGCCACCAGTGGCCCGAGCACGCCGTGCGCGGCCTGCACGGCCATCACCAGCACCGAGAACTGCGCGACCACCACCCACAGCCACTGCCTGGAGACGAACTCGCGCCAGCCGCCGCGCAGGTCGGCGAGGACCGAGTGGCTCCCGGCCGCGGAGCGTTCCGCCGGGGTGAGGCGGAGCGCCGCGATGAGCACGCCCGCCACGGCGAACATGGTGCCGCTGACGATGAGCGCCCAGCCGCCGCCGAGCAGGACGACCGTGGCCCCGCTCAGGATGAGCCCGGCGACGCGCGAGCTGTTGGCGCCCAGTCCCAGCAGGGCGTTGGCGGTCTGCAGCCGGTCGGCGGGGACGACGTCGGGGATGATGCCGGTCAGGGCGGGGAAGAGGATCGCCATCGCGACGCCGCTGATCGCCGCGGCCGTCACCAGGGCGGGGAGCGGGGTCCATCCGGTGAGCAGCATCGCGGCGAGGCAGAAGAACGCCGCCGCGTTGATCGCCTCACCGGCCATCATCACCCGGTGCCGGGGCAGCCGGTCGGCGATCACTCCGCCCACGAGCATGAACGCCACCATCGGCAGCGCCTCCGCCGTGAGCACCACCGACAGCGTCGTGGCCGTCGCTCCCGGCAGGGCGAGGATGCCGAAGGCGAGGGCCACGGGTGCGAACGAGCTGCCCAGCACCGAGACGGTCCGGGCGACGAGCAGCAAGGTGAAGCGCCGATCTCGGAGTATCTCGAGGTCGCGGCGGTAGCTGTGCACGTGCTGGCTCCTTCACGAAATGCCCGAAGAGCCTCCATCCTGCCGTTCTTCGGGCAGGATGTCGCTTCAATATGCGGGGCCCGCGACCACCCGCGCCCGGAGACGCACCGGCGGGGTTCCGTACGGCGGAGCGGCGGGGATTCCGTACGGCGGAGCGGCGGGGATTCCGTACGGCGGAGCGGCAGCGGTGAAGGCGGTGGAGAAGAGCGGAGCGGCAGGGGTGAAGGCAGTGGAGAAGGGCGGGGCGGGCACGGCCGGAAAAGTCACGCGGTGAGAAACCCTCAGGCCGTTATCGAGAGCGCGAAAAGTCCCCCGTGCATGCGAAAAGACCCGCGACAAAGTGCCATATAGCCGTATTGACCTGCGAAAACGGGGCAATGCACCCTGCCTTCCGTTCAGCGCCCCGGCTAAAATACCGACTCAGGAGCGCGAAGCATCGGACGATCGAGACCGGTGGTCGGCAAGGAGGCCTCCATGGACTACGACGTCTTCGACCTCGGTGATGTCCGGCTGCAGAGCGGCATCACGTTGCCCGCCGCCGAGCTGGCGTACAAGACCTACGGCGAGCTCAACGCCGGCAGGGACAACGTGATCGTCTACCCGACGTGGTACTCGGGCCAGCACTACGACAACGAATGGCTGATCGGCGAGGGCATGGCGCTCGATCCGTCGAAGTACTTCATCATCATCCCCAACATGCTCGGCAACGGGTTGTCGTCGTCTCCCAGCACCACCCCGCCTCCGCACGACCGTGCGCGTTTCCCGCACGTGACGATGTACGACAACGTCCAGGCGCAGCACCGCCTCGTCACCGAGCGGTTCGGCGTCGAGCGTCTGGAGCTCGTCACGGGCTGGTCCATGGGAGCCGGGCAGACCTACCAGTGGGCGGTCAGCCATCCGGACATGGTCCGGCGGATACTTCCCTTCTGCGGCGCGGCGAAGACCAGCCTGCACAACATCGTCTTCCTTGAGGGCGTCAAGGCCGCCCTCACGGCCGACGCGGCGTGGGACAACGGCTGGTACCGCGAGCAGCCGGGCGTCGGGCTGCGGGCGCTGGCCCGGGTCTACGCGGGCTGGGGCTTCTCCCAGCAGTTCTACCGGGAGAAAATCTACGAGCGCGAGCCGCTCGGCTACGGCTCCCTCGAAGACTTCCTCGTCGGCTTCTGGGAGGGGTTGTTCATCAAGCGCGACGCGGACAACCTGCTCGCCATGCTGTGGACCTGGCAGAACGCCGACGTGGGGAGAACTCCGGGGTTCGGCGGCGTGGAGGAGGCGCTCGCCGCGATCCGCGCGCCGGCGATCGTCATGCCCGCGGAGCAGGACCTCTACTTCCCGCCTGAGGACAGCGAGTGGGAGGTCGCCCACATGTCCGACGCGGAGCTGCGGGTCATCCCTGGCGCGTGGGGGCACTTCGCCGGCGGCGGTCTCAATCCGGTCGACACGACGTTCATCGACGACGCCCTCAAGGAACTGCTCGCGAAGGACGTGTAGCCGACGCTCGTCCTCGGGACGGGAAAACCCTTGGACAGGCTCCGAGGCCGGCTGGCAGTTTCGAAGGATGGCACGGACATTCGAGGACCTCGTCGCCGAGGCCGGATCCGTCTCCGTCGACGGGTGGGACTTCTCATGGCTCGACGGCCGGGCGACGGAGGAGCGCCCCTCGTGGGGATACGCACGGCTCCTGGGTGAGCGGATGGCGCAGGCGTCGGCCGCGCTGGACGTCGAGACCGGCGGCGGGGAGGTGCTCGCGGGTGTGCCGCGGCTCGCCCCTCGGACGGTCGCCACGGAGTCCTGGCCGCCGAACCTCGCGCTGGCGACCGCACGGCTGCGTCCGCGCGGGGTCACGGTCGTCGCCACCGGCGACGAGCGGCGGCTCCCGTTCGGCGACGGCGTCTTCGACCTGGTGACCAGCCGCCACCCGGTGACCACCTGGTGGGAGGAGATCTCCCGCGTGCTCCAGCCGGGAGGGACGTACTTCTCCCAGCAGGTCGGCCCCCGGACCGCCATGAGGCTGACGGAGTTCTTCATGGGCCCCCAGCCGGCCGGCTCCGGACGCGATCCCGAGCGGGCCGGGGCGGCGGCCGAGGCGGCGGGGCTTGAGGTGCGCGACCTCCGGATGGAGTCGCTGCGCATGACCTTCCACGACATCGGCGCTGTGATCTACTACCTGCGAAAAGTGATCTGGATCGTCCCGGGGTTCACGGTCGACCGTTACCGCACAGAGCTCAAGGCCCTGCACGACCGGATCCAGGCCGACGGCCCCTTCCTCGCGCACACGACGCGGTTTCTCATCGAAGCCCGCAGACCGGACTGACGGCCACGGGAGACGGGAGACGGAAGGGACGTCCACGGGGATCGTCGCCCGGCCGGTCAGGTGACCGGGACGATTCCGGCCTCGACGAGGACGCCGTCCTCGATCCGCAGCAGGCCCAGGGTGCCGTGGGGCTGGCGACGCCGGTCCGTCGGCGATCCGGGGTTGAAGATGCGCAGCCCGGCGTCGCTCTCGTCGAGCGGGATGTGGGAGTGGCCGAAGATCACCAGATCGGCCGAGGGGAACCGGCGGCGCATGCGGGCAAGCCGTCCCCGCGCCGCCCCGCTGTCGTGGATCATCGCCACGCGCAGCCCGCCGAGGTCGAGTTCGAGCGTCTCGGGCGCCGCGATGTCGGGCCCGTCGTTGTTGCCCTTGACGACGTGGACCGGCGCGTAGGTGGCCAGCTCGTCGAGCACGCCGGCGGTGCAGACGTCACCGGCGTGCAGGATCAGGTCCGCGCCGCGGAGGTGCCCGGCCACCCGCGGCGGGCACGACTTCCACCGCCGTGGCGCGTGCGTGTCGGCGAGGACCACTACTTTCACGACACCATTCTCCCGCCGCACCCCGTCCGCCGTACGCCCGGCCTTGCGGGACACGCGTGCCGGCGGGAGCGGACGGCCGGAGTATTCTTACTATTGAAGATCGTAGACGGTCGGGGCGGCCCTGCCCCATGCGTACGGAGGCGAGGATGGACGGCCCGGCCCGCAGGCATCCGTTGCGGATGCCTCGCCGGCTGTTGCTGCTCATAACGCTCGTCCTGGGCATCGCGGGAATGCACACGCTGGGACACGCCGACCACGGCGGGGACCGGCCCGGCGCGGCCGCGGAGCACCGGGGCCCTGATGCGGCCCTCGCGCCTCCACCGGCCCCGGAGTCCGTGGACGGGTGGTGGGTGTCGGACACGGACAGCGACCTGCCCCGTCTCGACCCGGCCTCGGTCTGCCTGGCCGTGCTGACCGCGCTCCTCGTCCTGCTCCTCGGCGCGCTGTGGGCGCGGCGGCGGGCGCCACGGGCCGGGACCGTCGCCCTCGCGTCGTCGCCGCCCGTCGCCCGGCCGCCGCCCAGGAGAACGGCTCTGCGCCTGGCACGCCTTTCGGTTCTGCGCATATAGGCCGGCCACGTCGGCGGACGGTCCCCGAGACCTGCCCGCGGACGACCGGCACGCAGGTACCACGAACCGGAAAGAGACCAGTCAATGACGTTCACCAACCGATCCGCCACCCGCAGGCTCGCACTCGCCGCCGCGGGGACCGGCATGCTCGTACTGCTCACGGCCTGCGGCGGGGATGACCGGCCGTCGGCCGCGCCCACCGGCACGCCCGGCGGCGCGCAGGCCGCCGCCACGAGCCCGCAGCCGTCGGCCTCCTTCAACGACGCCGACGTCGCCTTCGCCCAGATGATGATCCCGCATCACGAGCAGGCGGTGGAGATGGCCGAGCTCGCCGAGTCGCGGGCCGGCGCTCCCGAGGTCAAGGAGCTCGCGGCGAAGATCAAGGTCGCTCAGGATCCCGAGATCGCCGTCATGAACGGCTGGCTGTCAGCCTGGGGCAAGCCTGCCGGCCCCGAGGGGGGTCATGGGGGGCACGACATGCCCGGGATGATGACCGGAGAGGACATGGCCAAGCTCCGTGAGGCCAAGGGCGCAGAGTTCGACCGGATGTTCGCCAAGCTGATGATCGCCCACCACAAGGGGGCGATCGAGATGGCCAGGACTGAGCAGGCCCAGGGGAGCAACCCCGAGGCCAAGTCGCTGGCCAGGAACATCGAGACCACGCAGCAGGCCGAGGTGGAGCAGTTGCAGGGACTGCTCGACCGTCTCTGACTCACATCCTCTGACGCAGGTCCTCTGACGGCACTCCGCGTCAGGCCGGTGCCCGGGAGCGCACGCATCCGGGCACCGGCGCCGCTCCCGGGCCCGTTCACCGCGTTCGCCGCGTTCGCCGCGTTCGCCACGTTCGTCACGTTCACCGCGTTCGCCACGTCCCTCCTGCCTGTCATGCCCGTCATGCCCGGCTTCCGGGTGGACGGCCCTCGGCGCGGCTTCGAGCGCGACGGCCACCACCGCATGGGCCACCACCACACCGGCCACCGCCGCACCGGCCGCCACCGCGCGGGCCGTCGGCCATCGGCCATCGGCCATCGGCATCCGGGGGCATCGCACCGATCTCCCGTAGTAGTCCCCCGCTTCTCCGGAGGCGTTCCCCCTCCGGGCATCATCCGCCGGCGCGATCGGCCCCGCTACCGGAATCCACCCGTTGCCCATGTACCCCCATGGGGTATAAATTGGCGCATATCGGGGACGGCCGACCGGGCCGGCTGATGGGCAAGGAGAAGGCGATGTCCGAATCGACGCAGCACACGGGCCACCCGGAGCACGGAGAGCACCACGGGCACGATCACCACGCGCCCATGGGCCACTCCTCGACGGTGACGTGGCGGATGGCCGCGTCGGCGACCCTGCACTGCCTCACCGGGTGCGCCATCGGCGAGGTGCTCGGCATGGTGATCGGCACGGCTCTGGGCTGGTCCAACACGGCGACCATCGTCTTGGCCGTCGTGCTGGCCTTCTTCTTCGGCTACGCCCTCACCATCGTGGGACTACGCAAGTCCGGCCTCGGCTGGCGCGAGCTCGTACGGCTGGCGCTCGCCGCCGACACCGTGTCGATCATCGTCATGGAGATCGTCGACAACGGCGTGATGATGGTGGTGCCCGGCGCCATGGACGCCGGGCTCACCTCGGGCCTGTTCTGGGGCGCTCTCGCGTTCGCCCTGCTGGTGGCCTTCCTCGTCACCACTCCGATCAACAAGTGGATCATCGGCAAGGGCAAGGGGCACGCGGTGGTCCACGCCTACCACCACTGAGAACCGCCTCATCGGCCGGAGGCGGACCTCCCGGCGAGCAGTCCCGCGACGGCGTCCGCCGCCTCGGGATGCCGGACCAGCAGATCGGCCACCTCGCGGTGCTCGGGTCCGCCGGCGAGGTGAACGGCCGGCTGCCACCCCGCCTCGCACCCGAGCAGCACGGCCACGGCGTCACATGCCGCCGGGTGACCGGCCAGCAGGTCGGCCACCGGCCCGGCCGGCGCGGGCACCGGTCCGGCCACCGCCTTCGGCGTCTCCCTCGCCGACCACGGCGGTACCCACGTGTCGACGGAGGACAGGCCCGCCGGGAACGTGCGGCCCGCCTCGCGGACGAGCACGGGCACCAGCTCGTGCGCCTGGTCACGCAGGGTCGTGATCAATTTGGGGAGCCACGGGAGCAGGACGGTGTCGGGCAGCCGGGCGAAGGCCTTGGACATCACCTCGACCACGAAGGGCGCCAGCGCCGGAACCGGCTCAAGCGCCTGCACGAACCCGCTCAGGTACAGCGGGAACGCCGGGACGACGAGGGGGTTGTCCAGCAGCTCGTCACACCGCGATCGCAGCTCGTCCTGCGTGAGCAGGCCGAGCCGGAACCGGGCGGCCCACAGCAGCGCCACCTTGGCCGGCGCCTCGGGATGCGACTGCCGTACGGCGAGTTCGAGCTGGGCGCGGTCACACCCCAGGGCCAGCGCGAGACTCTCCATGCTGGACAGGAATCCGAGCATGGCGGCCACCTGGCGGACGCCGACCTCCTCGTCCACGAAAGCGGTCGGCAGCAGCGTGCAGTAGTGCGCGTACCCGGTGGTGACGAAGTCCTCGCACCAGGCCGGCAGCACCGGCTCGGTCGCGCGGTAGTGGGCCAGCAACCGGCGGATCCGGCGCAGCACGTCGGGGGCGTCGTCCACGGTGCGCTCGGCGGCCAGCAGTTCCACGGCCCGACCGCCGAGCTCGTCGGTGAACCGCCGGCTGCCCAGGTACAGGATGGCGTCCTCCACCGCCGCGAGAGCGACGGCGGCGGTGGCCTCAGGCGCCCACACGGTACGGCGCAGGCGCTGCTCCAGCACCTGCTCGACGGTGACTCCCTCGTAGCCCAGCTCGATGATCGATCGCTGGTGACGGCCGATCGCCAGGTCCCAGCTCTCCTGGATCGGCCGCTCACCGAGGCGACGCGCGCCCATGATGGGACGGACGGCGTCCTCAGGCAGCAGGTAGCGCAGCATCCACAGCAGGTGGGAGCAGGGCACCAGCTCCGGGTCCGCGGCGAGGTTCAGCAGCGCCCGCTGCTGGGTGCGCTTCTCCAGGTCGAGCCCGAGCGGCTTCAACCGGTCGTAGACGTCCTGGGCCAGCGGCGGGAGTGCCCGGTAGCCGACCTCTCCGATCCGGTCACCGCCCAGAAGGATCTCGCACAGGCGGCGCACGTCCCGGCGGCCGGGCACCACGTCCTTCTCGATGCACGTGACCGCGGCGTCCTGGAAGTCGTAGGGCGTGGGACGGGCCCGGTTACGCAGGCCGGCGAGCAGGATGGACGTCTCGAACACGGCGATGGCGTCCGCCGTACTGGCCAGGTAACCGTTGCGGCGGGCCAGCCGGACGATGTCGACGCACCAGCCCAGCAGCTCCGCCTCGTCGAGACCGTCCAGCGCGGGCGGGTTCGCCAGGAAACCGGACAGCCGATCGGTGACCGGCCCCTGCGGGACGGGCGCCGCCGGCCGCGCGCGCCCGGGGCGCTTGCGGGCCCCTTTCTGGCCTTCGAGCTGGTACGGCGTGACGCCGTGGCGTGCCACGGCCTTGGTCCAGGTCGCCGCGGCGATCGACACCGAGCCGGAGGCCAGCGCGAACTGGGCCTCGATGGCGGAGTGGCTGGACGGGATGAGCCCGTACAGCCAGCGCGTGGCTGTCCGGGGGCTGATGTCGTAGGCCGGCGCCTCCGCCGCCAGGCCGAACTGCTCGACCCGGCTGGCCGCGTGGAACGCGCCGCACACGTACAGGCACTGCGACGGGTCGGCGTCCGACGCGGCCAGGTGCTCCCGCATCCGGGTCCACATGTAGCGCTCGCGGTCCTCGTCGCGGGCCAGCCGATCGCCCCCGTCAGGGCCCAGCCGTCGGAACAGGCTGCCGATCAGCACCATGACCTGGCGGTAGGTGTCGTAGTCCGCTCCGGCCAGGGGCTGCTCCACGTACTGGTCCCACCACTCGGACCAGTGCCGGACCTTGCCGTGGTGGAGCAGGTGCTCCTCAAGCTCGGCGAAGCGGGGCCGCAGGTCGCCGATCTCGACGCCGACGGCGTCGCCGTGCAGGGCCGCTTCCTCGCCGTGCCCGGCGGCGCCGTCGGCGTCATCGCCGGCGGCCGGCTCGCGGGGCAGCCACTGGAAGACGTGGTCCGCCGAACGGTCCACCAGCACCAGCTCGACCCCCGGCGTGTCGAGGGCGTAGGCGATGGCCTGGTACTCGGCCGACGCCTCGGTGATGGGCGCCACGACGCTGAGCGGCCCCCATGCCGGCGGGAAACCGTCGATCTCCGACGCGAACGCCTGCAACGCCACGGGCAGCCGGCAGTTGCGCAGCTCGTCCAGGAGCGGCCGCAGGTCCTCGCACAGCTCCAGGTAGATGACCCTGGGCTGCTTCTCCCGCAGGCGTCGCACCATGGCCAGCGCCGAGGCCGGTGAGTGGTGGCACACCGGGAAGATCTCAAGCTCCTCGCGCAGCGCCCGGTCGACGTCGTCGACCAGGCCCGACAGGATGCCGGGCAGGGCGCTCGGCGCGTCGGCGAAGGCGGTGGCGGCACCGAGGAGCTGCTCGCGCAGGGCGCCGAAAGGACTCATGACAGCGTGGAGATCGCCTGGCGGCCGCCTTCGAGGAAGTCCTTCCACTCCCCGCCTTCCTGCTTGCTGCGGGGCTCGACGACACCGTGCCAGTACTTGTTCAGGATGGCCAGGTCCTCAGGACTGCGACGGGCCAGTGAGCCGACCAGCGAGCCGGCGAGCGTCTCGGCCCGCAGCGTGCGGTCGCCGAAGAAGTGGCTGTGCAGGATGGCGTCCTCGATCACGCCGATCTGCTCGGCCGTGGACAGCGCCGACTCCAGCTTCTCGTCGTCGCTGGTGGCCGACGCCGCCGCGGCCCGCAGGTCGGCGAAGCTCTGCAGCAGGATGTCCAGCAGCGTGGGCGGCAGGTCCAGCTCGATCCGGTGCCGGCGCAGCAGTTCCGTGGTGCGGAACCGTACGATCTCCGCCTCGCTGCGCTTGTTCGTCACCACGGGGATCCGGATGAAGTTGAAGCGCCGCTTCAGGGCCGACGAGAGGTCGTTCACGCCCCGGTCCCTGCTGTTGGCCGTGGCGATGATCGAGAATCCGGGCTGGGCGAACACGATGTTGTCGTCGTCGAGTTCGGGGACGGACACGTACTTCTCGGAGAGAATGGAGATCAGGGCGTCCTGCACGTCGCTGGTCGAGCGGGTCAGCTCCTCGAAGCGGCCGATCACGCCCTGCTCCATCGCCGTCATGATCGGCGAGGGGATCATCGACTCCCGGGACTGCCCCTTGGCGATCACCATGGAGACGTTCCACGAGTACTTGATGTGGTCCTCGGTCGTGCCGGCAGTCCCCTGGACGACCAGGGTCGAGTTGCGGCAGACGGCGGCCGCGAGCAGCTCGGCGAGCCAGCTCTTGCCGGTGCCCGGATCCCCGATCAGCAGCAGACCGCGGTCCGACGCCAGGGTCACGATGGCGCGTTCGACGAAGCTGCGGTCACCGAACCACTTCTGGGAGATCTCCCGGTCGAGCCCGTCGGAGCGCTCGGACCCGAGCACGAACAGCCGCACCATCCGGGGGCTGAGCCGCCACGAGAACGGTTTGGGGCCGTCGTCGACCGACTCCAGCCAGTCGAGCTCCTCGGCGTACTTCACCTCGGCGGGGGCACGCAGCATCTCGTCGGTCATTCGCGGGGTCTCCTAGGCGAGGAAGTTCTTGAGCTCGAACACGAGTTTGCGGATGTGACCCGAGATCACGGGGGTGCCCAGGTCCTTGAGCTTCTGGCGGAACCACGGGTCCACGCTCTGGTGTCCCGAGCTGTTCACCGAGCCGACCGGGATGAACTTCACGCCCGAACGGTGCAGCGCCTCGAAGTCGGTGATCAGCGCCCGGTTGTCGTAGAAGTCGGAGATCCACACCATCACGGTGTTACGCGGGTCGGCGATCTTCGGCCGGGCGACGGCCATCGCGACGGTCCCGTTGGTGCCTCCCCCGAGGGTCGTCCGCAGCAGCACCTCGAACGGGTCGTGCACCCACGGGGTCAGGTCGAGCGCTCGGGTGTCGTAGGCGACCAGATGCACGTCCACCTTGGGCAGGCCCGCGAAGATCGATGCGAGGATCGTGCAGTTCACCATCGCGTCGACCATCGAGCCCGACTGGTCGACGACCACGATCAGCCGTGCCGGCGTGGTCCGCCGGGCGGTCTGCCGGTAGTACAGCCGGTCCACGTACAGCCGCTGGTCCTCCGGGCTCCAGTTGGTGAGGTTCTTCCAGATCGTGCGTTCGACGTCGAGGTTGCGGAACACCCGCTTCGGCGGCACCGACCTGTCGATGACGCCCACGCTGGTCTTCTCGACCTGCGTGCGCAGCACCTCGGCGACCTCGTCGACGAACCTGCGGATCAACGCCTTGGCGTTGGCCAGCGCGACTCCCGACAGGTTGGCCTTGTCCCGCAGCAGCTGCTCGATGAGCGACATGCTCGGCGTCAGGCGGGCGGCCAGAGTCGAGTCGGCCAGCACCTCGCGCAGGCGCATGCGGCGGACCAGGTCGCCTTCCAGGCCGGCCAGCACACCGGCCAGTTCGCCCCCTCCGGGATGGGACCGCAGCTGTCCCGGCTCGGCCCCGAGCGCCTGCTCGAACCAGCCAGCGTCCTGCTGCCAGCGGGCCAGGTCGGTGGCGCTGACGCTGCCCGTCCCCGTCGAGAACACGTTGAGCAGGAGCTTCGACACCAGGGCCGCCCGGCGCACCTCGGCCTCACCGGCCCGCGCCGGCGGGTGCCCGTCAGCGGGGGCGGACGCGACATCGTCCTTCTGCTCCAGCAGGCCCCGCAGCTCGACGCCCAGGTCGGGGAAGCGCTGCACGATGTTGTCCACCGACACCGCCGGGTCGAGCAGCGCCGGCGGCAGTCCGAGGTCGCCGACGATGGCCATGCTGGCCGCCTCAAGCGAGGGCTGTTCGTCGTTGTCGAACAGCCGTGCCAGGAGCCGCCAGTAGAGCACCTGGCGCCGGTTCTCGTCGGCGCTGATCGGGGAGTCGCTCATCGCCTCAGCAACCGCCCGGCCCGCTCGCGCAGTACGGCCACCGCGTCACCGGCCCTGGCCTCGGCCTTCACGACCTTGGGGTCCGTGGGGCCCAGCGCCCAGTCTCCGGTGTGCACCTCGACCGTCTGGCGCTTGACCGTCGTCTGAACCGCGAGGGGCTGCAGCAGCCAACGGCCGCCGTCCCAGCGGACCAGGCCGATGCACGCCGAGGAGGAGGCCACCAGTTTGGGAGTGAGCGGACCGCAGGCCGGCAGGCGGTCGACGTCGACGGCGAGGGTGCTGCCCCCCAGGTCCAGCGTGCCGTCGGCCGCCGCGCGGTAGCCCTCCACCAGCACGGGCTCGGCGATGCGCACGGGGTGGCGGTCCAGGGGCGGCACCGCCGGGGCGAGCGCGCCGGCGAGCTGGAGCCTGGCGGTGGCGAACGGGTCGACGGGCTCGCCCATGCGTGCCCGGTCGTCGTGCCACACCAGGTCACCGCTGCCCAGCAGGGGCAGGTCCGTGACATCCAGACAGCGGTGCCCTGCCAGCGCGCCCAGCAGCGCGGGGTAGCCTTCCAGCAGCCGCCACAGGGCCGGGCCGACGATCGTGTCCACCTTCGCGGCGGCGACGCTCGTGCGCACCAGCCGGGACGGCGTGCCGTCGGCGGGTTCCAGGATGCCGTGCACCTGCATCTGTACGGCGGTGCCGTGCTCGTGCACGTCGACGCCGAGGATCAGCAGCCGTCCCGACACCACGCCCGCGGCCCCGGAGGCACTGGGCAGGCCACCGGCCTGCGACAGCAGCAGAGCACGCGTCCACAGGTCGGCCCACCGCCGGGCGGGCAGGCGCTCCACCGTCCCGACGGGGCACGACGCCCGCAGCTCGGCCGCCAGGCCGTCGAGCAGCACCGCGAGCCGGCGCAGGCCGGGTTCGGGCAGCAGGGCCTCGATCGTCTGGCTTGAGGCGGAGACGAGATCGTGGTCGACGCCCCGCCATCCGGTGATGGCCAGCTCGCCGAGCCAGGACCGGCACCCGCTGAGCAGATTGTCCGCCGCGAGCGCCGGCGTGGCCGGCGGTTCCTCCCACGACGCCCGGACCCTTCCCAGCGCGGTGTCCAGGCGGGCGAGCAGGGCGTCGTGCACCGCGCCGAACAGTGCGGCGCGCCCGCCGGCCAGAGCCGTCAGATGCTCCTCGGCGACCGAACCGGCGGCGAGCTTTCCGGCCGCCTCGCCCACCCGCCCGCCGAGCGGCGTGGCCGAGAGAGCACCGGCCAGGGAGGTCAGCGCCGTCGCGCGCTCCTCGCTCAGCCGGGCGAATCCGTGCACGAGCGCGTCGTCGAAGCCCGTCACCAGATCGAGGGCCTCCCCGACTCCCGGCGGAACGCCGTCGAGTAGTTCGGCGAGCTGTACACCAAGCATCAGCGGACCGCCCCCATGGCCGGGAACCAGTGCATCTCAGCGATGGGCTCGGTGGTGTCCGGCAGTTCCAGGTAGGACAGGTGGCGCAGGAAGCGGCTGAACACCATGGCGCCCGGCGTGGGCTCGTGCCGGCCGTTCAGGCAGCTCATCAGATCCGCGCCGTCACCTACCTCGACGTGCAGGTAGCGGGCGACCTGGTCGAGGCCGTACTGGAGCACGGCCGCCCCGGCGAGGTCATGCAGGTGCTTGCACGGCGAGCCGCGCAGCCCGCCGCACGGCCGGTTGTTGTTGGTGCTGCAGTTGAAAGCGTGAGTTCCAGCGGTGATCGACGAGACGTACACCCGAGCGATGTCCGAACCACTCGACACGACACCCTGCAGGCGGCCGTCCGCCAGCTCGACGAAGGGGACACTCGCCAGTTTGCGGGGCTGAACGGGGGACACCACCCGTGCCACGCTGCGCTGTTCCCACGCGGCTCCGTCCGTGTTCACGATCCCCGACCTCCAGCCCAAACGGCTCGCGGACGCCGGCCGACACGGCGGCATCTACGCGAACGGCCGATCATGAACCGGCAATTTACCGCATCACGGACTCGGTCGGCGCCAAGCGCGGGCGGGGGATACCCGAGGGCCTGACGGTGTCCGGCGCCAGGCGCGGACACGGGCTAAACAAGGGGCGGGGCGGGTGGTTCAGCCTGGCTCCGGCTCGGGCCGGCGATCAGGGCGAGCGCGGCGACAGTGCCGTAGAGCGGGAGCACGAGCCAGGGTCCCTGCGAACCCTCGGGACAGTAGGGGGAGAAGAACGCGATGACCGACAGCGCGTAGTAGGCGGCCGTGGCGAGCGCGCCGCCTGCTCCCACCCGGGCCAGGAGACGGCGCCTCCGGGGCGGCGATCGCCAGGCGGCCACGGCCAGTGCCGCCAAGACGAGGGGGAGAAGGCCGGCCAGCGCGCCGAAGCCCAGGCCGAGCACGTCGAGACCGGTGTATCCGCCTTCGGTGTTCAGATGGGCGCAGACGTTGATCTCCGCATCTGCCTGTGACGACGCCAGGTGCGGGAGGGCGGACAGGAGGACGGCGCTCATCCAGCACAACGGGGCACGGTACGTCATCGCCTTCCCTCCCGGGGCTCCGCAACGGCTCACTTCCGGCCTTCCTGGGCTCCACAACGGCTCACCTTCGGGCATGGACCTCTGGCGCAGACCTCTGGCGCAGACCTCAGGCATGGACCCCGGGCGCAGACCCCGGGCACGGACCTCTGGCGCAGACCTCGGGCACGGACCTCGGGACGGAGAGAAGCACCGCCTCCGCCCCGGCATGCGGGACCCGCAGACCGGGCTCCGCCGCCGGGCCGCGTCGTCACTGGGCCGAGCGGACCGGTGAGGGTGTTCCTACTGGCTCTCGTCCTCGGCGAGGGTGCCGCACTTGAACCCGGGTTCCCGCTCGGGGGTGAGCCGGAGGGAGCCGAGGATGGTCCTGTCCATGGAGCGCCGGAAGGTCTCCAGCTTGTCGCAGTCGTAGAAGACGTACGCGCCGTTGCTCTCGCCGAGCACCATCATCCACCGGCCCCCGTAGAGCGGCTTGTCGTTCTCGGCGTTCTTGAGGATGGCCCACTGGTCCTGGAAACCGACGTAGGTGATGAGCTCGTTGGCCTTCCCGGTCTGCTGCACCTCGATCGCCCCCAGGGTCATCTGCATGATCAGCAGGAATCCCAGGCCGATGCCGGTGAGTGCGCCGACGATCACCTTCATGCCGGCGCGGCCGACGGGCTTGCGGCGCAGCAGCCGGAACGGCACCAGGAAGGTCAGTACGCCCAGCCCCACGGCCACGACGACCATGACGGCGACGTCGCTTCCGCCCAGGAGGTCGAGCAGGCCCCAATAGGTCGCGCCGCACCACAGCGCGGCGAACGCGGCGACCAGCCAGGGTCGCCTCCTCACGGCCCCCACGAGCCTGCCGACCGCGCCGCGGGTCACCTTGTCGGCCAGCCAGCCCACCCCGACGACGACGCCGAGCACCGGCAGGGCGACCAGCAGTAGCAGGACCAGGGTGCCCATCAGCCGGCCGAGCAGGACAGACTGGTCGATTCCCGCCTGTTGCGGACTGACCTCGAATATCGAGTACATCGACTCCACGCCGAGGTAGAGCACGGCGTAGAGCGCGACACCGATCGGAACGATGATCGAGCCGATGCGCTCGATCATCTCCAGGACGCCGCCACCTTCCTCCTCTTCCGATGGATCTTTCGGAGCCACCGGGGGATTATCTTGCGGAATAGGGGAAACATATGGAGGTTGCTCAGAAATATCCTGGCTTGTCATGTCGAGTGATCATAAGCCATAGCGATTGACCCGGAATTGCCGCAAAACAAACGCGTCATCCCATCAGTCGCCCATTTGGCCACGAGCTGGGTGGCTGCCGCCGTACGCCGCGCGACAGGCCGAGGCATGCCTGCCCGTACCGGGGCCAGCCCATGATGCCGGGGACGGTGGTTGCCCACGGGATGGCGACGGCCATGCTGAGCGCGGGGCGTCCACCACCATGCGGGCGGCTTCTCCCTTGAACTCAGGCGAGAGCTGCCTGCGATGCCCAGTCACGTATCTACCTTTTCCGAATTCTCTGTCAGCTCATGTATCTGACCGTCCAGAGCTCGTTGGACATCTCACCGGCCGCGCCGCCGGGAAAACCACCAGCCCGCGGAGGCGAGACCGAGCGCCCCCACGACCGCGCCCGCATAGATCCAGAGCGAGACCGCTCCGTCCTGCGACGCGTGAGGTGGAGAAGGAGCAGCGGTCGCCGCCGGACGAGTGGCTGTGCCGAGGACGGCGAGCAGTCCGGAGGTGAGGGTGGACACGTCGGGGATCGCGTCCTTCGGCCGCAGAGGCCCCTCGCCCGGACGGACCGCCCGGTTTCCGCTGCAGAGCGTGGTGTGCAGGGGCACACCCGGATCGGTCTCGAACATGCCGGTCTGCCCGGTGGAGGCGAACACCAGATAACGAGCCCCGATGTCGAAGCCGTACCCGCAGGAGGCGCCGTCGGAGTTGGTGGCCACCTGGAAGGCGGCGTCCGCCCTCCCCTTGTAGACCTGGTCGGCGTGGAAGGTGTAGACGATCGGCGGCCGGGGGCCGAGGGGGTCGCCCTCGACCTGGCGGACGGCCGTCACCGTCCCGGTGAAGACGGCGGCCGACTGTTCCATCTGGGCCTTCGGCTCGAACGGGACGCAGGAGCAGGCGCACGCCGTACCCGGAGCGATCGCGAAGGTGGCGGCGACAAGCAGGAGAACGGCCAGAACCCGGTGTCTCATGCCTCCATCACGTATCGCCTCGGACAACGGTTCGATGGCGGATGACGGAGAGCGGGGTCGCGGCATGAACGACGAACCAGCAGCCCTGCTCTTGGTCACGTCCGCGCTGTTGTGCACGGCCGTCGCTTCCTTCTCCTTCGATCATGGTTTCGCAACCTGAAGGATCACGCGACGGCCGTCCTCGTTTCACGGCGCCATGCCTACTGGCTGGGGAAACTCGTACAACCTCCGCGGACGTAACCGGCCTGCTGCGTGGCGGGGCGGTCGCCTGGGTCTCGGTGGAGGTCCCCGAGAACATCACCACTCCTGAGGGTGTGGAGTTCCGGCCCCACCTGTTCGGCGCGACCTCGTTCGACGGCTCGCTCGCCACAACGTTCAAACGGGCCGTCACCAACGTCGTCTGTGACAACACGATGGCGGCCGGCCTGGCCGAGCGCGGCCAGCAAGTCAAGATCAAGCACTCGAAGTATTCGAAGCTACGGCTTGACGAGGCACGCGACGCGCTCAGCATCGTCTACGCGGTGGCCGACGACTTCGCCCAGCAGGTCAAGCGGCTGTGCGAGACCACTGTCACCGACCGCCAGTGGGCCGCCTTCCTCGACGAGCTCGTGCCCATGCCCATAGACCGGGGCCGCTCCTGGACCCTCGCCGAGACCAAGCGGGAGTCCCTGAACCGGCTCTGGCGCCACGACGACCGGGTGGCGCCCTGGTCCGGCTCCGGCTGGGGCGTGCTCCAGGCCGTCAACACCCACACCCACCACGAGCAGACCGTCCGCGGTGCCTGCCGGGCCGAGCGCAACCTCCTACGAGCCGTGACCGGCGGCGGCGTCGACGACCTCGACCGCGAGACCCTCCACACCCTGGAGAAGGTCCTCGGCCGTCCTGTCCTGGCCTTCGTTGCGTGATTCCGTGTCGTGTGGCTCCTGCAGGACGCGGGAGCCACACGACACGGGACGTGGTCGCGATCCGTTGGGTGAAGTTGGCCGTCATCACATGCCGACTTACTGAAAGCGACGGAGAGCACTGGAAAGGAAGGCGGCAAGGCCGCAGAAATACGGGTGTACCTGCTAAGCAGCAGCTGAAACTAGAGCTGTCCAGGCAGCCTGAACCAGGAGGGCCCGATGGCACGACGCAAGGCGAACGAGGAGCTAAGCGCAGTCGAGTCGCTCAACATCGCTCTACAGACGATCACTATCTTTCACGGCTACGTCCAACAGGCCGATACCAAGCTGGCCACTACGGCCACCGTCCATCTCGGATTTACTGCGGTGGCCGCGACACAAGTCGGCAGCCTGGGCAACGCTTGGACGAACGGTCTGCCAATGGCGGCTGCCGCGGTCATCATCGTTCTGCTGTTCACAGCAGGATTTCTCCTCGCAGGACACCACCTCATCGCCGCGCTGCGTCCTCGCCTCGCCGGCCCGGCCGGACCCAACAGGTTCGGTCTAGTGCGGACAGGCGAGGTGCCATCACAGGCTGACCCGGCGAAACAGCAGCGCGAAGCATGGGCTCTAATATCCACTCTCGCTGACATTGCGCTTCACAAGCACAACCGGATCCGACGCAGCCTGCCTTGGATGATTCTGATGCCTATCTCCACCATGGTGTGGCTGGCGCTGGCGACGCTGACCGGCTGACAACAGTGAAACGGAGTAGCGGCCACGCGCAACCCGTTCCGTTCCAGGTCAGGAGATTTCGTCGAGAGGAGCGAACATGGAGTCGGGATCGGCCGGCGGTAGCGGGACTCCGAGCCGCTCGAAAGCCTGGCGCAATGCGTTGTCGCTGGCGAGCACAAGATCATATATACCTGCCGTCCGCTGGGCTGCCACGATCTCTGCGACGAGCTTGAGGAGCTCTCCAGCTTCCTCTTTGCGGGCGTCAAGCATCTGCTCGAAGATGCCGGCCGCGTTCTCGGGATCCTCGGTGAGCCGTACGGCGTAGCGCGCGAACGAGCTGCCGGTGGCTTCGGACAGGAGACCTTCCCAGACCGCACTGGAGTCCCGAAGCTTTTCGACACGCAGCTTCGTGGCCTCAGCACGCGCCTCGATCTCGTACATGTTGAGCAGATGGGCACGCCTGATCTCCTTCACCTCCTCAGGCAGCCCGATTTCAGCTCTCGCACCCCATCGACAGATGATCGCAGGGTCGGTATGCGTCACTCCCGCGAGGCAGCGGTCGAGGGCTTCGTTGACCGCTGCCTCGGCAGTGTCCGGTTCAAATATGGAGTGCCTCCGTGTCGTAGCGCGGACCGTCTGCCGCACGAGGTCACTGACGCGGTCTGTTTCCTCCCGCTCGGGTACCCATTGGCTGCGCCTGTCGCTCGGCAGCCGGGACAGACGGACTGCCACGGTGAAGTCGAACGCCTCCCCGAGGGCGGGTGAGGTGAAGGCTGGGATGTCGCTTTCCTCCGGCAAGGAGGGTGCGGGGGCGGTGTTGAAGCGCTGTATGAGGAACGTCATCGGTCAGCCGTCCTTCAGGATGCGGATCAGGTAGTGGAAGAGCGGGGTGGACACGACACGCTTCTGCCGCCATACCAGGAGGTAGAGCTGGTAAGTCCGGCGTTGCTGAAGGCTGCCCGTGCCAGCGGTGCTGAAGACGCCTTCCAACACCGGCCGTAGTGACGGGCGTCTGTCCCACTCCTTCATCCAGTCGGCGAACAGCTGCCACAGCTGGCTGGCCAGGCTGGATTTCCGCCCCGCCATCTCATCGGTGGACAGGCTCAGTTCCAGGGAGCGGCTCCACAGGGCGATCAGGTCCGCCTGGTCGCAATGGTCGGGCAGGGCGGGGCGAGCACCGTCATGAAGCAGCGCGCCAAGCCGTACCAGAGCCAGGGCGGCGGAGAGTTGCCCTCCGAATGCGTCACCTCGCGCCCACCGAGCCAGCTCGGCGACGATGGGTCGCGCGGTGTCCATAGCGTAGATGTCTGCGGTGGATCGAGCTACGGCATCACAGAGCCAGTAGCCTTTCGTCGACCGTGTGATCTGGCGGAACGACGTGAGCACCTTGTCGAGATTTCGGATGGCCGTTTGCGAGCCGTAGGCTATCGCCGCTGTCGTCCGTCGGTCGTAGGGACCCAAGTAGGCCCATCTGCTCAGCAGCGCGTCCACCCGATCCCTTATCCCCGGATCGCTGGCGGCGGCCTCCAGCGCCCATGCGGCGAGCTGTTTCGGCATGATCTTGGAATCCCGACTCCATTTGTCGAGGAATTCCTTTTCGACCTGGTCGAAGTCACATGTCGTGAGCAGGCCGACCGCGTGTGCGACCTTGATACGTACGTACTCGTCCGGGCTCTCACCGAGACGGTGCAGCCACGTGTAGAGATGCTGACGGACGCCGGGCAGTTCTTCCCAGATCATCGGCAGGAGCAAGGGGACAAGCTCGTCACGTAGTTGAACGCGCCGCCCCTCGCCGCGTCGGTCGCTACTCACCATGCTGATCCCCGAGTAGCTGAGCCAGTTTTCGAGCCGCTCCCATATCGGAGTGTCGTCGGTCTCATCATCTTCCTGACTCTCCTCATGGATCTGCCGGGAGAGGTCAAGGGCTGCTGCCGATACAACCGGTTCCGGCAGCCCGTGCAGTACGGCGCTGCTCACCAGGAAACACCGGCCGGATCTCGTCGGAACCTCGTCAAGATGCTCACGGAACCGCTTATGGGTGAACAGCGGCTGCTCTTTGAACAGTTCGGCGATGTCCCGGTTCTGCTGAACGCCATCCGCCAGCCACGCCGCGAGGTGGATGGCCTCAACCGGCTGGCAGCCGGACAGCCGGACAGCAATGTCGTACTTGTCCAACTGGTGCGCGTCCCACGCGTTCGGGTCGCCGAGCCGATGGATGAAGGCTTTACGGAAGACGTCGTCTGCGACCGGTTGCACGTGGTCCACCACCCGGTGGGGTAGGTCGCAGCTCGGACGGGCCAGAATGATGATGCGGCACTCGCTGCGCACCGCCACGGCTGACAGCTGATCCGCGACCTCTTCCAGCCGCGACACCCAAGGGCTCTCATCGGCGAGAAGGAAGTATCCGGCGCCTCTTTCCAGATGGGCCGCGCTCACCTGGCCGGGGTCTTCCTTGATCATAAGCCGGTGGCACGACTTGGCAACGTCCAGTAAGGCGGCGATGGCAGTCGTGGTCCTGCCGGTATTCGGAGAACCGCGCAACAGCAGGAGCGGCTCGTCGGCCAGCAGGCTGGTCAACGTGATCTGCGACTCGGTGACGACCAGGCAGCCTCTTATCCGTTGCACATGCTCCTCACGCACCGGTGCGGTCTGCACGGGCAGGCTCTCGGATGAGACGACGTTGTAGTAGAGATCACGGCCGGCTCCATAGGCACTGGCACCGTCGCTGACGTGGTTCACGGGACCGCTGAACCAGTCCCGCCCCGCCGTCGCCCCATTGAGCTTTTGCAAGCTGATCAACCGTAATCGCAGGCTTTCCTCCTCCTGCTGAAGGCGTCTGGCCAACGAAGTATCGGCATCAGGTTTGTCGTGGTCTTCGTGATCATCTGGATGGCCTGGGTCATCTTGGCTATCCCGATTCGGTTCTTGAGGTGGTGTCTCAGCTGCTGGAGACGACTCTTTCTCGCTACTTTCCTGCCCGCTGGGAGCGTCATGTTCGGGAGTGGATTCGCTCATCGGGACGGTCTTCCCCTCCGCGGGTCGTCGCCGAAGAAGGCGTCCCTGCCGGTTGAGAACACCACGCCGTTACCGCTGGCCGTGTTGGTGTTGCCGCCGTAGTAGTCGCGCCCGACGGTGACCCCACCGTGTCGGGTGCTCCCGTCCTGATCCTCGTTACGTTCACGGTTCCCGGCCTCGACGTCGTACTCGTCCAGTTCGGAAAGTCGGTGCACGTTGTGCCCGGGGAGATAGATGTGGGCCCTGTATTCATCAGACTTGGACTTCGCATAAACGTGGCGGAAGTCCTCGGGGGAGGGACCTCCATAGCCCTGCCCGACGAAGTCATCGAAGATCCGGTCCGAAACGATCACTCCGAGGTCGGCGTCCTTGCATGCCCCCATGGCGGCACGCAGCGAGTCGGCCCCCACCAACCGCCCGGACTGTACAGCGTGATGTCCTGGAGACCCGGCGGCCCCGTCTACGTGGATGGGGCCGCCGTGCACCGCCAATCGCATGCGCATACGCTGGCGAACATCTTGCTGGTTGACAGCCCCGATGCCCTGCGCGAGTGCTGTGACGAAGGAGCCGAGGACGGCTGTGGCGTCGGTGTCGGGAGGCAGAACGGCGAATTCACCGTCTCCCTGCGGCTGTCGCTTCCAGTCGAGAAGTACCAGGCCGGCCGCACCGGCGGCCATGCCGAGCAACTGCATAAGCGTCCGTTGCAGTTCGACCTGGTCGCTGTCACAGCGATCCCCGTAGTTCTCAATGTCCGATGTGACCATCAAACGGTATTCCCGCTCGTCGATCATGTGATCCTCCTGATTCCTCGGCTCCGCAGGCGCTTACCAGCCTTGATTGTGCGGATGATCGGCTTTTGGAAACCCGGATTATTAGGGATTCGCTGGAAGATTTTCCAGAGCAACTGGATCAAGATTGGCGAAGGCCGCCAGGCCTGGAAGGTCGGTGATGACGACCCGGCGGTGGCCGGTGCGCACCAGCCCCCGCGCCGACAGATCACGCAGGATCTTCTGGACGGTGCTCTCCTTGGCCCCGATCAGGCCGCCGAGCTCGGTCTGGGTTAAGGGGACACCCAAATCCATGCCCTCTGGGCCGGTACGGCCATGCCGGGCGACCAACGCCAGCAACAGGCGCGCAAGACAGACGTCGCTGTCGTATCCGGCGAATTCGAGTCTGCGCTGGTTCGACCAGCGCAGACGGTCGCTCATCAAGGTGCTGAGGGTAAGCGCTGCGGAAGGATGTCGCTGTAGGTAGTTGACAAAGCTCTCGCCTTTGATAACCCGAGCCACGGTCACCCCGCATGTGATCAGGTTTGCCGAACGTGCCGACCCGTCCAGCACGGCCATATCGCCGATCACGTCTCCTCGAACCCGCACCGCGAGCAGAGACTCCCTCCCGTTCTCTGTGCGCGCGGTCACCTTGACCAGACCATGTATGACGATGAAGACCAGGTTTCCAAAATCGCCCTGGCGAACCATCACGTGGCCGGCAGGGTACGTATGAATGTCTCCCAGTGTGAGCAACACTTTCCTGTGTGGCTCCAGTAACCGCGCGAGGAAGGTTTCCGATGGCCAGGGGGATGTTCTGGGTGAAGCTGGCCCCCGCCGCATAGGCATCCTCCCGGAGGTACGAGGTAACACGTTGCCGGCCCAAAAATGCTATCTATGAAAGAGATTAGCCATGCACTTTTGAATAAAAACTGCCCACATCTGGACTATTGGTCCATCCGTTTATAGTTAGCCACTACAGTGATTTCGGCATGAAAAAGTGAATATTAGCGACAAGTATTCACCGACTGACTTTCTCTATGCTTTTCGGCGTTTCTGGACTCCTCTCCGCTGCGAGTTATCGATCTTCAACGCTCGATACGACATCGACTGTCTTGGTTGAGCGTCCATCGACAAGTTGATCATCGGGCGTGTCCACAGGCTGTGGAGGACGGTCATCGTCATTCCCCGCCCACGATGCGCTTGAGCACGTTGACGAAGAGCGGGGCGAGCATGGCCAGGCCGTAACCGAGAGCGGCGGCTTTGAGGGCTACTTTGGCTTTTTGGACTTCACCGGGATCACCTCCGGCGACCAGGTAGCGCAGGCCGCCGATGGTCAGCATCAGCATCGCCAGCGTGACGAGAAGACCGACCAGCGAGGTTCGTATGTTGGTGAAGACCGTGCCGAGCTGGTCGGAATCGCCGCCATGGCGAAGTTGCCGCCCTCGGCGCATGCGGTGATCGCCAGAGCGGCAATGACCGCAGCGGTGATGCCCAAGATGATCAGAGCTCGGAAGAGGTGCCGTCGTAGCCGTGGGCGGCGCTTCCGCGGCACTTTCGCCGGTGAGACGATTCCGTACGAGATGAAGGACGCCGGCCATCCGATCAGGCCGCGCCGGTTCCGCGCGGAGCCGGTGGGGCTGCCCCAGCCTCCCTTCGTGATGGTGGTCGTGTCGGGTTGCGTATCCGAGATACGGCTCCGCGCGGAAGTCATGGGCACTTCCTCCTTCACCCCTCTAGGCCGTGTATCGAAAGTGGATCCTGGGCTGTGAATGATCACGGTTCATGGGTCCAGGAGATCTCACGGACGAGCAGTGGGCGGTGCTGGAGCCGTTGTTGCCGAAGGGGGCCAGGACGGGGCGGCCACCCGTCTGGCCTCGGCGGCAGCTGATCGACGGCATACGGTTTCGTGTCCGGACCGGAGTTCCATGGCGGGGCGTCCCCGTCGAATACGGACCGTGGAACCGGGTCTACGACCTGTTCCGCCGATGGCAGCGGAACGGCACCTGGCACCGGATACTCACCCAGCTCCAGTCCCTGGCCGACGCGAAAGGCGCGATCACATGGGACCTGAGCGTCGACTCCGCGGTATGCCGCGCCCATCAGCACGGGGCCGGGGCCAGCGAGCAGGGTGACTCACAGAAGGAACCACCAGGCGGCATCTTCACCGAGCCTGGTGATCACGGGCTGGGACGCTCGCGCGGCGGGTTCACCACCAAACTGCACCTGGCCGTCGAGCAGGGCCAAAAGCCCATGTCGATCGTGGTGACCGCTGGGCAGCGCGGGGACTCGCCGCAGTTCGAAGCCGTCTTGGAGAAGGTCCGCGTGCCCCGCATCGGGCCGGGGCGGCCACACGTGTCCGTCCCCATCGGGTCCGCGCCGACAAGGCATACGCCCCCCGCAGAAACCGCGCCTACCTGCGCCGCCGCGGAATCCGCTGCACTATCCCCGACAAAGCCGACCAGGCGCGCAACCGCCAGAAGCTCGGCTCCCGCGGCAGCCGACCACCGCACTTCGACCCAGCCGACTACCGCGAGCGTCACGCGGTCGAGTGCGGGATCAACCGCCTCAAGAGGCACCGCGCCGTCGCCACGCGATACGACAAGCCGGCGGTCCGCTACGAGGCGACCGTCCTCATCGCTGCCATCAACGAGTGGCTGTGATCAGCACCTCCACAGGAGTCCTACGCGACCCTGACCACGTACTTGCCCTGGACGCCGCCCGCCTCCAGCGCCCGGTGTGCCGCTGCTGTCTCCTCCAGGGGGAAGACCGTGTCCACCGCGGGGCTCAGCTTGCCCTCGACCACATGGCGGGCGAGGTCGTCGAAGTCCGCCCGCGTGGGGTTGCCGCTGAAGAAGCGCACCCGGCCGTGTCCGTGGACCGTGCTGGCCGCGAGGTAGCTGAGCGACGCAGCGGGCCGTTTCAGGTCGAAGGCGATGGTGACCATGCGCCCGCCGGAATTCAGTAGGCGCCGGAAGGCCCGCAAGTCGGTCCCCACGGTGTCCAGGACCACGTCGAAGCGGCCCAGTTCCGCCGGCCGCACGGTCCGGTGGTCGACAGCCTTGTGCGCGCCGAGCCTGCGGACGAAGTCGAGGTTGGCTGCGCGGGCGAGGGCCGTGACCTCGGCGCCGTACGCCCGTCCGAGCTGGACGGCGGCGTTGCCGACACCGCCCGCCGCGCCCCGGACGAGGAGTCGTTCGCCGGGGCGCAGCCCAGCTTTGTCCCGCAGCGCGGTGATGGCCGTGGTGGCCACCGGCAGCGCGGCGGCGTCCACCAGGTCAAGGCCGTCGGGGAGCCGGCCGACCCGCTCGGCGGGCACGGTCACGTACTCGGCGGCGCTGCCGAACCCGGAGGAGCGGCCCAAGACCCCCCATACGCGGTCGCCGGCCGCGAACCGTGTGACTCCGACACCCAGTGCGGCGACCTCGCCGGTGAAGTCCAAGCCGATGCGCTTGGGGAATTTCCGGCCGGTCAGGAGACGGAGACGGCCGGCACGGGCTGCCAGTTCGCCGCCGTTGACGCTGAACGCGCGCACCTTCACAAGGACCTCGCCGTGGGCCGGCTCGGGGCGTGGCACGCGGCCCGTGTAGAGCACATCAGGGCCACCGTAGCGGTCGTAGAGCACTGCCTTCATCATGCGGTCGTTCATCGTTCTGCCTTTGCCGCCGGGGGCCGTACAGGGGTCTGGCATCGACCGTAAGCTCTTAAGTGGACGCAATCGTCCGTTTGGACCGGAAGCGAGAGACAGTGATAGCGGAATCCTCTCGGATCACAGCCCGGGACGGGGTGCGGGTGGACGCCCGGCGCAACCGGGAGCGCATCCTCGTCGCCGCCCGTGCGGTCTTTGCGGAGCACGGGATCGACACCCCGATGGCGACCGTGGCACGTCGGGCCGGTGTCGGCGTGGCGACGCTGTACCGGCATTTCCCGACCCGGGACGCTCTGGTGCGGGGCGCGTTCGCGCAGCAGATGGAGACCTGCGCGCGGGCGCTCACCGAGGCTCTGGCCGCCCCTGACCCGTGGCAGGGCTTCCAGCAGCTGGTTGAGACGGTCTGCGCTCTGCAACGGGAGGAACGCGGGTTCCCAGCTGCGTTCGTCGCGGCCTTCCCGGAAAGCACGTCGGAACACGCGCAGTCCCGGCAACGAGCCGAGCGGGACTTCGCGACCCTGGTACGCAGGGCCCAGGCGTCGGGCGCGCTGCGGGCCGATTTCCACCCTTCCGACCTCGCCGTGGTCCTGTTGGCACACTGCGGTCTGGTGACCGCCCTACCGGATGATGGTGCAGCGTCCCGGCGCCTGGTGGCCTATCTGCTTCAGTCGTTCCGGACCGACACGGCCAACAAACCGCTGCCTCCGCCGACTGCGCTGACACTGCGCAGCCTCCCGATTGCAACTGACAGTTCCCAGAGGTAGCGGCCCCCAGAGCCTGACATGAAACGGTACCTGCCGCAGGGCACGTCCAGTCCGACAACTCCACTTCCGCAACAGGCCCTAGATCCATAAGCCATTCTGGCCGGAATCCCAGCACGCGGCTCTTGAACTGGGAGGTATCCGCTCAGCTCCACGAGGAAACGATCAAGGTGCCCAGGAAAACTCACTTGAACACGTCGATGCCCCCTGGCGAGGTCCCGCCCGGCGGTCAAATGACGGTCAAACGATCAAAAGGCCAGATCCGTGGTCTCCGGATCCGGCCTCTGAGCTGCTCAAACTGTGTGGGGCTACCAGGACTTGAACCTGGGACCTCTTCCTTATCAGGGAAGCGCTCTAACCGTCTGAGCTATAGCCCCTCGTTACGAGAGAGAACGGTATCGCATCCGCCTGTTGGAGGCGAACCCGTCCGCTCGAACAGGGAAAAGCTTACCCTGTTTCGGCACCCGCTTGCGCCATGTCCCCGGCCCGAAGACCGGGGACACGACGGCGGTTGCCTACTCGGCCTCGCTGAAGGTGACTTCCACGCCGCCGACCAGGTCAGAGGCGATGTTGTAGATCACTGAGCCGAGGGTGGACAGGGCGGTGATCAGCACCACGTTCACCGCGCCGATCAGGGCGGTGTAGCCGAGGATGCGGACCGGCTCGAACCAGGAGGCGACGTCCACCCCACTGGTGGACTTGCCGTCGGCCGTCGTGAGCTGGTTCACCGTCTGGATGATGTTGTCGAACACCCCAAGGCCGGACAGCACCATGTAGAGCACCGCGACCGCGACGAACAGCACGACGAAGCAGACCAGGGAGACCACGAAGCTGAACTTCATGGCCGACCAGGGCTCGATCCGGCGCAGCACCAGATGGGCCTTGCGCGGCGCCCGGGGAGAGGGGTCGGCCGCCTTCTTGCCCGGCGCCTCCGGCGCGGGGGACGACAGGCCCCCCGGGGCCCAGGAGGAGCTGTCGGTCTCCGCGGACCGCGGGCGGATGCGCACCGTGGAGTCGCTTGGCTTGCCGTCCTCGATCGCTGTCACGTTCTGCCTGCCCTTGAAGTCGTCGGTTACCGATTTATCGGTCTCCGGCGTGGGCTTGCTACCGTCAGCCGGGGACTCAGCCACATCGACGGCGTCCGCTTCAGTGGCCTTGTCCATCTTCTCCGTCACCTGGTCGCGTGTCGATGAGGAGGCCGGACGTGGACCTGGTCTGGCCTGAGCGCACACAGGCTACTCCCCTTCCCCGTTTTGCTCGGTCTCCAACGCATCGTTGTGCTCGGTCTCCAACGCCTCGGCATTACGGGCGAGAGCCACGACGCTGTCCCCCTCTGCGAGATTCATCAGACGTACCCCCATGGTCTGGCGACCAGACTGCTTGATCTCCCCTGCGCTGGTCCGAATAACCCCGCCGGCGGACGTGATCGCGAAAACCTCGTCCTCCGGCCTGACCATGGCAGCACCAACCAGCTTGCCACGAGCGCTGACGATCTTGGCAGTCAGGACGCCCTTGCCGCCTCGACCCTGGACAGGGTACTGATCGGCCGGGGTGCGCTTGGCATACCCGCCCTCGGTCGCGATCAGCACATCGTCGCCGTCACCGATGCGGTTCATCGCCAGCAGCTCGTCCCCGCCGAGGAAACGCATGCCGATCACACCGCTGGTCGCCCGGCCCATCGGGCGCAGGGCCTCGTCGGAGGCCGTGAAGCGGATGGACTGGGCGCCGCGGGAGACCAGCAGGAGGTCGTCCTCCTCCGACACCAGCCTGGCAGCGATCACCTCGTCATCTTCTCGCAGGTTGATGGCGATCAGGCCACCCGAGCGCGGCGAGTCGTATTCGGACAGTCGCGTCTTCTTCACCAGGCCGCTGCGGGTGGCCAGCACGAGGTACGGCGCGACCTCGTAGTCACGCAGGTCCAGCACCTCCATGACGACCTCGTCGGGCTGCATGGCCAGCAGGTTCGCCAGGTGCTGACCGCGCGCGTCCCGGCCGGAGTCGGGCAGCTCGTAGGCCTTGACCCGGTAGACCCTGCCCTTGTTGGTGAAGAACAGCAGCCAGTGGTGGGTCGTCGTGACGAAGAAGTGGTCGACGATGTCGTCCTGCCGGAGCTGCGCGCCGCGCACCCCCTTGCCGCCGCGCTTCTGCGCCCGGTAGAGGTCGGTGTTGGTGCGCTTGGCGTAGCCGCCGCGGGTGATCGTGACGACCATGTCCTCCTCGGCGAGGAGGTCCTCGATCGACATGTCGCCCTCGTAGGCGATGATCTCCGTCTTCCGCTCGTCCCCGTACTTCGAGACGATCTCCGAGAGCTCGTCGAAGACGATCGTGCGCTGGCGCTCCGGCGAGGCCAGGATCGCCTGGTAGTCGGTGATGTGCGCCATCAGCGTGTCGTACTCGTCGGTGATCTGCTGGCGCTCCAGGGCGGCCAGCTTGCGCAGCTGCATGTCGAGGATGGCCTGCGCCTGGATCTCGTCGATCTCCAGCAGCGCCATCAGGCCGCCCTGCGCGGCCGACGCCGACGGCGAGCGCCGGATGAGGGCGATGACCTCGTCCATCCGCTCAAGCGCCTTGAGCAGCGCGCGCAGGATGTGGGCGCGCTCCTCGGCCTTGCGCAGCAGGTAGCGCGTCCGGCGGACCACGACCTCGATCTGGTGCGCCACGTAGTGGCGGACGAACTGGTCCAGCCGCAGGGTCCGGGGCACGCCGTCGACCAGGGCCAGCATGTTGGCGCCGAAGGTGGTCTGGAGCTGGGTGTGCTTGTAGAGGTTGTTCAGGACGACCTTGGCGACGGCGTCGCGCTTGAGCACGATCACCAGGCGCTGGCCGACGCGGGAGGAGCTCTCGTCGCGGACGTCGGCGATGCCGGTGATCCGGCCCTCCTTCACCGACTCGGCGATCGACAGCGCCAGGTTGTCCGGGTTGACCTGGTAGGGAAGCTCGGTGACGACCAGGCACTGGCGCCCCTTGGCGTCCTCCTCGACCTCCACGATCGCCCGCATCGTGATCGAGCCGCGGCCGGTCCGGTAGGCGTCGTCGATGCCGCGGCGGCCGACGATCAGCGCGCCGGTCGGGAAGTCCGGGCCCTTGACCCGGGCGATCAGCGCTTCGAGCAGCTCGTCGTCGCTCGCCTCGGGGTTCTGCAGGGCCCACCTGATGCCGTCGGACACCTCGCGCAGGTTGTGCGGCGGGATGTTCGTGGCCATGCCGACCGCGATCCCGGCCGACCCGTTGACCAGCAGGTTCGGGAACCGCGACGGGAGGACCAGCGGCTCCTGGGAACGCCCGTCGTAGTTGGGCTGGAAGTCGACGGTGTCCTTGTCGATGTCACGGATCATCTCCATGGCGATCGGCGCGAGCTTGCACTCGGTGTACCGCATGGCGGCCGGCATGTCGTTGCCCGGCGATCCGAAGTTGCCCTGGCCGTCGATCAGCGTGTAGCGCAGCGCCCAGGGCTGTGCCAGCCGTACGACGGTGCCGTAGATCGACGAGTCGCCGTGCGGGTGGTAGGAGCCCATCACGTCACCGACGACGCGCGAGCACTTGAAGTATCCCCGGTCGGGGCGGTAGCCGCCGTCGTACATGGCGTAGAGCACACGGCGGTGCACCGGCTTGAGTCCGTCGCGGACGTCGGGCAGCGCACGGGACACGATGACGGACATCGCGTAGTCCATGTAGCTGCGCTGCATCTCCGACTGGATGTCGACCGGCTCGATGCGCTCTACGAGCGGAGTGTTCACATCCGTCACGGGTGGTGGATCCCTTTCAGAGAAAAGTCTGTACGGCTACCGCTACACATCGAGGAATCGGACGTCTCGCGCGTTCCTGATGATGAAGGAGCGGCGGGCCTCGACGTCCTCACCCATGAGAACGCTGAACAGCTCGTCGGCCTGGGCGGCGTCGTCGAGGGTGACCAGGCGCAGGACGCGGGTCTCGGGGTTCATCGTGGTCTCCCAGAGCTGGGAGGCGTTCATCTCACCCAGACCCTTGAACCGCTGGATGCCGTCGTGCATGCGCGGGTCGCGCTTGCCGCGGGCGATGCCGTCCGCGATGATCGCGTCGCGCTCCGGGTCGGAGTAGGCGTAGGAGGCGTCCTCGCCCCGGCGGTCCCACTTGATCTTGTAGAGGGGGGGCTGGGAGAGGTAGACGTGCCCGGCCTCGATCAGCGGCCGCATGAAGCGGAACAGCAGCGTCAGCAGCAGCGTGTTGATGTGCTGGCCGTCGACGTCGGCGTCGGCCATCAGGATGAGCTTGTGGTAGCGGAGCTTGGTGATGTCGAACTCGTCGTGGACGCCGGTGCCCATCGCGGTGATCAGCGCCTGGACCTCGGTGTTCCGCAGCACCTTGTCGATGCGCGCCTTCTCCACGTTCAGGATCTTGCCTCGGATGGGCAGGATCGCCTGGAACTTGGAGTCGCGGCCGCCCTTGGCCGAGCCGCCCGCCGAGTCACCCTCGACGATGAACAGCTCGCACTTCTCGGGGTCGCTCCACTGGCAGTCGGCCAGCTTTCCGGGCAGACCGGAACCGGACTCCAGCAGCGACTTGCGCCGGGTCAGGTCGCGGGCCTGGCGGGCGGCCAGACGGGCGCGGGAGGCCTGCAGGGACTTGTTGATGATGTCCTTGGCCTCGCCGGGGTTGCGCTCGAACCAGTCGCGCAGGTGGTCGTTGCAGGCCTTCTGGACGAACGACTTGGCCTCGGTGTTGCCCAGCTTGGTCTTGGTCTGGCCCTCGAACTGCGGGTCGGCCAGCTTCACCGAGATGATCGCGGTGAGACCCTCACGGATGTCCTCACCGGCCAGGTTGTCGTCCTTGCCCTCCTTGAGGAACTTCTGCTCGCGCGCGTAGCGGTTGACGATCGACGTCAGCGCCGCGCGGAAGCCCTCCTCGTGGGTGCCGCCCTCGGCCGTGTTGATCGTGTTGGCGAAGGTGTAGACCGACTCGCTGTAGGAGTTGTTCCACTGCATGGCGATCTCGACCGAGATCCCCTCGCCGCTCTCCTCGAAGTCGATCACGGAGACGTGAGCGGACTCCTTCTTGGAGTTGAGGTGCTTGACGAAGTCGGACAGGCCGCCCTCGTAGTGGTAGACCGCCTCTTTGGGCTCGCCGTTGATGTGGTCGGGCCGCTCGTCGCGCAGGGAGATCGTCAGGCCCTTGTTGAGGAAGGCCATCTCCTGGAAGCGGCGCGAGAGCGTCTCGAAGTTCCACGTGGTGGTCTCGAAGATCGTCGGGTCGGCCCAGAAGGTGATCGAGGTCCCGGTCTCCTCGGTCGGCTCCCCCTTGACCAGGGGGTGGACCGGCCGGGTCTCGGCATAGCTCTGCTGCCAGTGGTGCCCGTCGGTGCGGATCTCCACCTCCAGCTTGCTGGAGAGGGCGTTCACCACCGAGACGCCCACGCCGTGCAGGCCGCCGGAGACCGCGTAGGACTTGCTGTCGAACTTGCCGCCCGCGTGCAGCACCGTGAGGACGACCTCGACGGCCGGGCGGCCCTCCGCCTCGACGATGCCGACCGGGATGCCCCGGCCGTTGTCCACGACCCGCACGCCGTTGTCGGCGAGCAGGGTGACCTCGATCCGGTCTGCGTGGCCGGCCAGCGCCTCGTCGACGGAGTTGTCCACGACCTCGTAGACGAGGTGGTGGAGACCGCGCTCGCCGGTCGAGCCGATGTACATACCTGGGCGCTTACGGACCGCCTCGAGTCCTTCGAGAACGGTGATTGAGCTAGCGTCGTAGGACAAGTGCGGAATCCTCCTGCCGCGGACATGCGGCGGGAGCGAACTTCAGCCCCACCGTGCCCGTCACCGTCGTGAATGCCCCGATGCGCTCACCCAGGGGAGTCGGCTTACGTGCCGGGGGTGACACGCAAACGGACGTGTCCGGAATTCAGTTTCATTCTAGCGGCTCAGAGCGCATGATGTGGCATTGACGGGCTCCAGAACGCTCTGTCGCGCGTCGACCCTCCGCTCAAGCATCCCCCTACACGGAGGGGGGTCATCGCGCCAGAAGGGCCGCTGATCCGTTTCTGGCCAGTCGATCAGCCGTAGGTGTCACCTGGGCCGCGGCTCCCGGTGACCCGCAGACCGCCGCTGGGACGCGGGCCGTTCTGCGGGCCCCGCACCTTCACCCGCTGCACCGTTCCGTCCCCGAGCTCCTCGTTCAGGCGTCTGACCAGGGTTCTTGCCAGCAGCCGCACCTGGGTCGCCCAGGCGGTGGAGTCGGCGACCACCAGGACCTCGCCGTCGGCGAAGGTCTCCGGCTTGGTGTGCGCGGCCAGATCGGGACCGACGATCTCGTGCCATCTGCCGAAAACCCCGCCCACGGCCACCGGCTGTTCCCAGCCGCGGTCGGCCAGCAGATCGGTGATGGCCCGGCCGAAAAGCTGGGGATCGCCGAAATCCCTGCGCGGCCCGGTCGCCCTGCGCCGGGGCTCCCGGCGGGGAAGCTGCCCTCTTTTGGCGGCGTCGGCCTTGGCCTGGGCCAGCTTCTCCCTCGCCAGCGCGGCGCCCTTGGCCGCCGCGTTCTTCGCCGATCCGGCCTCCGGCGGTGTGCCGCCGGAGGCCGGGCGTGCGTCCCCGGAGGATCCCGGCGTGCCGCCCGAGGCGGGGCGGGCGTCCCCGGAGGGCGCCGGGCCGGATTCCGGCCGCCTCTCATCGGACACGGTGCACGCTCCCCTCGGTGACGTCGAACCGGGCTCCGACCAGCTCCGCGGGGACGTCGGCGGCGACCGCGGCGGTGATCAGCACCTGCTCGGCCGGGGCGACGATCTCGGCCAGCCGGCCGCGGCGCTGGTTGTCCAGCTCGGCGAAGACGTCGTCGAGGATCAGCACCGGATCGCCGCCGTCGGCCCTGAGCAGGTCGTAGGCGGCCAGCCGGAGGGCCAGCGCGAACGACCACGACTCGCCGTGGCTGGCGTAACCGCGGGCGGGCAGCTCCCCCAGGCCGAGGAACAGGTCGTCGCGGTGCGGGCCGACGAGGGTGACCCCGCGTTCGATCTCGGAGGTGCGGACCTCCAGCAGGGCGGCGCGGAGCCGCTCCTCCAGCGTCGCGCGGTCGGTCCCCGCCTCGGTGGACAGCGTGCCGCGGTATTCCAGGGCGGCGGGGGCGGAGTTGGGCGCCAGGGCCGCGTAGGAGGCGGCGACCAGCGGCCGCAGCGCCTCGACGAGCTCCAGCCGGGCCGCCAGCAGCTCGGCGCCGTGCCTGGCCAGGTGGGCGTCCCAGACCTCCAAGGTGCTCAGGGGGTCTCCCGCGCCGGCCGCGGCGAACGCCGCGTCGTTGTCGGCCCGCCGCCCGCTCCGGCCGCCCCGCCGCGCCTGAGCCGCCGTGCGCAGCAGCGCGCCGCGCTGCTTGAGCACCCGGTCGTAGTCGGCGCGGACCCCGGCGAAACGGGGCGTCCTGGCCACCAGCAGGTCGTCGAGGTAGCGGCGCCGCTCCGAGGGGTCGCCCTTGACCATGGCCAGGTCCTCGGGGGCGAACAGGACCGTGCGCAGCAGCCCGACGACGTCGCGCGGGCGGGACACCGGTGAGCGGTTCAGCCTGGCCCGGTTGGCCTTGCCCGGGTTGATCTCCAGCTCGATCAGCGCCCGCCGGTCCTCCCGCACGACCACGGACCGGATGATCGCCCGCGCCGCCCCCTGCCGCACCAGCGGCCCGTCGTTGGCGACGCGGTGGCTCGACTGCGTCGCCACGTAACCCAGTGCCTCGACCAGGTTGGTCTTGCCCTGCCCGTTGGGGCCCACGAAGGCCGTGACACCGGGCTCCAGGCCGAGGTCGACGGCGTCGTAGGACCGGAAGTCGGTCAGGGAGAGGTTGGCGACATGCACCCCAGGAAGATTAGTCGGCCACGCCCGCATCTGGGGCCTCGCCGCGTCCGCCCGGCTCGCGCCTGCGGACGAGCCCGTCCCCGTGCCGGGCCCGCTCCCGCCGCCGCGGGAGCGGGCGGCCGTACGGCTCGCGCCCGCGGGAGCACGCCGGTCTCGGCTCCGAGGCGTCCGTCACCGTACGGCTCGCGCCCCGCGGGAGGAGCCCCGGCAGGCGGCCGGAACCGGCCCTCGCCGGGTACGGCCCGCGCTCGCGGGAAAGGTGCGGGCCGTACGGGGAGACGGTCCGGCCGTCGCCTACTTGTCGGCCTCCACCGGCGGGACGACGTCGGCGCCGGGGGCGTCCGCGCCCTTGGCGAACTCGCCCTCCTTGGCGGTGACGGCGTGCCCGCCGAACTGGTTGCGCAGGGCCGCGACGACCTTCATGGCCGGGGAGTCCTCCTGCCGGGAGGCGAACCTGGCGTACAGCGCGGCGGTGATGACCGGCAGCGGCACCGCGTGGTCCACGGCCGCCTGCACCGTCCACCGGCCCTCGCCGGAGTCCTGCGCGTAGCCCTTCAGCTCGGCCAGGGCCGGGTCCTCGTCGAGCGCGCGGACCATCAGGTCCAGCAGCCACGAACGGATGACCGTGCCGTGCCGCCAGCTCTTGAAGGCGCCGGGCACGTCGGTCACGACGTCGGAGGCCTCAAGCAGCTCCCAGCCCTCGGCGAAGGCCTGCATCATGCCGTACTCGATGCCGTTGTGGACCATCTTGGCGAAGTGGCCGGCGCCGACGTCGCCCGCGTGGACGAAGCCGCCCTCCTCGGGCTTGAGGGTCTCGAAGACCGGCATCAGCCGCTCGACCTCGGGCTTGGAGCCGCCGACCATCAGCGCGTAGCCGTTCTCCAGGCCCCAGATCCCGCCGCTGACGCCGCAGTCGGCGAAGCCGATCTCCTTGGCTCCCAGCTCGGCGGCGTGCTTCTGGTCGTCCAGATAGTGCGAGTTGCCGCCGTCGATCACGATGTCGCCGGCCGACAGCAGGTTGCCGAGCTCCTCGATCGTCGCCTGGGTCGGCGCTCCCGCGGGCACCATGACCCACACCGCGCGCGGCGCCTGGAGCCGATCCACCAGGTCCTTCAGGCTTGAGACGTCACTGACCGCCGGATCGCGGTCGTAGCCGACGACGTCGTGACCGCCGCGGCGCAGCCGCTCGGCCATGTTGCCGCCCATCTTGCCCAGTCCGACCATGCCGATCTGCATACGAGCACCCCCTTCAGGGTTCCATCATCCACCTACACCCGGCGTGCCAGCGCGAGCCGTACCAGATCGGCGTTTCCGTCAACAGGATCACCCACAGGGCTGTGGAGGACGTCCTCCAGGCCGATGCGCGTGGCCAGGCCCAACTGCCCCGCCTCGTCCACAAGTATCCAAGCCGGTCCCTCCTCCCCGTGGAGGAGCCGCGGGCCGGGGACGGAGAGCTCGTCCAGACGGCCGAGCACGGTGTGCGCGCGCGACACGGCGGTGTCGGCGGAGCCCCCGATGATCTCGACGAGAACCCGCACGCACTCCAGCCCCGTCGAGGCGAGCGCGTCGGCGTCGTCCACGGACCAGACCCCGGCCTCGACCCCCACGCCGAGCCGTCGGAGATCATGCCACAGGTCGGAGAAGCCGGGTTCGGAGAGGTTCACCGAAGCGAAGTCCGGCCGGTCCTCCTCGGGAAGTGCGGCCCAGCCGCCCACGGCCTCGCGCCTCGCCTCCACGTCCCCGCCCGTCATCCACAGCCCCGTGCTCACCCCGACGGGAAGCCCGGGGCAGGCCCGCCGTACCGCGCGGACGGCCGCACCGACGTGGACGGCGCTGAGCGACTCGCTGCCCGCCTCGTCACGCGGATGCATGTGCACGGCCGCCGCACCCGCCTCACGGGCCTCACGGGCCGCCTCAGCGAGCTCCAGGGGGGTCAGGGGAAGGGCCGGGTGGTCCCCGGCCTTCCTGCTCCCGTTGAGACATGCCTTGATCATGGTCACGCCCATCCACGGCTCCCGGTGAGGTCCGGCGTCCGCGGCCGGGGCTCTCCCGGCCGCTCCGGGACAGGGTGTCAGCTCGACAGGCGGATGGGCATGATCAGGTAGCGGTAGTCGGGGACGCCCTCGTCGTCCACGTGCTTGCCGCCGGTGAGGATCGCGGGCTTGGTGGAGGTGGTCATCTGCAGGCGGGCCACGTCGGAGTCGATCGCGCCGAGCCCCTCAAGCAGGAACTGGTGGTTGAAGGCGATGTTGATGTCGTCGCCCTCGAAGTCGACCGGGAGCACCTCGACCGCCTGGGCCTCGTCGCCGCTGCCCGCCTCCAGGACGACCTCGTCGCCGCGGAAGGCCAGCCGGACCGGGGTGTTGCGCTCGGCGACCAGGGCCACGCGCTTGACGGCCTCGACGAACGCGCTCGTGGACAGATCGGCCCGGGCCGAGAACTCGGTCGGCAGCAGCGAGCGGTACTTGGGGAACTCCGGGTCGAGCAGGCGGGTGGTGGTGCGGCGACCGGCGCTGGAGAAGCCGATCATGCCCTCGCCGGTGCCGCCGACGGAGCTCATCGCGATCTCGACCTCGGCGCCGGTGCTCCCCAGGGCCTTCGCCGCGTCGGCGAGGGTCTTGCCGGGGATCATGGCGATCGCCGAGAAGTCGGGCTGGCCCGGCTGCCACTTCAGCTCCCGTACGGCGAGGCGGTAGCGGTCGGTGGCGGCGAGGGTGACGGTGTCGCCCTCGATCTCCACACGCACGCCGGTCAGCATCGGCAGGGTGTCGTCCTTGCCGGCGGCCACGGCGACCTGGCCGACGGCCGAGGCGAACACGTCGCTGCCCACCCGCCCGGCGGCCGGGGGCATCGTCGGCAGGGAGGGGTAGTCCTCCACAGGCATGGTGAGAAGTGTGAACCGGGCGCTGCCACAGGTGACGACCGCCTTCGCGCCCTCCACGACGAAGTCCACCGGCTGTGCGGGGAGCGCCCTGGTGATCTCGGCGAGGAGCCGGCCCGAGACGAGCACCACGCCCGCCTCGCCGCTCTGCGGTTCGAGGGTCACCTCGGCGGAGACCTCGTAGTCGAAGCCGGAGAGCTTGAGCTGCCCCTTCTCCGTGACCTCGAGACGCATGCCGGCCAGCACCGGCACGGAGGGACGCGCCGGAAGACTGCGTGCCGTCCATGCGACCGCCTCAGCGAGCACGTCTCGCTCGATCCGGAACATCACGTGGATCTGCCTCCTGTGTGTTGAGCGCTCTTCGCTCGGTGCCTTGGGTTCGGATGTTCACTGTCCCGCACATGCGCTCCCCGGAACCCCTCTATGGCTCTTGGGTTTTCTAGTTAGAGATACAAGGGGTCATCGCATTAGGGGCTGTGGAAACTGTGGAAGATCGTTGTTTTCGCAGGTCAAGTATAGTTTTTCCATCCACCGGGCCTGTGGGTGGAAGGTGTGGAGAACTCAAGGGCCTGGGGAGAACCGAGCTCTGCACACAGGCCGTCCCCAGATCTTGGTGTCTTCATCCACCGGTTATCCACGAGGTTTCCCCAGGTTCTCCACGGGGTAGAGAGTCGTTTTGTCCCTGGGGAAAACTCTCTTCACAGGGCGTCCACAAGTTGTCCACGAGTTCTCCCCAGGTTGTCCCCAGGTTGTCCCCAGATTCATCCCCAGGCCGTGGAGACGCCCGGAACCCCCCGGACCAGCGTTGATCATGGTCGGGCGCGCCGATCGCCTCCGGATGACACGTCCGTACCACTGATCCACAAGGTTTTCCACAGCCTGTGCATCACGGTGGAGGGAATCTCATCCATTGCGCGACTGCTGCTTGATCCTCGTGGTGAGTTCGTTGACCTGGTTGTAGATCGAACGACGCTCCGCCATGAGCGAGCGGATCTTCCGGTCGGCGTGCATGACCGTGGTGTGGTCGCGTCCGCCGAACTGCTGGCCGATCTTCGGCAGCGACATGTCGGTGAGCTCCCTGCACAGATACATGGCGATCTGCCGGGCGGTGACCAGGACGCGCGAGCGCGACCCGCCGCACAGGTCGTCGATCGACAGGCCGAAGTAGGCGGCGGTGGACGCCATGATCGTGGCGACCGTTATCTCGGAGCCGGCGTCCTCGGTGATCAGGTCCTTGAGCACGACCTCGGTGAGCTGCAGGTCGACCGACTGCCTGTTGAGGCTGGCGAACGCGGTGACCCTGATCAGGGCCCCCTCCAGCTCGCGGATGTTGGTGGAGATGCGGCTGGCGATGTACTCCAGCACCTCGGGCGGGGCGGCCAGGCCCTCCTGGATCGCCTTCTTGCGCAGGATCGCGATGCGGGTCTCCAGCTCGGGCGGCTGGACGTCGGTGATCAGGCCCCACTCGAACCGGTTGCGGAGCCGGTCCTCCAGGGTGACGAGCTGCTTGGGCGCCCGGTCGCTGGAGATGACGATCTGCTTGTTGGCGTTGTGCAGGGTGTTGAAGGTGTGGAAGAACTCCTCCTGCGTCTGCTCCTTGCCCTCAAGGAACTGGATGTCGTCCACGAGCAGGATGTCGACCGCGCGGTAGCGGCTGCGGAAGCCGTCGGCCTTGTGGTCGCGGATGGAGTTGATGAAGTCGTTCGTGAACTCCTCCGAGCTGACGTATCTCACCCGCGCGCCGTCGTAGAGGCTCTGCGCGTAGTGGCCGATCGCGTGCAGCAGGTGGGTCTTCCCCAGGCCCGAGTCGCCGTAGATGAACAGCGGGTTGTACGCCTTGGCCGGCGCCTCGGCCACCGCGACGGCGGCCGCGTGGGCGAAGCGGTTGCTGGAGCCGATGACGAAGGTCTCGAAAGTGTACTTCGGGTTCAGTCGGGCGGGCTCCCCCTGGGTACGGCTGCCGCGGCCGTCCCACCGGTTGTGCACACCGCCGGCGCCCGGGGCCTGCGCGGGCCGCTCGAAGGTGTCCGGTTCCGAACGCGAGGGAGGAGAGGGCCGCGGGGTGTATCCGCCTCGGCCGTATCCGCCGCCCTGCTCCGCCGGGGGCGGGGCCGGGGAGGACTCCGCGGGGAGGTACGGCTGCGCCTGCTCCTCCCTGTGTTGATAGGTGTAGGAGAACGGCTGGGCCTGTGGCTGATGCTGTGGATACTCGGTGGACGGCGGGGCCGCGGTCCCGGCGGCCGGATAGGGGTGCTGGGACCCGGAAGCGCCGTGGTGCTGGGGGGTTACCGGCTGTGCATAAGTCTGCTGCGGCCCGCCACTCTGTGGATAACTCTTGGGCGGCGCCTGTGGATAGGACTCCGGGCGGGAGGCGACACCGGAGTCGGAGCCCGTGGCGCTGGGGTCCACCATGACCGCGACCCGCATCGGGCGGCCGAACTCCTGGGAGAGCGCGTGGCTGATCAGGGGACGGAGCTTGTCCTCCAGGACATCCCTGGCGAAATCGTTGGGGGCCGCGAGCACCACGGTGTCGTTCATGAGGCCGAAGGGCCGGGTCATGCTGAGCCAGACACGCTGCTGGGACGGGACGCTCTCGTTGAGGGAGTTCTCCAGCGCCCGTGCCCATACCGCGCTGAGATCCATTCCATCCATGCCCGGCTCACCTCCTCCGACGCGGCCCCCGTGAGCTCACCGCGATCTGTTTATCCACACCGATGATCGCCGGGCGCATCGGATTTCCCCGTTGTCCACATGCCGGCCTGCCCGTGGCTCCGCGGAGGCGCTGCCTGAAATCCACATCGAATCCACACGGTGTGCACAGCCCCGCACTTGCCGCCTGACGCGTTCCGGCAGCGGAGAGAAGGTCTGGGAGGGCCGACAGTAGCCCTGTCCACAGCTGTGTACAAGACGTTGTCCACAGCCTAGTGGCAGTGCGGGGGAGGCTGAGTGCACATCCTGTGGACGGCGGGGCGGCGGTGGATAAAGGGGCTGTGGATTCGTGGATAACCTATATCCGCGTGTCTCCGGTTTGACCTGGACACGCGTTCCCCGTAGCGTACGACGGTCGGCTTGCCACGCGACGGCTATTTCGCATGCCCCGCTTCCGGCAAGCCAGCCATCGTCGAGCGTCCCCATGTGCTGGGGATGCGTCTCAAGCCTGGAGCCCACTCGTGAGCAAGCGTACTTTCCAGCCGAACAACCGTCGTCGCGCCAAGACCCACGGCTTCCGGCTGCGCATGCGCACCCGCGCCGGCCGCGCCATCCTGGCCGCCCGCCGCCGCAAGGGCCGCGCCGAGCTCTCCGCCTGACGCATCCGTTGCGCCCGGTCCGCCGGGCCAAGGCAGCGTTCCGTCGCCCGTCGGCCGTGATGTCGGCGGGCGATAGCCGTACCTGCCCAGGGTCAGACAAGGTTCTCTCGTGTTGCCGTCCGGGTCCCGCATGCGTCGGGGCGAGGAGTTCGCCAACGCGGTCAGAAAGGGAAGCCGTGCAGGCCGTCCCACCCTGGTCGCGCATTTAAGCGTGCGCGCGGATACGGACGAGCCGCCCCTGGTGGGATTCGTGGTGAGCCGTGCCGTGGGAGGCGCGGTCATCCGAAATAGAGTCAAACGTCAATTGAGACACCTCATCCGGGACCGTCTGCATCGTCTTCCGAGAGGTAGCCTGCTGGTTGTACGCGCCAATCCACCGGCCGCGTCCGCGCGACGCGAGCGCCTTGCCGCCGAACTCGACGTCGCGCTGGATCGTTTACTCAGGCGGCGAGAGCCTCCCAAGGCTCACATGGATGGGCGATGATGACGGCGCAGCAGATCGCCGGAGTTTCTCCGGCTGCCAGGATCCTGATGGCTCCTATCCGGTTCTACCGGACCTTCGTGAGCCCTCTGCTGGGTCCTCGTTGCCGTTTCCATCCTTCGTGCAGCGCTTACGGCCTTGAGGCGATGGCCGTCCACGGTGCGCTGCGCGGCACATGGTTGACGATCCGGAGAATCGGGCGTTGCCACCCATTCCATCCCGGAGGTTTTGACCCGGTGCCCCCACGCCCGGGCCGGTCCGACGAAACGCAAGGGAGCTAGCTCGGTGGAGCTGTCCTGGCTGAACTGGCTTTACACAGCCGTCGCCCAAGTCATCACCTGGATTCACCAGGGTTATAGCAGCTTCCTCGCCCCTGACAGCGGGCTGACCTGGGCGCTGACCATCATCACCCTGACGGTGCTGATGCGGCTGCTGATCTTCCCTCTCTTCCTCAAGCAGATGCGCTCGTCGAAGAAGATGCAGGAGCTGGCGCCGAAGGTTCAGGAACTGCGCAAGCGTTACAAGAACGACAAGCAGCGCATGAACCAGGAGGTCATGGCGCTGTACCAGGGGCAGGGGGCCAACCCGCTCGGCGGCTGTCTGCCGATCGTGGCCCAGTTCCCCATCTTCATCTCGATGTTCACCGTGCTGCAGGCGATGGCCAACGGCCAGCTCAAGTTCGGCATGACGCAACATCTCGTCGACAGCGCCCGCGCGGCGCACATCTTCGGCGCGCCCCTGCCGGCGACGTTCTGGACCGACTCGGCCGACATCATCAAGCTGGGCGCCGACCCGGTCGTCACCAAGGTCGTTCTCGCGGTCTTCGTGGCGATCAGCTCGCTGACCACCTTCCTCACCGTCCGGCAGAGCGTGACCCGCTCGATGGCCCAGATGCCGGACAACCCGATGGCCCAGCAGCAGAAGATCCTGATGTACATCTCGCCGCTGTTCGCGATCTTCTCGCTGAACTTCCCCCTCGGCCTGATCCTCTACTGGGTCACCACCAACCTCTGGACTCTCGGGCAGCAGCACTGGTTCTACAGCCGCAACCCCTCCCCGGTGGCCGACGCCAAGGGCAACATGGTCATGCCCGAGCCCAAGCCGGGCCTGCTGAGCAAGGTCAGGAAGTCCGCTCCCGAGCCCGAGGCGCCCCCCGCGGCGCCCGAGCCCAAGCCGATCCGCCAGCAGCCGACCCGCCAGCCCCGCAGCAAGCGGACGGGCAGCAAGAAGTCCTGACGACATCCCGACAGTACGAAGGAGTGGCCGGACGTGACCGAGGCCGAGGCCGAAAAGGAGACCGTGAAAGCGGCTCCTGATCTCGCTGCGCTGGAGCAGGAAGGCGAGATCGCGGCGGACTACGTCGAGGGTCTGCTCGACATCGCCGACATCGACGGTGACATCGACATGGACGTCGAAGGCGATCGCGCCGTGGTGTCGGTCGTGGACATCAAGGGCGGCGACCTCGTGGGCCCCAACGGCGAGGTGCTGGAGGCGATCCAGGAGCTGACCCGGCTCGCCGTCCATCGCCAGACCGGAGAGCGCTCGCGGCTGATGCTGGACATCGGCGGTTACCGCGACCGCCGCCGGACGGAGCTGCGCGAGCTCGGCACCAAGATCGCCGCGGACGTCAAGCGCGACGGCGAGCCCAAGTCGTTGCAGCCGATGACCCCGTTCGAGCGCAAGATCGTGCACGACGCGGTCGCGGCGGCGGGCCTGCGGAGCGAGTCCGAGGGCGAGGAGCCCCGTCGCTTCGTGGTGGTCCTGCCCGTATAGCGGCACAAACGACGGAGACTGGCCGTCGTCCCCGGTTTCTCGGGGACGGCGGCCTTTTTCGCGGCCTGCCCTTGTGCGCTGCCACGGAACGGGCCGTTAGCCTTAGAAAATCCTGATCCAGACAGTTCCGAGGAAGAGTGAGCGTCGAGTGAGCGAGCAGATCCCCGAGCCGCCCGAGGTTGCGCGCGAGGTGTTCACCGGCGACGCCTGGTCCAGAGCGGAGACGTTCGCGGAGTTGCTGGCCGGGCCGGGCGTGGTGCGCGGACTGCTCGGCCCCCGTGAGGTGCCCCGCATCTGGGACCGTCACCTGCTCAACTGCGCCGTGGTCGCCGAGGCCGTCCCCGCCGACGTGCGGCTGGTGGACATCGGCTCGGGAGCCGGCCTGCCCGGCCTGGTGCTGGCGATCGTACGGCCGGACATCACGGTCACCCTCCTGGAGCCGCTCCTGCGCCGGACGGTGTTCCTTGAGGAGTGCGTGGAGGCCCTGAAGCTCGGTAACGTCGAGGTGCTGCGCGGCCGGGCTGAGGAGTTCGCGGGCAGGCGCGAGTTCGACGTGGCCTCCGCACGCGCGGTGGCGCCGCTCGAACGGTTGCTGAAGTGGTCGCTGCCGCTGCTGCGCGAGGGGGGCGAGCTCCTTGCGATGAAGGGAGAGCGGGCAGCGGAGGAGCTGGCGGACGCCGAGGGGCAATTGCGGTCCAGTGGGGTGCTGACCGCCGAGCTTGTATCGGTCGGGCACGGTAAGGTCGAGCCGCCTGCAACTCTCATCCGAGTGGTCGCCGGTCGGGCCTCTGATGGAGCGCGGCAGGCCTCTCGCCGGAAGGATCGTGAATCGCGATCGAAGCGACCACGACGCCAGTAGACAGACCGAGCAAAGCGAGTACGAGGCCAGTGAATGACCGTGGAAGTGCGATCGTCGGCGCGGCGGGCGGTCTCGGCTGGCCGGAGAATCCCGTCGCCTCGCCCCATGGAAGCTCCTCTGGCCTGGGCTGGCCGGCATCGGCTCCCGCCCCCGTAGTCAGGCCGGCTGAAAGGACGACGACCGTGACCCAGACCCCCCTTAATCCCGGCGACTCGCCGCTGGTACGAGAGGCACTCAGCTCAGTGGTTTCACGTGAAACATCGGCCCAGACGACTACGGCCTCCCCGGGAGGCTCCACGGGGACCCGGGACGGGGACTGGCCCCGCCCTCCCAAGACACGCATCTTCACCGTCGCCAACCAGAAGGGCGGCGTGGGCAAGACCACCACCTCGGTGAACCTGGCGGCGGCCCTGTCCATGCACGGCCAGCGGGTGCTCGTGGTCGATCTCGACCCGCAGGGCAATGCCTCGACGGCGCTGTCCATCGAGCACCGTGGCGACGTGCCCGACATGTACAAGGTCCTGGTGGAGGACATGCCGCTGGGGGAGGCCGTCAAGGAGGTCCCGGATATGCCCGGCCTCTACTGCGCTCCCGCCACGATCGACCTGGCCGGTGCCGAGATCGAGCTGGTCTCCATGGTCGCGCGTGAGGCCCGCCTGCAGCGCGCGCTGGGCGCGTACAAGGCGATCGAGTTCGACTACGTCTTCATCGACTGCCCTCCCTCGCTCGGCCTGCTGACCGTCAACGCGCTGATGGCCGCGACCGAGCTGCTGGTCCCCATCCAGTGCGAGTACTACGCGCTGGAAGGTCTCGGGCAGTTGCTCAGGAACGTGGATCTTGTCCGCGCCCATCTGAATCCGACGCTTGACATGTCCACCATCCTGCTGACGATGTACGACGGGCGGACCCGGCTGGCCTCACAGGTCGCCGAGGAGGTCCGGTCCCACTTCGGCGACACGGTGCTGACCACCCTGATCCCCCGTAGCGTGCGTGTCTCCGAGGCGCCGAGCTACGGCCAGTCGGTCATGACCTACGACCCGGGCTCCAGCGGTGCGATGGCCTACATGGACGCCGCCCGTGAGATGGCCTACCGAGGCGCGGCCGTGTGAGCGTTGAAAGATTCGCGGCCGTCACCGCCGCGGAGATCACTGAGGGTGGAACCTTGAGCCGCGGGAGGGGCAGTGAGTAAGCAGCCGAGAGGGATGGGCGGCAGAGGGCTGGCGGCGCTCATCCCGGGCCCGCCCGTGGTGCAGAGCGCGGCACCGTCGGCGACCGCGACGATGGTCGCGCCGGAGCCCGCGGCGCAGCAGCGCCAGCCGTCCCCGCAGCCGGTGGCGGGTGCGTATTTCCTTGAGATCCCGATCGAGAGGATCGAGCGCAATCCACGCCAGCCCAGAACCGTCTTCGACGGCGAGGCCCTGAAGGAACTCGCCGATTCGATCACCGAGGTCGGCCTGCTCCAGCCCATCGTCGTCCGCGCCATGGGCAAGGACAGCTACGAGCTCATCATGGGAGAGCGCCGCTGGCGTGCCTCCAAACTCGCGGGACTCAAGGAGATCCCCGCGATCGTCCGGAGCACCCAGGAGGACAAGCTCCTCCTGGACGCGCTCATCGAGAACCTCCAGCGTGAGCAGCTCAACCCGCTGGAGGAGGCGGCGGCCTACCGGCAACTGCTCGACGACTTCGGCGCCACCCACGAGCAGCTCGCCGTCCGCGTCGGCCGCTCCCGTACCCACGTGACCAACACCCTGCGCCTGCTCAAACTGCCGCCCCGAGTCCAGCTCCGCGTCTCGGCCGGCACGATCACCGCCGGGCACGCGCGGGCTCTGCTGGCCCTCGACGACCCCGCGGCGCAGGAACGCCTCGCTGACCGGATCGTGGCCGAGCTGCTGTCGGTCCGTGCGGTCGAGGAGATCGTGGCGGTGGGCGACGTGAAGGCGGCACCGACGCCTGCCCCGAAGACCCCCCGGGCGAAGCCGGACGAGGAGCCCGCTCTCCGCCATCTGGCCGATCGCCTCTCCGACCGTTTCGAAACCCGGGTGAAGGTGGACTTCGGCCGCCGTAAGGGCCGCATCGTGGTCGAGTTCGCGACCATTGACGACCTGGAGCGCATCATCGGGACCATGGCCCCGGGATCCATGCAGCCGGCGGAGGAGTAGTCACCTCGCACATGAGTCACACCTGCGGGCGGTCTCCCTGTTTCACGTGAAACAGGGAGACCGCTTCCGTTTTACGCCGGGATCGAACCGGAAGCGGTGCGGAGCCACACCGCTCACATCCTCAGGAAGGCGCCTTCCTGTCCGTCGTCGGCTGGGAGGGTGTCTCTCCGGTCAGACAGCTCAGGTGCCACCGTGTCGTTCGCGGGTGATAGTAGGGGAGTGATCGATCAGTTTGACGGGTCGCTCCAGTCCATCTCCGTGATGATCGTGAGAAAGGCGATGCGATGAGCTACGCAGAGGTCAACGGACTGTCCCTGTACTTCGAGGAGCACGGCTCCGGCGAGCCCCTGGTGCTGCTGCATGGCGGATTCGGCGCGGGAGAGATGTTCGCGCCCATCCTCCCGGCGCTGGCCGAGGGACGGAGGGTCATCCTGGTCGATCTGCAGGGCCACGGGCGCACGGCGGATGTCGACCGTCCGCTGCGCCCGGAGCTGATGGCGGACGACATCGCGGCTCTGATCAAGCATCTCGGCCTGGCACAGGCCGACATGATGGGCTACTCCCTGGGAGCGGACGTCGCCCTGCGCACCACGGTCCAGCACCCCCAAGCCGTCCGTCGACTTGTGCTCGTCTCCACCCCGTTCAGGCGGGACGGGTGGCACCCGGAGGTCGTGGCGGCGATGGACCGGATGAGCGCCGAGGCCGCCGAGACGATGAAGCAGTCCCCGATCTACGAGCTCTACTCCCGGCTTGCGCCGAGGCCGCAGGACTGGCCGGTGCTGATCGGCAAGATGGCCGAGATGAAGAAGCAGGACTACGACTGGACTACCGAGATACCGTCCATCACCGCTCCCGTCCTGCTGGTCTTCGGTGACGCTGACGCGGTACGCCCCGCGCACATGGTGGAGTTCTACGGCCTGCTGGGCGGAGGACTGCGGGACGCCGGCTGGGACGGGGCAGGCCGCTCGATCGCCCGGCTGGCGGTCCTGCCCGGCGCCACGCACTACGACATCCCGACGGCACCCGGGCTGGCAGCCACAGTCCTGCCGTTTCTGGATTCATAACTGGAGCCGGCGAGGGGCGCGACGTCAGTGCCGAGGCGGGTATGCCCACGCTTGCTGGCGCGGGCCGGGGCCACGTCCACGGACATGGTGTACGGGGTTCCGCCGGTGCCGGACGGCAGTAACCGCGCCCCCGTCCACTTCCAGTCCAACACCAGGGACATCCACCTAAGCGGCGCTGTACGGGGGAAGGCCAAAAGCACGGTGGGGGCAGGTGGGGTGGCCGGAGCCGCCCCTTCCGTACGGCGCGCACCGTTTGACGGCGATCGACCCCAACCCCCACCTGCGGCCCCAGCGCCGGCATCGGACTACTCGTCCACCATGCCACCGGACGTGGCGCGAGTCGGAGAGGGACGGACCTCAAGCTCCACCGTTTCGACGTGCGGGTTCACAGGGGCACCCGGTCATACTCGCCCGCATCCTCCGCACTCTCGTTCTTTCTGTCCTGAGCACGCATGCCCGGGGAGGGTGCCGCTGTTTCACGTGAAACAGCGGCTCATGGAAGGAAGAGCTCTGTCCTGATCGCGCCCCCATGGACGCCCTGGTTGCTTCGGGCGAAATTCAGTCCACCCGGAGACCGGCCCCCCTGTTCCGAACGCGGGCTCCAGAAGGCGCGCCTGTTTCACGTGAAACACGTCCTACGAAGGCGAGGTCTCCATTTCGGAGGCATTGCCCCGACCGAGGAGGTGGCACTTCACACAAAGCGCGGACCGCCGGGAAGCCGGACTCCCTGTTTCACGTGAAACAGGGAGTCGCCACGTGTGGTGATCGCACTGGCCCATCCGCTCTGACGCCCGAGACGCCCTCACTCAAGGAGACCCGGCTGGCCGTCGATCGCCGCGCGGACGGCGAGGCGGATGTCGGAGACGAACGTGTCGATGTGCTCAGGCGTGGTGTCGAAGGACGTCACCCACCGCACCACGTTCTCGTCCGCGTCCCAGACGTGGAAGAGGTAACGCTGCTGGAGCTCCGTGATCGCCTTCTCGGGGAGGGCCGGGAACACGGCGTTGGACTGGACGGGATAGCGGAGCGAGAGGCCGGGAAGGTCGGCGACACCGTCGGCCAGCCGGTGAGCCATCGCGTTGGCATGGGCCGCGTTCTCGCGCCAGAGGTCACCGGTGAGGAGTGCGGTCAGTTGGGCGGAGACGAAGCGCATCTTGGAGGCGAGCTGCATGCCCTGCTTGCGTAGGAACAGTGCCGGAGCGTCCAGTTCGGGGTTGAGGATGACGAGTGCCTCCGCACCCATGGCGCCGTTCTTGGTGCCGCCGAAGCTGAACAGGTCCACCCCCACGTCGGTGGTGAGCGCACGCATCGAGCAGTTGAGCTCCGCCGCCGCGTTGGCCAAGCGAGCACCGTCCATGTGGAGGAAGAGACCACGTGCGTGAGTGAACTCCGCCAGCTCGGCGATCTCGTCGGCGGTGTAGCAGGTGCCGCACTCGGTCACCTGGGAGATGGAGACGGCGCGAGGCTGGGAGCGCTGAGTGTTGCCCAGTGCGGAGAGCTGACCGCGGATGTCATCCACAGTGATCTTGCCATTGTCCGTGGGGAGGGGGATCAGCTTGGTGCCGAGCAGGCGTTCCGCGGCACCGCATTCGTTGCTGTTGATGTGGGCGGTGTCAGGGCAGAGCACGGCGTCGTAGGGACGGAGCACGAGACCCAGCCCCACCACGTTGGCGCCGGTGCCGTTGAACATGGGGTAGACGGTCGCCTGGGCGCCGAACTCGGCACGGAAGGCGTCCTCTGCCGCTCGGGTCCAGACGTCATCACCGTAGGCAGGGGCGTCTCCGGTATTGGCTTCGACGACGGCGGCGAGCACCGCGGGGTGCACGCCCGCGTGGTTGTCGCTGGCGAAGCTCTTGGGGAAGGGTGTGGGAGTCAGCACAGGACCAGCCTAGGCGAGCGGCTCTCGCGGCCGATCTACGCGCTGGACGCGCCTGTCGCACCCGCCGGGCGCGTCCGCCGTACGTGCGCCGAGTGGGTCTGACGCATCCGACAGATACGCGCTGTACCTGCCGGATGCGCCCGTCGTACGTGCGCCCGGTGCGTCCGGCGTACCTGATGGATGTGGCTCGCCGTACCCGCCGGGTACCCTGCCGTACCTGCCGGGTGCGCCCGCCGTACGGATTCGGCGTGCGCCCCCTCGGCGACGCGGTGCCTCCGCCGATCACGGGCGATCCGGGGTGTGGGGTCAGGCGGCGCCGCGGGCGGCGGCCTGTTCCAGCAGGACACGGCAGAGGGTGCCGAGGTCGTCGCCGGCGGCCTCGACGGCCATGGGGAGGAGGGAGGTCTCGGTCATGCCGGGGGCGACGTTGACCTCAAGGAAGTGGGGGAAGCGCAGATGCGGCCGGACCGTCTTGAACCCCACGGAGAGCAGGTAGTCGGCGGGCATCAGGCACGCCCCCGGCTGCTCCCACTTCAGGTCGCCGAACGCCTCGATCGCCCGCACCCCGCGCCGGGTCAGGTCCTTGGCCACGCCCTGGACCAGCATCCGGCCCAGGCCGCCGCCGGAGAACTCGGGGACGATGTGCGCGGTCATCAGC
>NZ_NGFP01000040.1 GCF_002149035.1 Streptosporangium minutum
GGTCATCCGCGTCGCCGTCACCAAGACCCCCGGTCTGCTGGAGTTCAGCCACGACGGCGAGGCCAACTTCATCGTTCACACGATCAATCCGGCGGGGAAGAAGGCGGAGCTCCTGGTCAACACCATCGGCTCCTACGACGGCACCGTGCTGTACAACACCTACGGCGGCAAGGGCACCGCGGCACTGGAGATCAAGGCCGACGGCGCCTGGACCGCCCGGTTCAAGCCGGTGACCACGGCCCGCTGCTGGTGTGCCGGGACCATCCGCGGCGACGGCGACCAGGTGCTCAAGCTCTCCCCCACCCGGGGCCTGCGCACCGTCCGCGCCGCCCACAACGGCGAGGGCAACTTCATCGTCTTCGGCTACACCCGCGTCGGCTCCTACGGTGACCTGCTGTTCAACAAGATCGGCGGCTACAAGGGCAACGCCCTGCTGCCCACCGGCACCCGCCTGATCACCGTCAAGGCCGACGGCCCCTGGACCCTCACCCGCCGCTGACCCGCGAGGCCACACCCCGGGGAGCCAGGGCGGATCGCACCTCAGCCCACGGCGGACCGGCGGCGACAGCAGAGGTACTCGAGACGCCACCGCGACACCCCTTTCTGTCATGCTGACAAAAAGCTACTCTCGTCGTATGACCGACGACCGCTGGGTGCCGCCGCCCGTCCTTCTCACCGTCGACCTTGTGATCTTGACGTTGCGTGAGTCGCGCTTACAGGTGCTGCTCGTCGAGCGCGGTGTCGAGCCGTACAAGGGCGACCTGGCGCTACCCGGCGGTTTTCTTCAGCACCCCGAGGAGGACCTCATCACTGCAGCTCACCGGGAGCTGTCCGAGGAGGCCGACCTGGACGTCGAGACCCTGCGTCTGGAGCAGTCGGGCGTGTACGGCGAGCCCGGCCGTGACCCGCGCGGCCGGGTGGTGTCGGTGGCCTATCTGGCGATCGCGCCGCGCCTGCCGGAGCCGATCGCCGGAACGGACGCGGCCGACGCCAGATGGCAACCGGTCGATCACGTGCTTTCCGGAGATCTGAAGCTCGCCTTCGACCATCGGCGGATCGTCGAGGACGGTGTCGAACGCGCTCGAGTCAAGCTTGAACACTCCGCGCTCGCGACGGCCTTCTGCGGGCCGATCTTCACGATCACCGAGCTTCAGGAGGTGTACGAGGCGGTGTGGGGGATCCCGCTCGATCCCCGCAACTTCTATCGCAAGGTCCAGAAGACCGATGGATTCATCGTCCCGGCCGGTTCGGCGCGGAAGTCCGCGACCGGGCGGCCGGCCCGGCTGTTCAAAGCCGGCCAGTGCGAGGTCTTGTACCCACCGATGGTCCGGCCGTCCGAGTCATCGAACACGAAGGAGCAGTGACGTGAACCGCCCCCCGATCGTGATCCTCACAGCGTTGGACCTGGAGTATCAGGCTGTCCGCGAGAAGCTGGTCGATCCACGTCCGCACTGGCATCCGCAGGGCACCCGCTTCGAGGTCGGCCGGCTCGCGGACGGCCGGTGCCGGGTGGCCCTGGCTCACGTGGGCACGGGCAACCAGGCCGCGGCGGTGCTGGCCGAACGCGCCATCAACGCGTTCAGACCGGCCGCCCTGCTCTTCGTGGGCGTGGCGGGCGCCCTGTACTCCCACATCGCCCTCGGAGACGTGGTGGTGGCGACGCGCGTCTACGCGTACCACGGCGGAACGAGTGAGGACGACGGGCTCAAGAGTCGTCCCCGCGGCTGGGAGATCTCGCACGGCGCCGACCAGATCGCCCGGCACATCGCCCGTAGTGGCTCCTGGAAACGTGGTCTTCCCACCGGCAGCCGGGACTGCGAGGTGCGCTTCGGGCCGATCGCCGCCGGCGAGGTGGTGCTGAATTCTAGGGTTTCCGCGCACGCCCGCTGGATTCGGGAGCACTACAACGACGCACAGGCGATCGAGATGGAGGGCGCCGGTGTGGCGCAGGCCGGGCATCTGAACCGGTCGCTGCCGGTGGTCGTGGTCCGGGGCATCAGCGATTGGGCCGACGGCACCAAGAAGACCACCGATCGCGAGCGGTGGCAGCAACGAGCGGTGGCCAACGCGGCGGCGTTCGCCGTGTCCCTGGCCGAGGAACTGACCGCCGAGGCGCGAGACGACGCTCGGCGCACGACAACGGAGACGAGGGAGCCGGCGATGCCCGAGACGACCAGGAACGTCGCAAAGGGGAACGCGCGGGTGGGAGTGCAGGCCGGCACCGTGTACGGCGGAATCCGGATCACCCCGGAGCCGTCCCCGCCGGTCGATCTGGCGGAGGCGCTCGCCGGTTTCCACACCCGGCTCCAGCGGGCGCGGGCCGCCGGCCACCTGGACGAGGACACCTACGCGGCGGCGGAAGTGGAGCTGGCCGTGGCCGACAAGGCGCTGGAGACGGACACCCCGCAGAGCAGGGGCACGCTGACGCTCGCGCTCAAGAAACTGCGCGGGCTCATCGGCGATGTGGCGGAGCTGGCCGCAGAGCTGGCGATCATCATCGGCCTGGCCCAAGGCTTGTCGTGACGGCGCCAGGCACCTCCACGACGAACATCGCCGAAGATTCCGCGCACATCGGTGTGCAGGCGGGAACGGTCCACGGCGACGTCCACACCTACATGATGTCCGCGGACGCCTCTCCCGAGGAGAAGTTCGAGCTCGGTGTCCGTTTCCTCGACGGTGGTAGGACAGGACGGGCATGGACGCTCATCGACGAAGCCGTCATGAATGGTTACAGCACCGACAGAGCCCATTTCTACCGCCTGCTCGCTCTGGTGAGCGGCAGGACGCGGCGCGAACTGTCCAAGGAGGAGGTCGCCGCGCTTGGGAACGCGCAGAGCAGGCGGCCCGTCACCGGTGACGACGAGTGGGCGGAAGGGCTGACGGTCGTTCACCGCCTGCTGGACTCCGCGCAGCGCCCCGAGGCGGACCTCCGTGTCCTGACGAAGGAGATAGACGCGCTCGGCGCCCGCCAGCACACCTTGATCCTGCGGCACCTGGAGTCGTTCCTTGAGGGACCACTCAAGGACCAGGTGTGGCGACAGGCCTGGACACTGGCCGAAGCGGAGCGAATGGCCGGTAGCCGGGTGGATCGGGTCTGGAAGTTCTTCCAGCCGACTCCGGCCAGGCCTCGGGCCCGCGAACCGCGGCCGGTCGTGATTCCCCCGTCCATCTGGGTCCAGGCGGTGGCGGCGACGGCCGTCTTCGCCGCGGCGACGGTCCACATCGGCTACCTGCTGGTCCAGGCCGGCCGGATCTCCGCGCTCCTCGCCTACCTGCTGAGCGTCATCGGCGGCTTCTTCTGCGCGCGCGACGGCGCGGAGTGGCGCTTCCGCGTCGTACGGCGCCGCGCGAAGGACAAGACGTACGGGACAGCCCGGCAGCGTGAAAGCAACGCGCCACCCGGCGGCTTCGTACGGAATGTGGACCGGCGCTTCGATTACTACTTCGCCAAATATGTTCCACGCGGCGTGGACCGCGAGGTCTGGCTGGCCGCCACGGCGGGGATCCGCAGGAGCATGCGCGACGAGGTGGTCGAGGTCTACCGGGAGACGAGGGTCGGTGCCGAGAGGTTCGCCTGGCTGATCCGGCACCGGGTCGGCGAGGTCAGAGCGCACTGGGAGAAGGGCACGCTCTGGAGCTACCGCGAGGAGCTCGCCACGCCTCCGACGACAAAAGCGGTGGCGGTCCTCGGGTTCGCAGCCCTCGTCGCCGGAGGGATCTGGGCGATGGGCGGCGCGGTGTCGGCCGATCCTCTGAGCGCGGCTCGCTCGGCACTCCTCGTGGCGGCAGGTGGATGGATCGCCGCTCGTGCTTGGCTGCGCATCGTCCTGGAACGTCGGCGGCATGCCGCCGACGCACTCGAATACGAGCAGAACCAGAAGGCCGACGAGGCGGCCTTCACCCGGTGGCGGGCGAAACTGGCCGACAAGCCCGGGGACGGGGAAATGGCCACCTGGCTGGACTGCGACCGGAAAATGCTGCTGAACAAGGCGTTGCGGCACTACCGGCTGAAAATGAGCAACGTCATCGCCCACGCCTTCATCGAAGCGCCCGCCTCGAGTGCACGCGCACGGGTGCGGGGCGGTCCCTGGCGCTACAAGAAGTACCAGCTTCTCCTGTTCCTTCTCACCGCAGACGGAATTCGCCAGCTCACCGCCACACTGGACGTCGAGCGAGGTTCGCTCCACGTCCGGCAGCGGGCCAACTACCGTTTCGAGGTGGTCGCGGCTGTACGGGTGAGCCAGGCGGACGACGGAGGGCGGACCTTCGAGCTCACGCTCGTCAACGGTGAGGATGTCAGGCTCCGGGTGCTGGAACCGGGAATGGAAGAACTCCAGCAGGGAGAGCTCCCCGGAACGGTGTCCGAGGCGACGCTGGACGCCTCCGGCATTCACCACACCCTCCACGTCCTTGAGGGAATCGCCGCAGAAGGAAAGGAGTGGATCCGCAACACCGACGCGAAAGGGGCCGCGTGAGGAACCCCACGACCGCTGCCCGGAGCCCTGCGGCCTGACCACCCGAATGGATCGCGCGTGACGAGGCTCACCCCTCCGGGCTCTGCCGTACGGCCCGCCGCGAGGTGGAGGACCGTCGGTATCCGGACGAGGAGGAACCGATGTCCCGGGAGCGTGCCGCCGTCATGGTCGAGCACCAGGCGCGTGGCTGCGCCGAACTCGGCTCACCGTTGTACGCGTTCCTGCTGGAGCGGGTGGCCCGGGACGTCCGCGAGGGGGGTCCCTGCGCGCGGGCGCTCGCCGGATACGGGGACGCGCCCGGACCCGACGCCGTGGCGCTGCGGCTGCTGGGCGGTGTGCACGCCCTCGCCCCGCGCCGGCGGGGGAAGGGCAAGGCGGCCCGGAAGCTCCGGGCCGCCTTGCCGGAAACCTAGGCGGCCCGCCGTACGGTCACCTGGGTGTGGGCCACAGCGGCGTTGCCCGCCCGGTCCACCACCCGATACGTGATCCTGTACACCCGAGCCGACCCGCCGTCCCGCTCCGCACGCAGCGCGAAGGAGGTGTCGGCCGTGCCGTACGAAGCACCGCGGACGTCGTCCTCCACCCCGGCCGACGAGCTGGTGATCGAGACCAGGGTGACCGTGACGGGACCGGCGTCGGCCGCCTTCAGCGAGATGTCCACCGGCACGAGCTTGTGGTTCGGCGGCCACAACCGGTCGGGGCTGGGCGTGACGGTCAGCGTGGGAGCGATCGTGTCGATCCTGACGGTGACCGATCGGGGCTTCTCGACGTTGCCGGCCCGGTCGACGCTGCGGAAGGTCAGCACGCTCTCCCCCTCGCGGTCCACGCGCACGGGACCGGTGTAGGCCCGCCAGGAATCGTCGCCGAGGCGGTACTCGGTCCGCTCCACGCCGGTGCCCGCGTCGGAGGCGGTCAGTGTCACCTGCACGGGCTGGGAGGCCCAGCCTGAGGGCACCTCGGACGCGGTGGTCACCGGCGCCTCGCCGTCGCCCCCGGGAGCAGTGTGGATCTTGAAGCCGTCGACGATGAAGTAGGAGCCGTCCTTCTTCACTCCCTTGAGCGTGTGCGGCCCCGGTGCCAGGCCGGTCTTGGTGTAGACGACCTTCTGGTACTCGCGGGTCGGGTTCTGGTTGTCGATGGTGGTGTCGAGCTTGCCGTCCAGGTAGAGGTCGACCTTGCCCTCGTCGGAGTTGACCTGGGCGATGTATTCGACGCCGGTGCCGTGGAAGGCCAGCTCGAAGGCGTCCCCGTCGGTCTGGGTGGCGTGCAGGTCGTCGAGGGTGGATCCGGCGCCGCCGCGCTGGTCGTTCTTCCAGTCCCAGCCGGTGCCGGTGTAGGTGACGCCGGAGACGTTGTCGATCGTCTCCACGCCGGCGGCCTTGGTCAGGCTCAAGTCCGTCAGCGCCTGGTTGCGCCAGACCTTCAGCGCCGTCGGCTGTCCGGCGGGAGTGCGGTTGTAGACCTTCCAGAAGCTGTTGCGGTCGCTCACCTTGACGTCGGCGATCTCCCTGATGACGTCGCCGGTGCGCAGCCCCTGCCGCCAGGCGTGGGAGTCGGCGGGCACGGCGGCGAAGAACAGGCCGTCGTAGTCGGTGAGCGCGACGGAGGACTTCACCTCGTCGCTGTGGATCTCGGTGACCGTCGCGCCCATGAGCGGCTCGGCCAGGTTGCCGATCGTCATGCCGGTGTCCGGCTTGCGCCAGGTGAGCGGCGGCGGCGTGGGCGAGCCCGGCTTGCCGAATCCGGTCATCGCGAAGGGCTTGAAGCCCAGCGCCAGAGCCGGGGAGCCGGCCTTGAGGGAGTAGTCGAGCTTGGCCGGATCGGCGTAGGGGCTCGCCCCCTCGAACAGGGGGTCGCCGACGATCGAGCGGGTGTCGAGGCCGCGGGCGCGCCAGGCGTCGGTGATGTCGGCGACGGGCTTGCCGTTGTTCCAGAAGAGGTTGTCGTCGTAGGCGGTCTTGGAGGTGGACGGATCGCTCTGGATGAAGTCGTAGGGGTCGTCGGTGACGAAGATGTTCTTCTCGACGACGTCGCCGTTGTCGGCGTAGGAGACGTGGAAGTGCCCGCCGCCGTTGACGAAGACGTTGCCGCGCACCGTGCGGAAGAAGCCCTCGCGCAGCTTCACCCCGCCGTTGAGCAGGAGGTTACCGGTGACCTCGTAGTTGGATGAGCCGTCGTCGAGGTCGACGTCCCAGTGGGAGGAGTGCCAGATCCGGTTGTGCCGGATCTTCGTGGTCTCCATCGCGTCAAGCTTGGCGTAGTCCTTCTTCACGGCGTCACCGGCGCTCAGGGGCCAGAAGCGGTCGCGGCCCCAGGAGTTGATCGGCCCGTGGTCGGAGGTCTCCTTGACGCAGTCGAAGATGTCGTTGTCCTCGATGACGTGCCCGCCCCAGGTGCCGTCGTTGATGTCGACGCAGGCGCGCGGCCCGTCGTGCACGGTGTTGCCGGAGACCGTGACCCGGCGGCTCATCGAGATCTGCACGCCGGAGGTCTGCTTCTCGAAGCGCCCGTTGCGGGTCAGGTAGTTGCCGGTGATCGTGATGTCGCGCGGGTAGTCCTCGGTCTTCGGGCCCGGCGTGGTGTCGGTGATGGTGCTCCGCATGGCATCCCAGGTGGAGCGCTCCCGGACGGCGTCGTGGGAGCCGATGACCGCGATGTCGCTCGCCCCGGAGTCACGGAAGTCGCCGCCGGAGACGACGTTGCCCTCGGCGTACCCGTCCATGAAGACGGCGTTGCCGCCGACCTGGTCGAAGCGGGCGTCACGGACGGTGATCCCTCTGGTGTTCTTGAGGTAGACCGCACCCGCGCGGGCGATGGCCCAGTCACCCAGCTGCAGTTTCTCGTACGGCCGGCTGAACAGCGTCCGGTGCGTCTGGGTGAAGGTGAATCCGGCGAAGGTGAGGTCGCGCACCGGTGACGCGGGTGAATCGCCCACGACGCGGATGAGCTCCTCCCGCTCGGCCGTCTCGACGCGGACCGCCGCGGGGTCGACGCCGGCGGGAGGCTGGAGGTACAACCTGCCCGCGGCCTTGTCGTAGAACCACTCCCCCGGCGCGTCCAGCTCCTCCAGGACGTTCTCGACCATGCGCTTCTGCGGGTGCAGCCCGCTGCCCCGGTTGTTGTCGCCCACCCACTGCAGCTTCGGGTCGCCGTTGCCGTCGACGCCTGTCACCTTGAAGGAGTTGCCGCCCCATTCGCCCTGGTGCAGTCCGCGCACCAGAGCGGTCGCGGGGTTCTTCCAGCCGGCCACCCGCGACGGGGAGATCGCGTCGGCGGCGTACCCGTTGAGCACCTCGACCTTGGGGTCGAAGTTCGGGTACCTGGCCAGGACCTGCCGCTTGCCGTCCAGGAAGAGTTCGTCGAAGTCGAGGTCCTTGCCGATGTCGGCGACCAGGGTGGCGCCCTGGTGGGTGGTCCAGGCGGGCGCGAGCCTGCGCCCGCCGCTGAGCACGACCTGCTCGCCCGCGGCCGCCTCGTAGGTGGCGCCGGAGTCGGCGGGGGTGAAGGTGAGGGGCTCGGAGAGGTAGTAGACGCCGCCCCGCACCCGCACCCGCAGCGGGCCGGTCGCGGTGGGCAGTGCCTCACGTACGGCGCGCTGGGCGCGCGTGATCGTCCTGAACGGCGCCGCCTCGGTGCCCGCGGCGTCGTCGTCGCCCTGCGGGGCCACATGGAAGACGGTGTCGGCCGCCAGGGCCTCTAGGGGGGTGAGGGCGGTCAGCCCGCTCGCGGCGACGCATGCCGCGAGGAGCAGCCGCCAGGGCTTGCCGTGACGCATAGGGGTCTCCTGTCGTGGATCACCTCATTTTTGACACAGCCCCCTTGTGAAGGCGATCACGCCAAGGTTACGTTTCATCCGATCAATCAACGTCTGGAGCCCCCACATGAGGCGGAAACTGCTCTTAGCTCCCGCTACTAGCCTCCTTATCATCGGATCTATGTTCGCCACGCAGCCTGTCGCGAGTGCCGACACGCCGCCTGCGTACGAGCCCACAGTGGAGTCGCTGAACAGCCATCCGGTGCCCGGGTGGTTCAACGACGACAAGTTCGGCATCTTCATCCACTGGGGCGCCTATTCGGTGCCCGCGTGGGGACCGCGCGGCAGCTACGCCGAGTGGTACGGGAACTACATGAACTCGCCCGGGAGCGCGACGAACGCCCACCACAAGGCCACGTACGGCCAGGACTTCAACTACGACGCCTTCCTGCAGCAGTGGAAGGCGGAGAAGTTCGACGCGGCCGACTGGGTCAAACTGTTCAAGGACGCCGGCGCCAAGTACTTCGTGCTGACCTCCAAGCACCACGAGGGCATGGCCCTGTGGGACAGCAAGACCAGCGGGCGTGACAGCGTCGAGCTCGGACCCGGCCGTGACCTGGCCAAGGAGCTGTTCGACGCGGCGCGCAAGGACGAGGCCAAGCTGAAGGCCGGGTTCTACTACTCGCTCTATGAGTGGCACAACCCCGCCTACACCGGACGGCCGGCGACCAATCCCTACACGGGAGCGGAGATCCCGTACATCGGGGCACCGAGCGGCGGTGACTACGTCAAGGACTACATGCTCCCGCAGATGCGCGAGCTCATCGACGGCTACGACCCCGACATCATCTGGTGCGACGGCCAGTGGGACAAACCGGCCTCCTACTGGAACACCGCCGGAGTGCTCGCCGACTACTACAACAAGGCGCTCAAGAGCGGCAAGGAGGTCGCGGTCGCCAACCGGTGCAAGATCCAGAGCGGCAACCTCGACAGTCCCGAGCTGGACTTCCAGACCCCTGAGTACGCCGTCAAGCCGGACATCGACCCGGTCAAGTGGGAGTCCAGCCGCGGCATCGCGCACTCCTACGGCTACAACCAGAACGAGCCGGAGGAGGACCACCTGACCTCCGACCAGCTCGTGGACTCGCTCGTGGACATCGTCAGCAAGAACGGCAACCTGCTGCTCGACATCGGCCCGAAGGCCGACGGCACGATCCCCGAGATCCAGCGGCAGCGGCTGCTGGACATCGGCGCCTGGCTCAAGGCCAACGGCGAGGCGATCTACGGCACCACGTACTGGAACCGGGCCGAGGAGAAGGGCGGCCCCGACGACGTCCGCTACACGGTGAAGGACGGCACCCTGTACGCCACGGCGCTGAAGTGGCCGGGCGAGCAGCTCACGCTCGGCGCCGACCTGCCGGTGGACCACAGCACCCGCGTCACCATGCTCGGCTCCGGCGCGCGCCTGTCGTGGAGCCGTGACGAGCAGGGCCGCGTCGTGGTGAACACCCCGCAGGAGACCGGGAAGCACGCCTACGTCTTCAAGATCGAGACGCCGGGCGTGCGCAGCCTGCTGCGCACCTCCTCCAGCCTGGCAAAGGAGATCGCCCCCGGTCAGACGATCAGCGGCGAGCTCACGGTCACCAACCCGGGCAAGCGGCACACCCCGGCCACCCAGCTCTCCCTCACCGTGCCGCAGGGCTGGACGGCCACGCTCGGGGCGCCCCGCGTGCGCCCGCTCGGTCCCGGTGAGAGCGTGAAGGTGCCGCTCAGCGTGAGCGCCCCCGCGGGTGTAGCGCCGGGCCCCCACACTCTGGGCCTGCACCAGCGCACCGGGCGCATGGGGACGACCACCGCCCTGCCCCTGGCGGTCGACCGGCCCAACCTCTCGCTCGGCAAGCCGGCCACGCAGAAGAGCACCGGCTACGACGCGCCGGCCTCCCGGGCCGTCGACGGCAACACCGACGGCAACTGGGGCTCCGGAACGACGACGCACACCGCCGAGCCGGAGAAGCAGGCCTGGTGGCAGGTCGATCTCGGCACCTCGGCCGCGCTGGACAGCGTGGACGTCTGGAACCGGCTCGACTGCTGCGCCGACCGGCTGAACGACTTCTGGGTGATGGCCTCCGACCAGCCGTTCACCACCGACGACCTGGACCAGGCCCGCACCGCGCCCGGCGTGACCGCCGTGCACGTCGGCGAGCAGGCCGGCTCGCCGAGCAAGGTCAAGCTGCCCGAGGGCACCAGGGGCAGGTACGTCAGGGTCCAGCTCGCCTCGCCGTCCAACCCGCTGTCCCTGGCCGAGGTCCAGGTCAGAGGCTAGGCGTGTTGACCAGGAGCGTTGTCGACAGCAGGGCTTGATCTACAGCGAAGACCTCCGGTGAGGCGAAGGCGTCGAGTCTTCACCTCACCGGAGGTCTTCGTGTCCCGCCGCAACGCCCGGCTGCCCGTGTACGGCAGGCGCCCGCGCGGCCTCCAGTCCTTGAGGGGTCACCCTCCCTCACCTCCGCAGCAGGTGACATACCGTCTCCTACCCGGGGTAACCAAGCCCTATCTGGATCGGCCGGCGAGTGAATGCCGGAACCGGCCGCACGTGACGCGATTCACCCCGCTCGCCCCTGCCGCACACGACGGCACAGGTGAAAGATCGTCGGTACCCGGACGAGGAGGAACCGATGTCCCAGGAACGTGCCGCCGTCATGGTCGAGCACCAGGCGCGCGGCTGCGCCGAACTCGGCTCACCGTTGTACGCGTTCCTGCTGGAGCGGGTGGCCCGGGACGTCCGCGAGGGGGGTCCCTGCGCGCAGGCACTCGCCGGATACGGGGACGCGCCCGGACCCGACGCCGTGGCGCTGCGGCTGCTGGGCGGCGTGCACGCCCTCGCCCTCACCGGCCGCGCGCCCGACCTGGCCGCCTGCTACCCCAGCACGGGCGGTGTCTTCGACCCGGACCGACCGGAGCCCTGCTGGCAGGCCTTCCGAGCCGCCGTCGCCACCGGGATGGAGTGGGTCCGTGACTGGATGACCCGGCCGCCGCAGACCAACGAGGTCGGCCGGGCCAATCTCCTGATCGCCGGACTGCTGCGGGCCTCGCGGACCTGGCCGTCGCCGGTCAGGCTGCTGGAGCTGGGCTCCAGCGCCGGGCTCAACCTGCGCGCCGACCGGTTCCGCTACGTCTCCGAGGGCTTCGCCTGGGGTCCGGCCGACTCGCCGGTCCTGCTGGAGGACGCCTGGCGGGGTGCCCCGCCCGCCTGGCTGGCCGGAGCCGCCGCCGGGCAGCCGGACCTGGAGATCGTCGAACGGCGCGGCTGTGACCTGACGCCCATCGACCCGCTGTCCCCAGAGGGCGCGCTTGCCCTGCGGGCATACGTCTGGCCGGACCAGACCGCCCGCGCCGCGCGGCTGGACGGCGCCCTGCGGGTGGCCGCCCGGGTGCCGGCCGAGGTCGACGCCGTCGGCGCGGCCGACTTCCTGGCGGATGTCCGGCCGGAGCCGGGCACGCTCACCGTGGTCTGGCACTCGATCATGCGCCAGTACGTCCCGGCCGCCGAGTGGGCGCGGGTGGAGCGGGAGCTGGACCGGCTGGCGGAGGCCGCCACGGCGGAGGCGGGCTTCGCCCATGTCTCCTTCGAGCCGCGCAGGGTCGGCGAGCGGCACCGCTTCCGGCTGGCCGTACGGCTCGGCGGAGCGGCCGAGGAAGTCCTGGCGGAGGCGCCCCCGCACGGCCTCCCGGCCCGCGAGGTCACCACCGCCTGACAGCAGCCCGCTCACCTCCGGCTCCCGCGCCGTGCCCGCGAGCCGTCCGTCGAACCGGCGCCGCAGATTACCGGTGAATCATGTGCTCCAGGCGGTGAGGAGTTCGGTTTGCCCGGCGGGTCGTGGAGGGTTCCGGCAATGCGGGTGAGGGCGGTGGTGCCTTCGGTTTAGACCGTGTCCTACATAGTGAGTTTGAGATGTCGCTTATGGCAGGTCATGGCTGCAGCGAGGGTGAGAAAGGCCAGGTAGGCGTAGGGGTGACGCTCGTAACGGGGTGACAGGCGCCGGTAGCCGAACAGCCAGGAGATAGTTCGTTCGATCACCCGGCGATGGCGGCCCAGTCGCTGGCTGGACTCGACGCCCTTGCGGGCGATACGCACCCCGATGCGCTTGCCGCGCAGACATCGCCGCAGCTCAGGATGGTCATAGGCCTTGTCGGCGTGGAGCTTGCCGATCTTGGGATACCGGCCCTGCACAGGGCTGTGTCTCAATTGGAGGGCGAGCACCATCGGCTTCAACCAGCGGCTGTCGTGGACGTTGGCCGCGGACAGGCCGACGACCAGAGGCAGTCCGGCCGCGTCCGACAGGCCGTGCAGCCTGGAACCGGGCTTACCCCGGTCCACGGGCGAAGGACCTGTGTGTTCGCCCCCTTTCTGGCGCGCACATGCGCCGAGTCGAGCACCACGCGCGACACATCCAGCAGGCCATCACCGGCCAACCGGTCCAGGACGGCCTGGTGCAACCGCTCCCACACCCCGGCACACGACCAGATCAAGAACCGGCGATGCACAGTGGACTTCGAGGCTCCGAAACACGGCGGCAGCGCCCGCCAGGAGCATCCGCTGACCAGCACGTAGACGATCGCGGCGAACACCGCCTCATCAGCGACACCGACGATCCCGCCGCCCTGCGGGCGCACCCGGGGCACCGGCAGCAACGGCCGCGCGATCTCCCACAACCCCGCTGGGACGATCCAGTCCCATTGCCCGCCGTCCATGGTGAGTTCAACGACTCACCCACCATGTAGGACACGCTGTTAGGTGCCGCGAAAAATGATGCACAGCGGGTTGGTGGTGATGCGGACCCCGGCCCCTGCAGCGTTGAGGTGGTGGTCGAGACCGGTGTTGATGACCTGGGCGAGGAGTCCGCCCTTGCTGGGCCGGACTGACGGTAGCACGCCGTTCGGCCAGGGCTGGGGCGGAACTTCACGGGTATTCCGCGGCCGGCAGGCAGCGGGGGCGCCACCCCGGTCAGCATTCTCGGGCAGCTGAGGCCTGTTCCATATGGGTTGGTTCGCGCAGGCTCTGCCTCTATCGCAGCGACGGCCATTATCTATCTAACGGGAGATCAGAGCTCAACGGGCATTGCGAGGCGGGTATGGATACCGCTAAGCCATGCGTCGTCGATCTCTCTGCCGGTCATCCTTCCGATGAGCGTCAGGGCCGAGGTGACGCAGGTCGCCACGGCCGGGTCATATCCATTAAGTGACATCTCGTAGAAGTCCCACCACCCTTCCGGCAGAACCAGATCCGCATCCGATTGTTCGCTGAGCGGGGAGGATTCCGCCCATTCGGCGAAGGCCATCCATTCGGACGGCAGGTCCGGATCTGTTTTCCAGCTCGTGTCCTCAAGGTCAAACCGCAGGCCAGCCGCGTAGGAGTCGAGCGCGCCGGGAGCCTTGCCCCACCGTTCGCCGGGGACGGTGACACTGAAGACGGTGGTCTCCTCCCCATCCACCGAATAAACGAGATCGGCAATGCCGTTCAGTCCCCAGCCCATCCGCATGGCCTGTCCTCCGCGAGCAGACAGGTCCGTCAAGGCGTAACTGCATTCACGCCCTTGAGCTTCGATGATCTGGATCCAGTCGTTGTTCAACCGATCGGCCCAGATCACCGCCGTCCCGTCACCGTACGAGAGCCCGTCTATCAACTCGATCAGACCGCAGCGCTGCGCGCTGCGGAGATCCGCGCCCAGGCGGCGCCCGATCTCTGGAAGATCAATACCCTCCACCCACACGGCTCGGAATTCTACTGTCATTCCGTATTTCCAGAGGAGGTGCCAAAGGCGTTCCGACGGCCGCATTCTCTTCCTTTCGATATATGAAGTGATGCCGCCGGGCCAGGATGATAATATCCGGCCCGGCGGCGCATGATCCACTATTTGATCAACAACCAGAACGGGTCACCGGCTAGAACTCGATATCGCGAGTAGAAAACGTTGAGGTCCGTCCCAGCCGCCTCATTCTGCTTATGATTGAGCGCCAGTATCGAGAAGTTGTCGGCCCCGTTCTGCGGATGAACGTAGGCCGCACCTTCTTCGGTTGACGCGAAGGGGAACTCGTCGCAGTCCTCCAGATTCAACTCGTTCGTCTCCCCGTTCTTCCTGGTTCGACGATCTTCAAAGAACTCTTTGCAGATCTCGTTCTTTCGGTCCACATTTGCCTTGTATTTGACGGTCGGCTTTGTGCCGACATGGGTCTGGATTCGATGCAGCGATTCCCGCAGCGGCTTCTCGCGAGGCGTGCCGTTCGCATAGCGCCCCCAGTTTCCCGGAATAATCTTCCCTGCCTTCAAGGGCACGGTGTTCTGCGGGGTGGTGAAGGCCAAGTTGATGTGCTGAGCGACGGCGCCGACCTCCAGATCGAGAGTGGCCATCTCGTAGATACGGCTCGCTCCGGAGATGATACATCCACCCTTGTTGTTCCACATCGGAAGGTTGTCGCACTTGACCGCCGGGGAGTTCAGCCGCTTGGCCATGGAATCAGAGGTGCCGCCCGAAACCGTGCCGGGAGGACCCCATAATGCGACGGACTGGGGATCGATACCTGGCGTGGGGTCGTCGAACGTGATCCATGGACGGATCGTGCAGCTACTGACCCTCTCCGCGTGCGACTGGAGAACGAATTCATCTCTGGAGTCTGCCAGCCACTGGGAGATTCTGTTGTCACGCCTCAACGTGCCCTGATAGCCCGATCCTGAGGTCAGTGTGCACGCGTTGGTGCCGCCCTGCACATCCACGCGCAGGCCGAGGACTCTGTCCAGGTCGTCATCTTCGAACTTGCCGCTGCAGCCGGTCAGCAGGCACTCGAACCAGTCGGCGACACCCTCGTCCGCGCCGCCATCGAGATCGTCAATCTTAGTGAAGACCTTGATGCTGCGCGGTCCCAGTGATCCTCCGCCAACGATTCCCGTACCGGTCGAGGTGCCCAGGTACGTATTGATTACAACTGTTGCGTCGAAGTGGAGCTGGCCGTCAGTCTCCATTTTGACTCTCTCATAGCGAGTACCGGTCGAAGTTTTGACGGTTTTCTTATCCATTTCGAACATCATGAAATATTCATGGCGACTCCAGCACGCACTGTAGGGAGTAGCCCGGTCCCAGGCGCGGGATTTGAATCCGGTTCCTGTCCGCGCGTCGCGTTCCGCTTCACAGGCTTCGAGGGACATGTGCTTGTAGTCAAATGCCCCTGTGGCCAGCGCCTCTGTCTGGGCAGGCGACGTCGGCTCGGCAAAGGGCTGGAATGCGACCCCAACCAAGTTCGTGATCTGGTCGGCGGAGAGTGGGCGCTGATAGACCCGGGCATCGTCGAGGTCGCCGCGCATGCTGGTGCCCAGCGTCATGGCGGTGTCGGCGTTCCATGTGGAGAAACTGACCGGTCCGGTTTTGATCGGACTGCCGTTGAGGTAGAGCGTCGCGGTCTTGGCTGTGGCGTTGTACACGCCGGCGAGGTGGAACCATTCATTGACCGGCGGTTCGACGTCGGACAACACGCCCTCGGTCGTCGCATCGGCGATGTCGGCGCTGGTGAAGGTGAATACCAGCCCGCGGTCCGGGGTGTTGCCGAGGCGGAACGGCGCCTGGTGGGTGCCCTTCTGCTCGACAACCGTGTAGTTGCCGTCCTTGTCGCTCCACTTCAGCCAGGCGGCGACGGTGAAGCTCTGATCGGTGCGGATCACCGGCCCGGCGGTCCGCGCGAGTGGTTCCTCGCCCGGCTGGACGACGTCGATCGTGACCTGCTGCCAGTCCGGCCAGGCTGAGGACAGCGGCCCAGCGACGGCGCGGGCGCGCCAGCGCACCTTCCAGCCGTCGGTCAGCTTCCCGGCCGGTACGGCGATGCTCGCCTGGGTGCCGGAGGCGATGTTGTCGACGGCTCCGGTCCAGATCTGGCCGGTGCCCTGCCCGGTCACGGCCGGGTCGTGCTCGATCTCGTACTCGGCTCGCAGGCTGCCGCCGGCCGGGTCGCTCACCTGGGCCAGCAGATTGGGGGTGAGACTGGAGGTGACGGTGGTGCCGTCCACCACCGTCGAAGGGGTGACCTGCAACGCGCCCACGGTCGGCTCAGAGATCGGGCCGGGCACGTCGATGGTGGCCATCTGCCAGGCCGACCACGCAGAAGTGGTCGACGCGGCGGTGTTGGCCGCGCGGGCCCGCCAGCGCACCTTCCACCCGTCGGTCAGCTTCCCGGCCGGGACGGCCGCCGTGGCCTGGGTGCCGGATGTCACCGCGGCGGAGGCGCCAACCCAGATCTGGCCGGTCCCTTGGCCGGTGGCGGCCGGGTCGTGCTCGATCTCGAACTGGCCGGTCAGGGTGCCGCCGATGGTGTCGGTGACGGTGGCGGTCAGTTGCGGGGTGAGCGAGGTGACCATCGTGGTGCCGGCCACGACCTGGGCCGGGGTGACGGTCAGGGCGCTGATCGCCGGCGCGGAGGCCGGGCCGGTGGTGGTGACGGTCAGCTTGGGCGGGGTGGCGAAGTCGGTGTCCTCGGAGGAGGTGAACACCCGGTAGTTGTCGACGTTGGTCTCGGTCGGCGACTGCAGCACCACGCCGTGGTTGGCCGCGCCGCCGGCCCAGTCCTGGGCGATGCCGGTGACGTTCCAGTCCATCGAGCCGGGCCAGGTGGCGCAGTCCTGGTTGATCGCCGCCTTGTTGATCTGGGCGTCCTCGGTGGTGGAGGCCGGCTTGTTGGTCCAGGACAGGTTGTTCTCATCCCAGGCGCCGGTCAGGCGGCGCACCTGGATGCCAGCGCCGACCGCGGCGCCGCAGCTGGGCGCGTCGATGTTGTTCAGCGACAGCTTGGCGTCGCTCACCGTGGCGCCGGTCAGGGCGGCGGTGTCGAAGCGTAGATGCACCCGGAGCTTCCGGCTGCCGGTCTGAGTGCCGGCCATCAGGAACGCCTCGGTCGGGTCGGTCGGCAAGTCGACGTCAGTAGAGACCTGCACGTCGTGGTTGAACGGCAGCGTGGTGGTCGGATCCACCCGCACCGGATACGTGGTGGCCGGGTCGGACAGGAAGGCGTGGTCGGGCTTGAGCACCAACTCGGTGTGACCGTCCCTGGTCACCACATCGGTGGCGATCTTCGCGTGCCTGGCCTGCGGCAGGCGACCCCTGGCCAGGCGAGCCCCGGCGGAGGCGTCCCACATCACCGGCTGCGGCGCGGATGCCACCAGCTTCTTGCCCTTACCGCCGGTGAGCAACAGGCGCCCGCCCTTGTCCTCAGTCAAGATCAGCCCGCCGGTCTCCACCCCGATCCGCAGCTCCAGCGGCCTGGCGGGCCGCTCGCGCAGCACCACATCGTGCCGGAACCCGGTCGGCAACACGGTCACGACCAGGTCCGCGCCGCGTCCAGCGGCGTCGGTGAACGTGGCCACATTCTTGCTAAGAGTCGGCTTGGGAAGCACAGTCGGCCATCGCAGCGCATACGACTGCCCATCGGCGGTCATCTTCACGAACGCGTCAGTACCACCAGTAGAAACCTCCACTGCGGCACCATGCGCGAGCGTCTTCGGCTTCAGCACCCCTCCCTGCGCTGCCAGCGAGGCATCGATTGGCACCCACCTGTCGCCCTGCCTGGCCCGCACCGGACCAGCGGCAACCTCGGTCGTGAACGTCTTCCCGTCAGGCTGGGCATAAGTGATGCTGGTCTCAGAGGTCTCGCCCGTGACTTCGGCGGGCCTGCCAGTCTTGACGGCCTCCTGCGATGCGGTGGCTCGCAGCTGGGAAGGCGGGGTGTTCGACAGTGCGTTGCCGGTCCTTCCGGCAACCCACGTCGCAGTGTCGTTCAGCGTCGCGTCATGATCATTACCTGACGAGTCGGCGGCGTTACGGTTTGCGCCTTCGTCGAGCGGCCAGTGCGCAGCGATGCCACCTGCGGTGGTGAAGGACCAAGGATATGGATCCATAAGATTACCGGAACCGTCCTCCGCCTCGCTGGCCTCGGCGGTGTACCGGAGCCCTGGAGATAGCGGTTCATTTGGAGTAAACGTGACGGCTTTGCCAGTGGTGTCTATTGTCGAAGTGCCCTCGACCGCTGTACCAGCAGGATCTTTAAGGGAGACCTGCACGCCCGTCACCGGCTCATTAAAAGTTACTCTTACCGTGGTGCCAACCGCGACCTCCACTGCCTTGTCCGGCGGACTGACCTCAATGACCTTCGGCGCGAACTCATCCATCTCAGGATCGACGGTGGTCCAGTCTTCACCTTCAAGAGGTTGCCGGTTTTCCGACTCGACTGGATACGGGTCACCACCTTGCTCGTCTAGTTGCAGCAACTCGTTTTCAGTGACGGCTGGAAGGACCGGGACACTTTCCTCGGTCTCCTGGGAGAGAGTCAACGCCTCTGCGTATGACGGTGCCGTCGTCCGTTCCGGGCCGCTTTCCGAGAAGTGGACGAGGGCCTTCTCAGCAGGGGTGTAGTCGATGAAGAGGATGGGGGCATGGTTGGGCTCGTGATTCCAGCTTCCTCCTTCCTTCGAGCGGTAGCGGCGCCAGTTGGTGGCATCGGACTCGCTCGTGGCACGGAGCTGGAACCCGTAGTCAGGGTCGAGCTTGCCAGCCCAGCTCCGGACGATGTCCTCAACGGAGTAGAGCAGCTCGCCTTCACCCCAGGAGCAGTTACTGCTGTAAGCAGCGGGGTTGACCACCTGATACTCGGTGGTGGTGGATGGCTGATTGTTCCACGTCAGGTTGTAGACATCCCAGGGTGTGGTAATCCGGCGGGCGACGATACCGGAGCCGACCTGTGATCCGCAGGTGTTAGACAGGTAGTTCCACAGCATCAGATCGGCGTTGTAGATCTCTGCGTTCTCCAGCTCAGGAACAGCCACGTTGAACTTCAGATAGGTACGCCAGGTGACGGCTCCGCCGTTGGATTTACCGACCAGCGTCCGGTCCAGATCGCTGTTGTACCAGCCGTCCTGATAGTCCAGGCTGTTGACGAAGGTGTCATCGGCCAGCGCAGCACCTACCCACGCCGAGGAGGCGGCGTTCATGGTGACTGGATAGGTCACCGCGGGGTCGGCCAGGAACGCCGGATCGGGGGTGAACACCAGAGCCGAGCCGTCCTGCTCCACGCTGACGGGCGCCTTGCCGACCTTGCCGGCGTCGATCGGCCCGTTCGGGTCGGCGGCGACGGCGTCCAGCACCAGCGCCGGCCGGACCTCGGCGACCGTCTTCTTGCCGTCCTCGGCCAGCAGGATCGGCTGCCCAGTGGCGTTCGTGCCGTAGGACATGCTCTTGGGCAGGTCCACCGGCAGGCGGAAGGTCATCGGACCGCTCGGCCGCTCCCGGATCACGATCCGCTGGCGGAAACCCGTCGCCGTCGCGGTGACGACCAGGTCCACGCCCTCGCCGTAGACGGACGGGTAGGTGGCGGTGCTCCCGGTCAGCTTGGGCTCGGGCAGCTTGCCAGGAGCGGCGATCTCCGCAGTGCCCCGCTCGGTCTTGCTCTTCAGCAAGACGGTGTTCTCGCCCGCGGACAGGGTCAGGTCGCCCTTGACGGCCTTGGGCTTGATGACGCCGTTCTTTTCAACCAGGGTGGTGTCGATCGGCGTGAAGCCCTCGCCCTTGGCTTTCTTGACCCGGATGGGTTGGGTGTGTAGTTCCATCCGCAGGGTTTTGCCGTCGGGGTTGGCGAAGACCGTCGTGCTTTCGGTCTTCCGGGAGGGGATCTCCACCCGCTTGCCGCTTTCGTGGGCTTTTTTCTTGGCGGCTTCCACCACCTTGTCCACGACCGGCGTGCCGCCCTTCGGTGCGGGGGCCGACTGGGTTGGGGCAGGGGGTGATGGCGGCTCTTGCTGGGCCCATGACGGTGCCGCAGCCAGGCTGATGACCACCGTCGCGGCCATTGTGGCGGCGGTGGCGTTCGCAAGCCGATGTCTGTGCCGCCTGCCGTTGGAGGGGGAAGGCGATCGCCCTCCTCTTCCTGTTGTCAAGATCACTCAAGTCTCCTGCATGCACGCGAGTGACCCGCACGATCATGCGGGCCATTCGAACAAGAATTCGGCATGCGGGACATTACTTGCAAAGTCGACTTAAAGAAAGATAGATCATCAACTTTGTTGATCATGAACGAAGATTGAACCCGGAGGGATCAATATCTGCCAAACGGGTCGGCTACAATCTGCGACCGAGCCGAATGACGGGTTGAATAGCAGCGAAATGAAACCTGCTGGCCTTCCTTTCTTTTAAGTCGCTGGCTGTTTACAGTCCAACCTCGAAACCGTGTCACATGAGTGCCATTAGGTGTGGCGGCGGCCGCGCCCCCAGCGCAGGCATTCGGCGGGGCGATGGCGGCAGCCCGTCCTCGCGTGCGAGGAACCCGAGTTGGCTCAGGCATTTGTGGATCATGGTTGGGTTCATCGGCTGTCCCGCACGGCAGCCATGGAACAGCCGACGGCTATCGCGGTTGGTCGTGGTGGCGGTGTTCTGCTGGGCGTCGATGTAGCCGGCCGGCAGTCCGCGAAAGGTTCGGGAACGAGCGAGGGCTGGTCGCCGAGGTTGATGAGGATCTGGTCTCCGTCGCGTGCGACGTCTTCGACGGTCAACCGGACGACCCCCGCCGACGGGCTGGGCATGGAGCAGGATGAGCAGGGCGGTGATCCGGTCGTGGTCGGGAAGGCCGTCGTCGCCGAGCGTCTTGCGCGTCCTCCTGGCCTTCGGCAGCGCCCGGGACGCGGTGTGGGCGTTCCGGGAGGTCCTGCGACTCGACCCCGGTATGGACCCGGCACGCCAGCTGCTTGTGGTGGCGCTCAAGCGGCGCAACCCGCTGTACCGGGCGGTGTCCCGGCTGCCGGCCGGTCTGGGCAGCCGTCGGATACTGGCGCTGCTGCCTCTGATCCCCCCGCTCATCGCCGCCTTCGTCGTCATCGCGGTGGCCCACTGGACGATATAGGTGGCCGTGGCGGTCCAGCGCCTCTTCGGACGGGTGACCCCTGGCCTGTGACGGCGCCGCCGGGGGCGGCGTTCGGTGAGCGATCTCACCCCGCGATCGGCCGGCCGCGATCCGGGATCTCCCCATGGGCCCCGGCCTGCCGTCGCTTGAAGAACGACAGCGCCTTTTCACCGGACGTACACGTATTTGTCACAAAGCGTGTTCATGAGGGGACCGTAGGCTGTCAGTGCGGCCAGGGTGGCCTGATAGGTGGGGAAATCGTGAGCGCGTTACCGGCGGACATCGGCTTACCGGCACGGGCGGTCCTTCCGGGAGGAGTCGCGCCGCGGGTCCGCACGCTGCTGGACATCCTCGACCGGACGACCCTGCTGCACCCGCACGCCGCCGCGCTCGACGACGGACGGACCCGTCTCGACTACGCCGGGCTGCGGGCCGAGGTCGTACGGCTGGCCGCCGAACTGAGGCAGGCCGGGGTCGGGCGCGGCGACCGCGTCGGGGTGCGGGTGCCCTCGGGCACCGTCGGCCTGTATGTCGCGATCCTGGCCGTGCTGACCGCCGGCGCGGCCTACGTCCCCGTGGACGCCGACGACCCCGACGAGCGGGCCGAGCTGGTGTTCACCGAGGCCGGGGTGCGGGCCGTCGTCGGTGAGGGAGAGAAGATCGTCACCTTCGACGGCTGGAGCGGGCCGCCGGAGAGCGACGGCCCGTCCCCGCCGGAAGCGGATGCCTCCGGGCCGGAGAGACCCGGGGATCGGACACCGTCCGCGCGTGCGGGATCGGGGCCGGCGGGACAGGCGCGACCCGGGATCGGGCCTCCAGGGCCCGACGACGACGCGTGGATCATCTTCACCTCCGGTTCCACCGGCAGGCCCAAGGGCGTCGCGGTGACCCACCGCAGTGCGGCGGCGTTCGTGGACGCCGAGGCGGAGCTGTTCCTGGCCCGCGAGCCGATCGGCCCCGGCGACCGGGTGCTGGCCGGCCTCTCGGTGGCCTTCGACGCCTCCTGCGAGGAGATGTGGCTGGCCTGGCGGCACGGCGCCTGCCTGGTCGCGGCGCCCCGGGCGCTGGTGCGCACCGGCATGGACCTCGGGCCGTGGCTGGTCGAGATGGGCATCACGATCGTGTCCACGGTGCCGACCCTGGCGGCGCTCTGGCCGGTGGAGACGCTCGACGACGTGCGTTTGCTGATCTTCGGCGGCGAGGCGTGCCCGCCCGAGCTGGCCGAGCGGCTGGCCGTACCGGGGCGGGAGGTGTGGAACACCTACGGCCCGACCGAGGCGACGGTGGTCGCGTGCGCGGCGCCGCTGACCGGGGACGGGCCGGTGCGGATCGGGCTGCCGCTGGCCGGCTGGGATCTGGCCGTGGTGGACGCGGGCGGCGAGCCTGTCGCGATGGGCGAGATCGGTGAGCTGGTCATCGGCGGGGTCGGTCTCGCCCGGTACCTGGACCCGGTCAAGGACGCCGAGAAATACGCCCCGCTCGGCCCGCTGGGCTGGGAACGCGCCTACCGCAGCGGCGATCTGGTGCGGGCCGAGCCGGAGGGGCTGCTCTTCGTGGGGCGGGCCGACGAGCAGATCAAGCTCGGCGGGCGCCGGATCGAGCTGGGCGAGGTGGACGCGGCCCTGCAGGCCCTGCCCGGGGTCGCCGGGGCCGCGGCCGCGGTGCGCACGACGGGCGGAGGACACCAGCTGCTCGTCGGCTACGTCGTGCCCGGCGAGGGGTTCGACCGGGAGGAGGCCAAGGACCGGCTGCGGGACGCGCTGCCCGCCGCGCTGGTGCCGCGGATCGCCGTGGTGGACGGGCTGCCCACCCGCACGTCCGGGAAGATCGACAGAGACGCCCTGCCGTGGCCGCTGCCCAAGCGCGACAAGGCCGAGCGGCCCGGCGTCGACCCGTGGGTGGCCGGGTGCTGGCAGGACGTCCTCGGCGACACCGAGGGCGACTTCTTCGCCGAGGGCGGCACCAGCCTCGCGGCGGCCCGGCTGGTGTCGGCGCTGCGGGTCCGCTATCCGGCGGTCACCGTCGGTGACGTCTACGACCACCCGACGCTGCGCGGGCTCGCCGGGCACCTGTCCGCGCTGGACACGCCCGAGGTCGTGACCACCGACCGGATCGTCACGCCGATGCCGCGCCGCGCCGCGGTCGCGCAGGCGCTCCTCACGGTGCCGCTGCTCACCGCCGGCGCGCTGCGCTGGGTGGTCGTCCTGGCCGCGCTGAACAACCTGATCGGCATGGCGTGGGCGCCGGCCGTCTCGTGGTGGTGGGTGCTGCTGGGCGCCGTCCTCTTCGTCTCCCCCGCCGGGCGGATCGCGCTGACCGCGGGCGCGGCACGGCTGCTGCTGCGGAGGCTGAAGCCGGGCGCCTATCCCCGGGGCGGGGGCACGCACCTGAGGCTCTGGTTCGCCGAGCGGCTCGCCGAACGGCTCGGCGTGGCCGAGCTGTCCAGCGCCCCGTGGCTCACGCACTACGCCCGGGCGCTCGGCGCCCAGGTCGGCCACGACGCGGACCTGCACTCGGCGCCGCCGATCACCGGGATGCTCAAACTGGGCAGGAACGCGGCGGTCGAGCCCGAGGTCGACCTGAGCGGCTACTGGATCGACGGCGACCAGGTGCACGTCGGCGAGATCAAGATCGGTGCCGCCGCCACGGTCGGGGCTCGCAGTACCCTGTTCCCGGGCGCGCGGATAGGCAAGAACGCCCAGGTGGCACCGGGCTCGGCGGTGGCGGGCGCGGTGCCGTCCGGGGAGCGCTGGGCGGGTGTGCCCGCCGTCAGGACGGGCAAGGCCCGCCCGCCCGCCGCCGACCGGCCACCCCGTTCGCGGCGCTGGGTGGCCGTCTACGGGATGTCCGCGCTGGCGCTCAGCCTCGTCCCGCCGGCCGCCGCCGTCCCCGGCCTCGCCCTGCTCCTGCGCGGGGACACGACCTCCCTGCCCGGCGTCCTGTACGGCGTGCCGCTCGCCACCGTCACCTCGATGGCCGCCCTCGCCCTGGTGATCCTGGCCCTGGTGCGGCTGCTGGCGGTCGGCCTGCACGCCGGCCACCACCCGGTGCACAGCCGCCAGGCCTGGCAGGCGTGGGCCACCGGACGCCTGATGTCGATGGCGCGGGTCTGGCTGTTCCCGCTGTACGCGAGCATGGCCACCCCCGTGTGGCTGCGCGCCCTGGGCATGAGGGTCGGCCGGGACGTGGAGCTGTCCACGGTGCTGGCCCTGCCGTCGATGACCTCCGTCGGGGACGGCGCGTTCCTCGCCGACGACACGATGGTCGCGCCGTACGAGCTGGACGGCGGGCGGTTCCGGGTGGACCACGTGCGGATCGGCAAACGCGCCTTCCTCGGCAACTCCGGGATGACCGCGCCCGGCCGCAAGGTGCCCAAGGACGGCCTGGTCGCGGTGCTGTCGGCCGCGCCGAAGAAGGCCAGGGCGGGGTCGTCGTACCTCGGCATGCCGCCGGTGGAGCTGCGCCGTACGGCCGAGGACGGCGACCGCAGCCGCACCTACGACCCGCCGCGGCGGTTGAAGGCCGCCCGCGCCGCCGTCGAGGTGTGCCGGCTCGTCCCCGCGATGTGCACGGTGACGGTCGCCGTGCTGGTGGCGGCCGCCCTGGAGTGGCTGGCCGGATCGTACGGCTTCGCGGTCGCCGCGCTGCTGGGCGGCGTGGTGCTGCTCGGCGCGGGCGTGCTCGCCGCGGCGGTCACCACCGTGGCCAAGTGGGTCCTGCTGGGCCGGATCGCGGTCGGCGACCGGCCGCTGTGGAGCTCGTTCGTGTGGCGCAACGAGCTGGCGGACAACTTCGTGGAGGTGCTGGCCGCCCCCTGGTTCGCCCAGGCCTGGCTGGGCACGGCGCCGCTGAACCTGTGGCTGCGCTCGCTGGGCGCGCGGATCGGCCGCGGCGTGTGGTGCGAGACCTACTGGCTGCCGGAGGTCGACCTGGTCACCCTCGGCGCGGGGGTGTCGGTGAACCGGGGCTGCGTCCTGCAGACGCACCTGTTCCACGACCGGGTCATGAGCATCGATACTGTCGTCCTGCAGGGCGGATCGACGCTCGGCCCGCACGGGGTCGTCCTGCCCGCGGCGACGATCGGGGAGAACACCACGGTCGGACCGGCGTCCCTGGTCATGCGCGGCGAGTCGGTGCCGCCGGGCACGCGCTGGTTCGGCAATCCGATCGCGGCGTGGACCCGCGGGGCGTAACGGTCGCGGCATGGGCTCGCAGGACGTAGCAGAGGAAACAAGTGTGGTTGTGAGCACGACCCCCAGCAATCTGTACTTCCCCACGCACGGCGACGACGGCTACCGGGTGGAGCACTACGACCTGTCCCTCGACTACCGGGTCGCCTCCAACCGGCTCGGCGGGACCGCCCGCCTGTCGGCGGTGGCGCTCGGGCCGCTCGACCGCCTCGTCCTCGACCTCGGCGCCTTCCGCGTGGGCGGGGTCCTGGTCAACGGCGAGATGACGCGTTTCACCCACCGCGGGGGCAGGCTCCACCTCGCGCCGGGGCGGCTGGGCCCCGGGCCGTTCAGCGTCGAGGTCCGCTACTCGGGCAATCCGCGGCCGGTGTCCAGCCACTGGGGCGGCCTCGGCTGGGAGCAGCTCACCGACGGCGTCATCGTGGCCAGCCAGCCGATCGGGGCCCCGTCGTGGTTCCCGTGCAACGACCGGCCGGACGACAAGGCGGCCTACCGGATCTCGGTGACCACCGCCTCGCCGTACACGGTGATCGCCAACGGGGAGCTGGTCTCCACACGGCGGGCGGCGTCGGCGACCACGTGGGTCTACGAGCAGGCCGAGCCGATGGCCTCCTACCTGGCGAGCGTCCAGATCGGCCGCTACCAGCGGGCCGACCTCGGCGCGGGGACGCGACTGGTCTTCCCCGCCGGGCTCGCCTCCCGGGTCCGGCACGACTTCGGACGCCAGGACCGGATGATGGAGGTCTTCAGCGAGCGCTTCGGTCCCTACCCGTTCGGCTCCTACACCGCGGTGGTGGTGGACGACGAGCTGGAGATCCCGGTCGAGGCGCAGGGCATGTCGATCTTCGGGGCGAACCATGTGGACGGCCGGCGCGGCGAGGAACGGCTGGTCGCCCACGAGCTGGCGCACCAGTGGTTCGGCAACAGCCTGACGATCGCCGGCTGGCACGACATCTGGCTGCACGAGGGGTTCGCCGCCTACGCGGAGTGGATCTGGTCGGAGGCCTCGGGCGGCGTGCCCGCCGACGACCTGGCGGCCCGCTGGCACCGCAGGCTCGCGGCCCTCCCCCAGGACTTCGTCCTCGCCGACCCCGGCGCCCCGCTCCTGTTCGACGACCGCGTCTACAAACGCGGCGCGCTCACCCTGCACGCGCTCCGGCGCACCGTGGGCGACGCGCCGTTCTTCGCGCTGCTGCGCGAGTGGACGGCCGGGCACCGTCACGGGTCGGTCACCACGGAGCAGTTCACCGACCTGGCCTCGCGCCGCACGACCACGCCGCTGGAGGGGCTGTTCGCCGGCTGGCTGTACGGCTCCCGCCTCCCCGCACTGCCCTGACGGGGACACGGAAAGGACCCGCCGTCAGGCATTCCCCTGCCCGAGCCGGTCAGCGAGGTGGTTGGCCGTACGGCGCGGGCCTCGCCGTACGGCTCCTGAACTTCTTCTTTCATCGGATCTCTTCCCCTAAATAGGGACTATTTACTCCCTGTCATCCGGGATTTCCCTAAATAGGTCGGATCGCTGCTATAACAGGCTACGACCTACGGAGGAATCGCATGCGTGTCGCGTTGCACACCCGGATCAGGCCGGGCAGGGAGTCGGAGTACGAACAGGCGCACCGGGAGGTACCCGCCGAGCTGGTGGAGGCGATCAAGAAAGGCGGCGCGCACGAGTGGACGATCTGGCGCAGCGGCCTGGAGCTCTTCCACGTGATCGACTGTGACGACTACGAGGCGCTGCTCGCCTCGCTGGCCGACCTGCCGGTGAACATCGCCTGGCAGGCCCGGATGGACGAGCTGCTGGAGGTCGCCCACGACTACTCCGCCGACGGCGGCGGCAAGGGACTCCCCGCGGTCTGGCAGCTCGCCTGAGCCGTCCCGCCCGGATGGCCATCCCGGCCGCCCTCGTACGGTGCCGCCTCCCGGCCCGGACGGTGTCCACCCTGGCCGGCCGTACGGTGGCACCCCCTTCCTGCCGGGACGGTGTCCACCCGTGCCGGCCGTACGGTGTCACCGTGTCCCCGGCCGCGCGGTGCGCTCGTTATCGTGAGCGGGTGCCCCCCGCCCGCCAGATCCGCCTGTCCCCCGCTCTCCGCAGCCGCCTGCCGGCCGCGCTCGCGGCCGTCGCGACCGTCGCCGCCGGGCTCACCGTCCGCGCGGTCACCGGCGGCTGGTTCGCCAAATACGGCGGAGACGCCCTCTACACCGTGCTCGTCCACGCGCTGATCGTGCTGGCGCTGCCCCGGATCCCACCGGTCCGCGCCGCGATCGGCGCGCTGGCGTTCAGCTGGGCGGTCGAGTTCGCCCAGCTCACTCCCGTCCCGGCCGCCCTCTCGGAGGCCAGCGTGCTGGCCAGGTTGGTCCTCGGCAGCACCTTCGGCGCCGCCGACCTGGCCGCCTACGCCGCCGGAGCCGCTCTCGCCGCGACGGCGCACATTCTCGTCCGCCGCGATCCGTCACGCCGAAGTGGTCGACGGCCGGCCGTATCATTTCGGGACCATGCCTGAAGGACACACCATTCATCGCCTGGCCGCGCAGTACCGTCAGGTGTTCGGTGGCGCGGTGGTGCGCGCCGAGAGCCCGCAGGGGCGGTTCGCCGCCGGGGCCCACCAGATCGACGGACGGGTGCTCCAGGAGACCGACGCGCACGGCAAGCACCTGCTGCTCGGATTCGACGACGACCGCTGGCTCCACATTCACCTGGGCATCTACGGCAGATGCGCCTTCGGCCCGGCTCCGGCGCCCGCGCCGACGGGTGCGGTACGGCTGCGCCTGAGCAACGCGGAGGAATACGCTGACCTGCGCGGGCCCAACACCTGCGAGCTGCTGGATCCGACCGAGAAGAAGGCGCTGCACGCCAGGCTCGGGCCGGATCCGCTGCGCGCCGACGCCGACCCGGAGCTCGCCTGGCGGCGGATCGGCCGCAGCCGTACCTCCATCGGCGTCCTGCTGATGGACCAGACGGTCGTCGCGGGGGTGGGCAACATCTACCGCGCCGAGGCGCTGTTCCGGGAGGGCGTCGACCCGTCCCGCCCCGGCCGCGACCTCACCCGCGGGCAGTGGACGGCCATCTGGGCGGACCTGGTGGCGCTGATGGCCGACGGGGTGCGGGTGGGCCGGATCGACACGGTCAGGCCCGAGCACACCCCGGAGGCGATGGGGCGTCCGCCCCGCGTCGACGACCACGGCGGCGAGGTCTACGTCTACCGGCGCTCGGGCATGCCCTGTTTCCTGTGCGGCGGCGAGGTCCGCACCGGGGTGCTCGCCGGCCGCAACCTCTTCTGGTGTCCGGGCTGCCAGACCGCGTGATCACAGAAGGCGCGCGGCCGCCTCGATCGAGGCCTGGCCGGCGGGGACCAGCGGGAGGCGGACCGAGGCGGTGGGGATCAGTCCCCGGGCGTGCAGCACTCCCTTGAGCACCGTGGGGTTGGGTTCGGCGAACATGCTCGCCGACATGACGGACAGCCGGTGGCCCAGCGCGCGGGCGTGGGCGACGTCGCCGGAGCCCCAGGCCTCCACCAGCTCGACGAAGCGGCCGGTGTGCAGGTGGGCCGAGGCGAGGATGCCGCCGGGGGCGCCCAGCGCGAGCAGGGCGGAGAAGAAGGGGTCGTCCCCGGCGAGCACCGCGAAGTCCTCCGGCAGGTCGGCCAGCAGGGTGACGGTGTCCTGGTCGACGCCGCCGACCGCGTGCTTTACCCCGGTCACCATGGGCAGCTCTCCCAGCCGGCGCAGGGTGGCCGCGCCCACCGACTGCCCCGTCCGGTAGGGGATGTTGTAGACGATGAGCGGCACCGGGCTCTGCTCGGCCAGCACGGTGAAGTGGGCGAGCACCCCTGCCTCGGACGGGCGGACGAAGGACGGCACGGTGACCAGGGCGGCGTCCGCCCGGTCCTTGAGCCCGCGCAGGGCCTCGACGGAGCTCCGGGTGTCACTGCCCCCGGCTCCGACGACCAGCGTCACCCCCCGCTCCTGGCACACCTTGGCGCACACCTCGACGACCGCGCGCCGCTCCTCGTCGGCGAGCATGGCGACCTCGGCGGTGGTGCCGAGCGCGACCAGCCCGGCCGCCCCCTCGTCGAGCACCGCGCGTGCCAGGCCTTCGAGCGCCTCCACGGCGATCTCGCCGTCCTCGGCGAACGGGGTGATCAGGGGAACGTAAACGCCGCGAAGTGTCATGTCCCCAGCCTCGTGGCCACCGACCATGCAGGTCCAGTTCCTGTTTCTTCCGAGACCGTTAAGCTGAGCTGATGCTCGATGTGCGACGCCTCCGGCTGCTCCGCGAACTGTCCTACCGGGGCACGATCGCCGCGGTCGCCGAGGCCATGACGTTCACCCCCTCCGCGGTCTCCCAGCAGCTGGCCGCGCTGGAACGGGAGGCCGGGGTGGCGCTGCTGGAGCGGACCGGCCGCCGGGTGACGCTCACCCCCGCCGGGGTCGCGCTGGTCGGGCACGCGGAGGCCGTGCTCGAACGGCTGGAGCAGGCCTCGGCGGAGCTGGCGGCCGCGCACACGGGTCTGGTCGGCGCCATCAGGGTCGGCGCCTTCCCGACCGCGACCCGCACCATCCTGCCCGCCGCCCTGGCCGCCCTGGGCCGTGACCATCCCGGGCTGGAGCCGATGGTGGACGAGATCGATCCCGCCGAGGTGGCCCCCCGGCTCCGGACCGGCGATCTGGACGTCGCCCTCGTCCACGAGTACGACTTCGTCCCCGCCGTCCCCGACCTCGCCCTGGACACCGAACCCCTGCTGGAGGAGCCCATGTATCTCGCCTCCGGCGACGCCGGCGACTGCCCCGCACGGCGGCGCGACACGCCCGGCGAGGCCCCGGTACGGCATGGCGGCACGTCCGGTGGCGACGTCCCCGCCCGGCACGGCGACGTCCTGGCGCGGTGGCGCGACGCCTCCTGGATCGTTTCCAAGCCCGGTACGCTCTGCCACACGATGACCGTGCGGGCCTGCCAGGCCGCCGGGTTCGCCCCCAGGGTCCGCCACCACATCGACGACTTCGCCACCGTGCTGGCGATGGTCGCGGTCGGTCAGGGCGTGGCGCTGGTGCCGGAGCTGGGCGCGGCCGACCCGCCCGGCGGCGTCCGGCTCACCGAGCTGCCGATGCGCCGCCGCACCCAGATCGCCTTCCGCCGGGGGGCCTCGGCCCATCCGGCCGTCGCCGCCTTCACCGCCGCGCTGCGCTCCTCGCTCCCCGGCGGCCGTCATGCGCGGCACGCCGGGTAGGGGCGGGCGCGATCCCCTGCCTCCCGGCGGCGGTGGACGTCACATCAGCGTGCGTGCGGTCCAGAGCTCGGGGAAGATCTCACGCCGCATGCTCCGCTCCAGCCAGCTCAGACCGCTCGACCCGCCGGATCCCGGCTTGGCCCCCATCGAGCGGCGTACCGCCATCAGATGCCGGTAACGCCAGTCGGAGAACTGCTCGGCCAGGTCGGTCAGCGCCTCGGCCAGCGGCGCGAGCGGCCCGCCGTACACCTCGACCCAGACCGCCTCGACGTCGGGGCGGGGCTCGTATTCGGCGGCGTAGTCGCGTTCCACCGCCGCGCGCGGGATCGCGTGGCCCTGCCGGGCGAGGAAGGCGAGCACCGAGTCGTACAGGCTCGGCTGGGCCAGCGCCTCGGCGAGCTCACGGTAGGCCTCGGGGTTGCGGCGGTGCGGGCGGATGAGCGCCTCGGACTTGTTGCCGAGCAGGAACTCCACGTGCCGGTAGAGAGCCGACTGGAAGCCCGACGCCTCACCGAGCGCGTCGCGGAACTGGTTGAACTGCGCGGGGGTGAGCCAGCTGAGCGACGCCCACGCGGCGTTGAGCGCCTCGAAGTGCCGGACCGACCGCTTGATCGTCGCCGTCGCGGCGGCGGCGTCGTCATCGTCGAGCTGCCGTTGGGCGAGCTGCCATTCCGAGCGGAGCAGGCCGAAGTAGAGCTCCATCACCTGGGTGGTGACCAGGAACGCGAGCTCCTCCGGGGCGTCGGTGACGGTGCGCTGAAGCTGGTGCAGGGTGGCGGTGCCGACGTAGTCGTCGTACGGCGTGGCCGCGTCGAACCCGAGCGTGGGCAGTCCCTCGTTGGCCGCGGCCCGCGTCTCCCGCTCTCGCTCGCTGAGCTGCCTGGTGCTGGTCATCAGTGACTCCTTGAGGTTGTTCACCTCCATGGTGGCCCGTAATGTCAGGTCCGGAAATAATACGAAGAAGGCGATTTCGAGCTTCCGCCTTCCGAACGGAAGGCATTGGAGTCGGCCAGGTTACGAGGTGACGGAGCGTGACGGTGGATGCGATGGACTGGGCACTGCTGGCCGAGCTGCAGGACGACGCTCGGCTGTCCTACAGCGAGCTCGCGCGGCGGGTCCACATGTCGGCGCCGGCGGTCGCCGAGCGGGTGCGGCGGCTGGAGGAGTCAGGAGTGATCACCGGCTATCACGCGCGGGTCGATCCGGCACTGGCCGGGCGCGGGGTGGCCGCGCTGATCAGGATGTCGTGCTACGGGCCGCGCTGCGTGCTCCGCGACGAGCAGGCGCTGGCCTGGCCGGAGATCCTGGAGGTCCACCGGGTGACCGGCGACACCTGCTGCCTGCTCCGGGTGGCCGCCTCCTCGATGACGGCCTTCGAGGAGCTGATCGACCGGCTCGCGCCGTACGGCCACCCGTCGAGCATGATGGTGCTCTCCAGCCCGGTCCCCTGGCGTCCGCTCTCCCCCACCTGAGGCCGCCCCGGACGCCGGTCGGCGTTCCTCAGCCCGGACGCGGGACCGGGCACGGGACGGCGGACGGGCCGGTGAGCCGTCCCCCGCGGCCGAGGAGGTGGACGGCGAGCGCGCACGCCCCGCCCAGGGCCGACAGGACGATCCACGGCAGCACCGTGGACCCGCTGTCGAGCAGCAGGCCGGTCAGCAGGTTGCCCAGGGCGATGCCGACGCCGGCGACGGTGTTATAGAGGCCGTAGTGGGTGGCCACCAGCCGGTCGCCGGACAGTGAGACGACCGTGTCCATCTCGAAGGGGTAGGTCAGCGTCGTCGCGAGCGTCAGCAACACCGCGCAGAGCAGGACCGCGGCCACCCTGGGCACGGTGGAGTACGGCCACGCCACGCCGGCGAGCGCCGGCGGCAGGAAGGCCACCGCCATGAGGAGCAGGCCGCGGGCGATGGCCGCGGGGTGGGACCAGCGCCGGCGGGCCCAGTCGGTGATGCGGATCTGACCGGCGATGGCGACGAGGGCGGAGAGCACGAACAGCGCGCTGACGGTGACGGCACCGTCCAGTTGCAGCGGGAGCGCCAGGTAGAGCTGGAACGACAGCACGTACGACCCGGCCATCGCCAGCGAGAACAGCATGAACGACCGGCCCGACAGCACGAGCCGCCAGTCGCCCAGGATTCCCCGGGTGTCGGCGGTCTCGACGTGGCGCGGGGGCAGCGCGCGGATCTGCAGCACCGTCAGCGCCGCGAAGACGGCCGCCGCGGTCAGGCACACCAGCCGGAAGTCCACCGCGACCAGGGCCAGCCCGATGAGCGGGCCCACCAGGATGCCGGCCTGGTAGAAGACGTTGAACAGCGCGAACGCCTCCACCCGGCGCTCGGCGGCGTCGTGCGCGAGGTAGGCGCGCACGGCCGGGTTGAACAGCGCTCCGGCGAACCCGGTCGCGGCCGAGGCGGCCAGGAGCGCGGGCAGGGAGTCGACCAGGCCGAGCAGGGCGAAGCCCGCGGTGCGCAGCATGCATCCGGCGACGATGACGGGCTTGTAGCCGAGCCGGTCGGCGAGAGTGCCGCCGAGCAGGAACAGTCCCTGCTGGCACAGGTTGCGCACGCCGAGCACCAGCCCGACCGTCCAGGCCGCCATGCCCAGCCCGCCGGACAGGTGACCGGCCAGATAGGGCATCAGCATGTAGAAGCCGGTGTTGATGGTGAGCTGGTTGAGCATGAGCAGCTGGACGCTGCGGTCGAAGGAGCGCAGACGCCGCCACATCAGGAGCTCACCACCGTGGCGCAGCGGGTCCATCGGGACACCTCGGCCGCGCCGGGGTGGGCGATCTCCTCGGGTTCGGCCGCTGGAGGGCGGCCGAGCAGGTCGTGCGCGGCGCAGTAGGCGTCGTCGAAGACCGTGGTGTAGTAGCGGGCGGGCCCGTCGGGGAAGATCGCCACGATGCGGGTGTGCGGCGGCAGCACCCGGGCGCACCAGGAGGCGACCACCGTGACGGCGCCGACGCTCCAGCCGCCGGTGGTGTAGTGGGTGGCGGCCAGCTTCCGGCTGGCCCACACCGCCTCGTGCGGGGCGACCCAGTGCACCTCGTCGAACGCGTCGTAGGCGACGTTGCGCGGGCGGATGCTGCTGCCGAGGCCTCGCATCAGCCGGGGCCGCGCCGGCTGGCCGAAGATCGTCGATCCGGTGGCGTCCACGCCGATCAGGCGCGTGCGCGGGGAGAACCGGCGCAGCACGCCGATGATGCCCGCCGAGTGCCCCCCGGTGCCGACGCTGCACACCAGCACGTCTACGCGGCCCACCTGGACGATCAGTTCGTGGGCCAGCTCCGCGTAGGCGTCGACGTTGTCGGGGTTGTCGTACTGGCGGGCCCAGTAGGCGTCCGGATGGGCTCTGAGCAGCTCGTCCACCCGGTCCAGGCGGGCCTGCTGCCAGCCGCCCGCCGGGTGCGGCTCGGCGACGGTCTCGATACGCGCGCCGTACGCGGCCAGCATGCCGTGCACGATGGCCTCCATGCCGGGATCGGAGACCACCGTGACCGGATGGCCGTGCACGATTCCGGCCAGCGCGAGACCGAGCCCGAAGGTTCCCGAGCTGGAGTCGACGAGCATCGCACCGGGGGCGAGCTCCCCTCGGGCGCGGGCGCGCTGGACGATGTGCAGCGCGGGACGGTCCTTCAGCCCGCCGGGGTTGGCTCCCTCCAGCTTGGCCCAGAACGCCCGGCCTCCGGGGGCGAAGGGTTCACCGATCCGGCAGACGGGGGTCTTGCCGACCAGGTCGGCGAGGTGTGGCGATTGGATGTGGACAGCGGAAATTGACGACATGATGCACCCTTGTGATGGTCGCTGATCTTTGACGGCACGTCGGTGAGCCGCGCGTCCCGGTGGACGGCGGCTTCTCGTGCCTGTCAGCAGCGACAGACCTCCAGGGTGTTGGTCAGCACCGACCGGGCCCGGTAGCCGGCGGGCGGGGCCCGGCCCGGCCTGCCGAGCACCGGCGGGGCCGGGAGCGGGGTGACGGCGCCGGCGAGCTCACCGGCCGCCGGTGCCGGCGGCGGGGTCCAGACGGTGGGGGGCACGCACGCCGCCGTATGGGCCTGCTCGCAGTGGTGGTCCTGCGAGGGCGGGTGCGGATCCGCCGCGACGGCCGCGACGGCCTGGCCCTGCCGGTCCTCGTACGGCGTCGCGGCGTGGCTCCACATGTGGATCACCGTGAGGGTTCCGACCAGCAGGACAAGCCACACGGCTCCGCGTGGCTTGCTCCGGGTCCCCCACTGCATGCTCATATCTAGTGACTTAATGTAGCTGATCCACTACAAAGAGTGAAATTGGGGGGTTGGGTTCATATCGCGACAGTCGCACTATCCGCCGCTAAACGGATGAATACCTCTGACCGGCGGAATCGTCGGACCGGCTGGTCCGCCTGACAGGTGTCCGGCCTCCACGGTCAGGGGCCGCGCCTGAACCGCCGGTCCGCCTGACGGGTGTCCGGCCTCCACGGGCGGTGACCACCGGGTCACGGGCCGGTCAGCGGCGGAAGCGCCGGACGAGGTCCCGCACCGCCGCGGCGAGCAGGTCGACGTCGTCCCGCGAGGTGAACAGCGCCGGAGTCACCCGGACGCAGTCGCCCCTGGCCGGTCCGCCCCGCCGTACTGTGAAGATCCGGTGGTGCTCGAACAGATGGTCGGTGAGCGCGACGTTGTCGGCCTCCGAGGTGCGTCCGGTGATCCGGAACGCGGTCATGGTCCCGTACATGGCGGGGTCCTCAGGGGTGAGGATCTCCAGATCGGGGATGTCACGCACCTGGTGGACCCAGCGGTCGCGCAGGAAACGCAGACGGGACTGCTTGACCGGGCCGCCGAGGACCTCATGGAAGTCCAGGGCGGTGCCCACCGTGAGAATGGGCGCGACGTCCATGGTGCCGGAGTGGACCCGTGAGCGGATGTCGTCGCCGGGGTAGGTCTCGTCGGCGAAGGCCGGGTCGATGTCGGCCAGGCGGCCGGCGCGGATGTAGAGGAACCCCGAGCCCAGCGGCGCCCCCATCCACTTGTGCAGGGAGAAGAACGCGAAGTCCGCCCCGAGGTCACCGATGGTGAAGTCAAGCTGTCCCCATGAGTGGGCGGCGTCGACGATGACGTCGACGCCGCTGTCGCGGGCCATCGCGGTGATCTCCCGGACCGGCAGGACGAGTCCGGTGCGGTTGTTCATGTGGCTGAGCAGGAGCAGCTTGACCTTCGGGTGGTCGCGCAGCGCCGTGGCGTAGGCGTCCAGTACGGCCTGCCGGGTCGCCGGCTCGGGGACGACCATCCGTTCGACGCTCACGCCGCGGCGGTCGCGCAGCCAGTTCATGGCGTAGCGTGCGCTGTGGTAGTCGAGGTCGGCGTACATCACCGCGTCGCCCGGGCGCAGCCGGTTGTAACCACCGATCAGGTTCTGCAGGGCTTCGGTGCCGCCCCGGGTCAGGGCGATCTCCTGCGCCGATGCGCCCAGAACGGTGGCGACGCGCTCCCTGACCCGGTCGGCCTGGGCCTTGTAGGAGGTGCGCAGCAGGCGGGAGCTCTGCTCGTTCAGATGGTCGACGTTGCGATGGTAGGCCAGGCGCACCGGCTCGGGCATGATCCCGTAGTAGCCGTTCTCCAGGTTGACGAAGTCCGGGCTGACCCGGTACTGCCGGGCGACGGCGCGCCAGAAATCCTCGTCCAGGGCCAGCCGGTCGGGCCCGACCCCCTGGGGTACGGCCGGCGGCGGCTCGGCGGCGGCCGGCCTCGGATCGAGGAGCGCCGGCCCCGGGGCGAGGGAGACAGCCAGCCCGCCGAGCCCCGCGACCATCTGACGCCTGGACATGCCCATCGAACCACTCCACGCGAGGCAGCGAGGGTCCGTCACACGGCGGGCCCCGACGATTGCGGCGATCGGGTTCCAGTGTGCGACGGCCCGGCCGCGAAGTCCGGCATCCGCGCCGCACGGGCGTGGCGGGCAGGCGAGCAGGCGGGGCCGTTCTACTTGATCAAGGTATTCGCGACGACGATGCACAGGCCCAGCAGCATGTCGACGCCCCCCACCCGGCACGTGGCCGCCCAGGAGCCGCCGGCGGACCGGGAGGCCCACGCCCCCAGCCGACTCTCCGTTCGGACCCGCCGTTTCACCGCGACAACTCGCCGGCCGGGTCGAGCCGCCCCCGGCCCGATGGCAGGACGCCCGGATCGGCGGGCCCTACGCCCACCGACTGCAGGCCCCGTACGGCGATCTCGATGGCTCTGCGTACCGTCTCCCATATCTGCTCCGGCGGGTCGCCCCGGTTCAGGCAGGCCATCGTGGCGAGTTTGACCGCTCCGGCGAGGGCGCCGACGACGGCGGCGGCCTCGACGAGGTCGATCTCCTCGGAGTAGGCCCGGTGGAGCGCCTCGGCCAGCCGCAGCTGGGTGTCGAACAGCAGCCGCAGCCCGCGGGCCTGAAGCACCGGGACCGACATGATCAGGCGGGTTCGGACGGGGGTCAGCTCCATGAGGTGATCGGTCCCGGCGAAGGTCCGGGCCATGCTCAGCTCGCCCACGCGGAGCAGGAGCTCGACCACAGTCTCCCCTGCCCGCCGATGCGCGATCATGTCGATGATCTCGTCGACGCGCGCCTGCCCGTCGAAGAAGACCACGTCCTCCTTGCTCGCGAAGTAGCTGAAGAACGTCCGCGTCGAGATGTCCGCCGCCGCGGCGATCTCCGCGACGGTGGTCTCCTCGTAGCCTTTCTCCTCGAACAGGTGCAGGGCCGCCTCGATCAGCGCGCGACGGGTGCGCAGCTTCTTGCGTTCGCGCAACCCCGGACCATCGACCATGCATGCATTTTACTGCATTCCGAGCTTTTCTTCACTCATTGCAAATTTACATTGAATGCTGTTTGGTGGAGGTGAGAGGACACGCGTCTACCTACGAGGAGCTGCGTCATGACCGAGGCCCCATCCTGCCCGGTGACCTTTCCCACCGCCCGCCGGCACCTCTTCGACCCGCCGGGGGAGGTTCTCCAGTGGCAGCGGCAGGGCGCGCTCCACCGGATGACCTTCGCGGACGGCCATCTGGGCTGGCTGCTGACCGGCCACTCCGCCGCCCGGGCCGTGCTCGCCGACAACCGTTTCAGCAACCGCACCGAGCTGACCCACCCGCCGGTCCCCCATCCGCTGGCCCGGCAGGAGAACCGGCAGCTCCCTCCGGGGTTCTTCCTGAGGATGGACCAGCCCGAGCACACCCGCTTCCGGCGGCTCCTGACCGGGCAGTTCACGGTGCGCAGGATGCGGCAGCTCGAACCGAGGATCGAGGAGATCACCTCCGACCGCCTGGACGCCATGGAGCGGGGCGACCGCCCGGCGGACCTGGTGCAGTCCTTCGCCCTGCCGATCCCGTCGCTGGTCATCTGCGAGCTGCTCGGCGTGCCGTACGGGGACCGCGCGCAGTTCCAGCGGGATTCGGCCGCGCTGCTCAACCTGGACTCCTCGGCCGAGCAGATGAGCGCGGCACTGGTCGACCTCATGGCCTACATGCGCGACCTGGTGCTCCGCAAGCGGGCCGAACCGGCCGACGACCTGCTCGGCGGCCTGGTGGCGGGCGGGGAGCTGGACGACGAGGAGCTCGCCGGGGTCGCACTGCTCCTGCTCATCGCCGGCCACGAGACGACCGCGAACATGCTCGCGCTCGGCACCTTCGCGCTGCTGCGCGACCCGGCCCAGCTGGCGCTGCTCCGCGACGACCCGGAGGTGGCCGACAACGCCGTCGAGGAGCTCCTGCGCTACCTCACGATCATCCACATGGGCCCGGTCCGGACCGCGCTGGAGGACGTCGAGCTCGACGGCCGCCTGATCAGGGCCGGCGAGTCGGTGGCCTTCTCGCTGCCCGCGGCCAACCGTGACCCCGAGCGGTTCGACGACCCCGACACCCTCGACGTCACCCGGCCGGCGACGGGTCATCTCTCCTTCGGTCACGGCATCCACCAGTGCCTCGGCCAGCAGCTCGCCCGCGCCGAGATGCGCATCGCCTACCCGGCGCTGCTGCGCCGCTTCCCCGGACTGCGCCTGGCGGTGCCCGCCGAGGAGGTCCCCATGCGCTCCCACATGACCATCTACGGCGTGCACCGGCTGCCGGTCACATGGTAGGAGGTTCCAATGGATATCAAGGCTGACACCGATCGCTGCATCGGAGCGGGCATGTGCGCGCTCACCGTGCCGGAGGTCTTCGACCAGAGCGAGGAGGAGGGGACGGTGGTGCTGCTGGACGCCGACCCGCCCGCCTCGCGGGAGACGGCGGTCCGCAGGGCCGTGCAGCTGTGTCCGTCGGGAGCCCTGTCCGTCTCCTGACGGGCGGCGAGATCTCCTGACGGGCGGCGAGATCGGCGGCCCGCGTGGCGCGGGTCGCCGTTCCGCCTGGCGGCACCACCCGTCTCTCGATCGGCGGCAAAGCTATGTTTGCCGCCTTTGTGATAGTTGCCGGACGGAACGATCTCTAGCCGTGGGACTCCTGAGGCGTTAGCGTCTGCGCATGCGTCACGTTGAGATCTCCGGTAAGAGGCTCCGGCTGAGGGAAGTCACGACCACTGACGTGGACGCGCTGCACGCCGTCTACGGCGACCCCACCGCCACCGAGCATCTGCCGTTCGACCCGCGCACCCGCGAGGAGGTCGAGGAGATAATCGCCCAGGCGCTTGAGGCCGCACGGGCCGAGCCCCGGCGGCTCTACGTGCTCGCGGTGATCGACCTGGACGACGACGAGGCCGTCGGCGTCGCCCGGCTGCACATCGAGGCCGACCACCCGCACAGCGCGGAGATCGGTCTCGGGCTCCGCCCCGACCACTGGGGCCGGGGCATGGGCACCGACCTGATCCGGCTGATGCTGACGTTCGGCTTCCGGGATCTGCGCCTGCACCGCATCTGGGGCGCCCGCTCCCCCGCCAACACCGCCGCCCAGCTCGCGATGCTGGTCGCCGGGATGGTCGAGGAGGGCAGGATCAGGCACCACGTGCGGGCCCGGGGCGCCTGGCGCGACTCCGTCGTCCACTCGGCCCTGGAGGACGAGTGGGAGGGACACAGGGACATCTGAGCGGAAGGTCGTCCCCGGGTGCACCGCGTCCCACCCTGCGGGGCGCGTCCGTCCGCGCGCGGAGGTCGTACCGGGGTCCGCGCGACGGGAATTCCGCCCTGGGACGATGTCGTGACGGAATTGCCGCCATTTCTCACTACAAAGAGAGTGAAATGGGCCTAGAGTCCGCGCATGTGAGTGAGAGTTCCATCCTCCCAGTGCGCGGACGCGCCGTCCGGCCCTCCGGCCGGCATCGCAGGCCCGTGCCCTCCCAGCTCCCGCCCGAGGCACCCGCGCTGGTGCTGGCCACCCTCGGCGACGCGACAGGCGCCGTCGCCGAGCTGGCCGCCCTCGTCCAGGGGGACAATCCGCAGATCGAGGTCCGGCTGGCCGGTCTCGGCGAGGACGGCAAGGCGCTGACCGCCGAGCTTGAGGCGGCCGCCCGGGAACGTCCCGAGGACGGCGTCGCCGCCATCGTGGTGCCGGTCCTGACCGGCCCGCACCCGGTCGCGGACCGGCTGATCGCCATGGCCGTCGCCGCGAGCGGGGCGTCGGTGACGATCACCGACTCCCTCGGGCCGCACCCGCTGCTCGCCGAGGCCCTGCACATCCGCCTGGCGGAGAAGGATCTGGCCAGGGCCGATCGGATGCGGCTGCTCAACGTCTCCAGCCCGGTCGACGCGGTCATCCTCGCCACGGTCGGCGGCGAGAAAGCGGCGGCCGAGGCGCAGCCGACGGCGGTGCTGCTGGCCTCCCGCCTGACGCTCCCCGTCGTGGTGGCCTCCCTGGACAGCGCGCCCGCCGTGGCCGACGCGGCCGAGCGGCTGCGCGGCATCGGCGCCCAGCGCATCGCCCTGTCCCCGTGCGCCGTCGGCCCGGAGATCGACCCCGGCCTCGCGAGCGCCGCGGCGGCGGAGATCGGGGCCGAGTGCGCCGACCTCCTCGGCGCGCACGGTCTCATCGCGGACCTCACCGCCCGCGCCTACGGGAGCGTGCTGGCCGAGGACTGACGTGAGAGGTCCCCTCTGACGGGGCAATAGGAGCCCGTACGTCATCAGAGGGGACCGACCATGTCGTTCGGAGAAGAACACGTCGAACGTTACTGGCCACCGACGGCGCCGAGGGGCACGAATGGCAGGGTAGGACGGCCGCCTGGCCGTCCTGCGGCGAGTATCTGACGGAGACCGAGCGCGAGATCCCGGTGGTCGTGCCGGAGCGCGTCTTCTCCTGATCCGGGCACGACCGGCGCGGTCACCGCCGGAGGTCAGGCCTCCAGCCAGACGTAACCCGCGAAACGGCCGGTCGTCCGGTCCCTGCGGTGGGAGAACAGGTCGGGGGTCTCGATGGTGCAGCGGGTGTCGTGGGTGACCTCGCCGACGCCCGCCTTGGCGAGCTGCGAGGTGATCGCGGCGCGCAGGTCGAGGGCGGGGGTGTCCTGGCGGGTGATCGACCACGCCTCGGGGAGGGCGTCCGCCACCTGCCCGCGCAGCTCGGCGGGGACCTCGTAGCAGCTACCGCAGGCCATCGGGCCGATCAGGGCGGTCATCCTCGCCGGGTCGGCGCCGCGCGCGGCCATCTCCGCGACCAGGGCCGGGACCACGCCCAGGACGGTGCCGACCCGTCCTGAGTGCGCGGCTCCGACCAGGCCGGCCTCCGGGTCGGCCAGCAGGACGGGCGCGCAGTCGGCGCAGAGCGCGGCCAGGCCGAGGCCGGGCACGTCGGTGCAGACCCCGTCCAGCGGCGGCGGGTCGTCACCGAACGGCTCACTCACATACCGGACGTCGGCGCTGTGAACCTGCCGCATGAACACGACCCTGTCCAGACCGAACTCGGCCGCGGTGCGGGCCCTGTTGGCGGCGACCGCCTCCGGGTCGTCCCCGCACAGGCCCCCGAGATTGCGGCTGCCGTACGGCTCGGCGCTGACGCCGCCGTGGCGGTCGGTGATCCTCATCTGAAAGCTCACGGCCCCGACCTTACCCGCCTCAGGAACCACCTCCCCGGGGCGTTCGTTACACCGATACGCGGATCCCCCGAGAGATTGCGAGCGTCATGGCACAGGTCGCGTACGACCGGAAGGAACAGCTCCAGCAGATCGAGAGCGGTCTGATGCCCGGCGAGCAGATCATCGCCGTCTACGACGCCATCGGCGCCGGGACCGGCTTCCTGGGACTCACCGACAAGCGTGTGATCGTGCAGGACAAGTCCTTCGTGGGCAAGAAGGTCGCCATCACGAGCATCCCCTACGCCAAGGTCTCGGCGGTCAGCGTGGTGAGCAACAAGTCCCTGGCGGGCTCGTTCTTCTCCTCCGGGGCCATCGCCATCCACGTGGGCACCCACACCTACGAGGTGGAGTTCCGGGGCGACAGCAAGGCCCACCACGTGCACAACGTGATCCTGCACTTCATCAGCTCGTAGCCGGCCCCGGAACCCTCCCGATCACCAACGGGTGGACGGTCAGGAGCGGGCGACCGACCGGTAGAGGTCCATCGTCCGCTCGGCGATCCGCGCCCAGGAGAAGTGGTCCACCGCGCGGACCCGTCCCGCCCTGCCCATCTCGGCGGCGAGCGCCGGGTCGGCCAGCAGCCGGTTGACCCGCTCGGCGAGGTCGGCGGCGAACCGCTCGGGGTCGTCGGGGGTGCCGTCGGCCGCGGACTGGTCGATCGGGACCAGCAGGCCGGTCGAGCCGTCGGCGACGACCTCGGGGATGCCTCCGGTGGCGGTGGCCACGACGGCGGTCTCGCAGGCCATGGCCTCCAGGTTCACGATCCCCATCGGCTCGTAGATCGACGGGCAGACGAAGACCGTGGCGTGGGTGAGGATCTGGATCACCTCGGGACGCGGGAGCATCTCCGAGATCCAGACGACGCCGTCCCGTTCCAGCCCCCGGACGAGCCCGGCGACCTCGGCGGCGATCTCGGGGGTGTCGGGCGCGCCGGCGCAGAGCACCAGCTGGGCGTCGGGGTGGAAGTCCCTGGCCGCGTGGAGCAGGTGGACGAGGCCCTTCTGCCGGGTGATGCGGCCCACGAACACGACGTACGGCCTGGCGGCGTCGATGCCGTGCCGGGCCAGGACGTCGGTGTCGCGGTCGGGGGCGTACTCGCCGGTGTCGATCCCGTTGTGAATCACCGTTACTTTTTCCGGCAATATTTCGGGATAGCTGGTCAGCACGTCACGCCGCATCCCCTCCGACACGGCGATGATCGCGTCCGCGCTCGCCAGCGCGCTCCGCTCGGCCCAGGATGACAGCGTGTAACCGCCGCCGAGCTGCTCGGCCTTCCACGGCCGCAGCGGCTCCAGGCTGTGGGTGGTCACCACGTGCGGCGTGCCGTACAGCATCTTGGCCACGTGACCCGCGAAATTGGCGTACCAGGTGTGGCTGTGCACCAGATCCGCGCCCTCGCACCCGGCCGCCATCTCCAGGTCCACGCCCAGGACCTGGAGTGCGGCGTTGGCCGTCTCCAGCCCGCCGGGCACCCGGTAGGCCTCGACGCCGCGCTCGGGCCGTGACGCTCCGAAGCAGCGGACCCGGGTGTCCGCCAGCCGGCGCAGCTCCCGGGCGAGGTATTCGACATGGACCCCGGCACCGCCGTACACCTCGGGCGGGTACTCACGACTCAGCAGATCAACGCGCATATGATCAGCGTAGTGTTTCAGTCTTGTTCGTCAGGTTAAGGTCCAGATATGAGAGTCCTCGCGATTGTGCTGGCCGGCGGCGAAGGCAAGCGTCTGATGCCGCTGACAGCTGACCGGGCCAAGCCCGCAGTGCCATTCGGGGGGATATACCGGCTCGTCGACTTCGTGCTGTCGAACCTGGCCAACGGTCACTACCTGCAGATCGTCGTGCTGACGCAGTACAAGAACCACAGCCTCGACCGGCACATCTCCCGAACCTGGCGGCTTTCGTCGATGCTGGGCAACTACGTCACGCCCGTGCCCGCGCAGCAGCGGCTCGGGCCGCACTGGTTCTCCGGGTCGGCCGACGCCCTGTTCCAGAACCTGAACCTGATCTACGACGAGATGCCCGACCACGTCATCGTGTTCGGAGCCGACCACATCTACCGGATGGACCCCCGGCAGATGGTGGAGCAGCACATCGAGTCCGGCGCCGAGGTGACCGTGGCGGCGATCCGGCAGCCGCTGTCGCTGGCCGACCAGTTCGGGGTGATCGAGACCGACCCCGCGGGGCGGCGGGTCGTGGCCTTCCGGGAGAAGCCCAAGGACGCGGTCGGCCTGCCGGACGCGCCCAACCAGGTGTACGCGTCGATGGGCAACTACGTCTTCAGGACCCAGGCGATGCTCGACGCGCTCCGGGAGGACGCGCTCGACCCCACCAGCAAGCACGACCTCGGCGGGAACATCATCCCGATGATGGTCAAGGCGGGCAGCGCCGAGGTCTACGACTTCGCCGACAACGTCGTGCCGGGCTCCACCGATCGGGACCGGGGCTACTGGCGGGACGTCGGGACGCTGGACGCCTACTACGAGGCCCACATGGACCTCATCTCGGCGCACCCGATCTTCAACCTCTACAACAACCAGTGGCCCATCTACACCGGCCACGACCCGCTCCCGCCGGCCAAGTTCGTGCACAACGACGGCGACCGGGTCGGCCGGGCGATCGACTCGCTGGTCTCCGCGGGCGTGATCGTCTCCGGCGGGCTCGCGGAGCGCTCCATCCTCTCCCCGGGCGTGGTGCTGCACTCCCACTCCCACGTCGAGGACTCGGTCCTGATGGGCAACGTGAAGGTGGGCCGTGGCGCCATCGTCCGCAAGGCCATCATCGACAAGAACGTGATCATCCCGGACGGCGCCCGCATCGGCTTCGACCTGGAGTACGACCGCAGCCGCTTCGCGGTGACCCGTAACGGCATCGTGGTCATCGGCAAGAACGAGATCGTCGAACGGTAGCCCCGGCGGCGGCCGTCGGCGGGGCCGCCGGCCGCTGCCCCGCCACCGCTCCGTGACGGGATCCGTCGCTTCCATCGGCGACCGCGGCCCGGCGACCGTCGGCATTCGATTAACCCATTGACGGAGTGAGTACTCACTCCGCATGATGAGCGCATGGAGAACCCACCTGCCCGGCGGCGAGCGCCGGGAATGAGCCTTGAGCGACGACGCCACATGATCGTGCTGGCCGCGCTCCCCCTGGTCGCCGAGTACGGCGCAGCCGTCACCACCAGCCAGATCGCCAGGGCCGCCGGGATCGGCGAGGCCACGATCTTCCGGGCTTTCGCCGACAAGGACGAGCTGCTGGACGCCTGCGTGGTCGAGGCGCTCCGTCCCGACCACGCGCTGGAACAGCTCGCCGCGATCCCGCTCGACCAGCCGCTGGCCGCCCGCCTGACCGAGGCCGCCGACATCCTGCAGGCGCACACGGCGCGGATCGGCACCGTCCTCGGCGCCCTGCACGCCTCGGGCCGCCGCCGTTCCCGCGACCGCCACGCCGTCCCTCCCTCCGCCGGCGGTACGGCCGAGGCCCCCGCGGCCGACCGGGGGGAGGCGTCCGCCGGCCGGGTGGACGAGGCCTCTCCCCCGGACCAGGCAGACGGGACACGGCTCCCGGACCGTGAGGCCTCGTCCAGGCAGACCCTTGAGGCGGTGGCCGAGCTGTTCGAGCCCGAACGCGACTCGCTCCGACTCCCCCCGGAGCGCCTGGCGACGATCTTCCTCCACCTGATGCTGTCCAGCGCCCGCCGCCCGCTGGGCGGCCCGCAGATAAGCACCGACGACCTCGTGGACGTCTTCGTGCACGGCGCCCTGACCTGAGAGGCCGACCATGCCCATCACGCTGAACCACACCATCGTCCCCGCCGTCGACAACGAGCGGGACGCCCGGTTCTTCGCCGACGTCATGGGGCTGGAATGCCTGCCGCCCGCCGGGGCGCGCGGCCACTTCGTCCCCGTGCGGGTCAACGCCACCCTCACCCTCGACTACATGACCGTCGACGACCCCGAGGGGCACCACCTGGCCTTCGACGTGGACCCCGCCACCTTCGACCGGATCCTCGCCCGTCTCCAGGAGCGCGGCGTGCCGTACGGCGACCACCCGGCCGATCCCGGCAACGGCCGCGTCGACCACCCGCCCTGCGCCCGCGGCCTGTTCTTCGTCGACGGGGCCCGCAACCTCTACGAGGTCATGTCCCCCGAGTGAGGCGGCGGCCGGTCAAGGGGCCCCGGGCACCCGACGCTCCGTGAGATCGACGCCCTCGCGCCGCGCTTGGCGCGGCGGCCGGTCCGCGACGCGGCGGACGGCCCGGAACCGTCAAAGATCTCCACGGGATAGATTCTCCCGGGACGTTCCCTTGACCATGCGGGCGGATCACGAGAGGCCTCGAATGCGACTGACGCGACCGTTCCGGCGGCTGAGCCCGGCCGAACGGCAGGTATGGGACGCCTATCCTGCGGGCACCTGGGTGGACCTGCGGACCGGGGACAGGGACGCCGACGACCCGGCGGAGGGAGCCGGGTGGGGGCCGGAGCGGACGGTCCGGGCGGAGGTCATCGCGGCGCTGCTGCTCGGCGCGCGGGAGCCCGAGCCGGGCCGGACCGCCGGCCTGCGGCTGGCGGGGGCCCGCGTGACGGGGGAGCTGAACCTGTCCGACGCCACCCTCACCGGCAAGCTCCACCTGCTCAACTGCCACCTCCCCGAGGTCGTCTCCCTCACCGACGCCACCACGTCGGGCGTGCGGTTCCGGGGGTGCGAGATGGAGCGGGTCCGGGCGGCCCGGTGCACGGTCAACGGCCTGCTGGAATTGGAGGGCTCCACGGTTCACAGCGGGGTCCGGCTGGACAACGCGCACGTGACCGGTCAGTTCCGGCTCTCCAGGTCGCGCCTGCACGCCCCCGGTGAGCGGTCCCGGGCGAGCGAGAGCCGGCTGGAGGACATCCGGCGGCCGTTCACCGAGACGGAGATGCGGGAGCGGGGCCTCGACCAGAGCCAGTGG
>NZ_NGFP01000400.1 GCF_002149035.1 Streptosporangium minutum
CCGCCGTCACCGGGACCCGCTCCCGCAGCTCCCGTACCTCCGCCCGGAGCGCAGCCAGCTCCGTGAGCACGGCCACGCCGAGATCCTGGGTGGCCTGGACCGACTCCTCGGCGTGCTCGTCCTCCATGGCGCTGACCACCACCGCGATGAACAGGTTCAGCACCACGAAGGTGCACACCAGCATGAAAAGCACGAAGAACACCCAGGCCGACGGGTGCTCGTCCATCACCTCCCGGGTGATGTCGGACCACGCGTCCCCGGTCATCATCTGGAACAGGGTGAACAGCGAGGTGGGCAGGTCCCCGAAATACTCCGGCGCGGTGGCGTGATAGAGCTTGGTGCCCATCACGGCCGTGACGTAGAGCACCAGGCCGAGAAGCACCACGATCGAGGTCATCCCCGGCACCGCGGTGAGCAGGGCCGTCACGACCCTGCGCAGGCTCGGCACCACGGAGATCAGTCGCAGCGCCCGCAGGATCCGCAGCGCCCGCAGTACCGACAGTCCTCCGGCCGTGGGGAGCAGGGAGACCGTAACGATCATGATGTCGAACAGGTTCCACGGATCCCGGAAGAACCCCCGGCGGTAGACGTACATCTTCGCGACCAGTTCGAGCACGAAGATGTAGAGCGCCAGATGGTCGACGACGGCGAGCGCCGTGCCGTACCGCTCGACGGCCGTGACGGAGGTCTCCAGCCCCAGCGTGGCGGCGTTGATCACGATGATCGCGATGATGACCTGGTGGAAACGCGGGGCCTCCAGGGCCGCGCGGACACGCTCGCGCATCGGCACGGATGACTCCCCGAAGGTCTAGGGCCGAGTGAACTGCGCGTAGATCATATCGCCTGGAAGATCTTCCTATCCGTTACGGCGGCGGCCCCTGCCCCTGCCGACCCGGATCACGGCCGCGATCGGGGGAGAGCCGGAAGACCCGCAGCTCACGGCCCGACTTCTCGCTGTAGCGGTCGTAGACGGGCCAGACCCGCAGCAGCCGGGGCCAGGCCTCGGCCCGCTCCTGGCCGCTCAGGAGGCGGCCGGTGACGGGGATCTCCTGGCCGCGGAAGCTCACCGTGGCCTCCGGGGTCCTGAGCAGGTTGCCGCTCCAGCCCGGGTGGTGCGCGCGGCCGAAGTTGGAGCCGACCACCAGGAAGCCGCCGCCGTCCTCGGGCAGGCAGGCGAGCGGGGCCGCGCGGAGCTCGCCGGACTTGGCGCCGACCGTGGTGAGGACGAGCGTGGGGATCATCCGGTCGCTCATCACGGTCCTGCCCCGGCTCAGGCGGTGCACGGCCCGGTCCAGCCGCGGCACGATCTTCGGCCCGAACCTTGCGAACGCGTCGGTCCCCGCCAGCCACTGGAAGAACGGTCTGAGCAGTCCGATGAGGCGTCGGCCCACAGTGATCTCACAATCCCGCGCCGCCCCGATCCGATTTCCGCCTCACCGTAGAACCCAGCAAGCGTTAGGTCAACTCCATGGCCCCGTCGTCCCGCGTGGCCCCCTCTCGCCGGACGCAGTAGCCGCCGATCCCCGACTCCAGCAGACGGAAGGCGTGGTCGGCCTGTTCGCGCAGGTCCGGGGTGATGGCGGCCACGCTCTCACCGGCGAGCATGCGCCGGACGGCATACGTCGTCAGCGTGTGGAGCGTCGCGCAGATCTGGCCGGCGACGAGCGCGGGGATGAGATCGTCGGGGTCGGCGCCGGTCTCGTCGGCGAGAGTCCGGGCCAGGGCCTCCACGCGGAGCTCGTTCATCTCCCGCAGCCGGGCGACGAGGGTCGGGCTGGCGCTGATCATGCGGGGGAAGACGTCGCTCCCCTCGTGGAAGCCGTACCGCCAGTCGCCGGTGTCGAGGGCGTCCATGAAGTCGCGGCGCAGCGCCTCCACGGCGCCCTCCCCGGGCCTCCGCTCCCGCATGACCTTGCCGAGCAGTTCCACCACCTCGTCCTGCCGGTCGAAGAGCAGGTCCTCCTTGGCCGGGAAGTAGTTGAAGACCGTGTTGACCGAGACGTCGGCGGCCCTGGCGACCTCCGCCACTGTCACGTTGTCGAACCCCCGGGCCATGAACAGCCCCGTCGCGACGTCGGAGATGCGCAGCCGGGTCTCTCGTTTCTTGCGCTCACGCAGCCCTTCGCTCATGAGCCCATTCTATGGTGCCGGACGAATTTTGCAGTCACCCTAAGATTGGTGCTACTTTAAAAATGGAGGCGATCAAATGATCAAGACATCGGATCTGAGCAAGACCTTCCCGGGCGGCGTCGAGGCCGTCCGGGGGGTGGACCTGGCCGTCGAGGCCGGGGAGATCGTGGGCTTCCTCGGCCCCAACGGTGCGGGGAAGACGACCACCATGCGCATGCTGACCACGCTGCTCCGCCCCACCGGGGGCACCGCCACGGTCGCCGGGCACGACCTCGTCAACGATCCCGAGGGCGTGCGGCGGCGCATCGGCTACGTGTCCCAGAACGGCGGGCTCAGCCCGGCCGACCCGGTGGGGGAGGAGCTCGAACTCCACGCCATGCTGTACGGCATGCGCTCCGCCGAGGCGCGCGAGCGGGTCCGTGGGGTGCTCGACGACCTCGACCTCACCGGGCTGGAGACCCGGCCGGGCGGCGCGCTCTCCGGAGGCCAGCGCCGCCGGTTCGACCTCGCGTTCGGCCTGGTCCACGACCCGTCGCTGCTCTTCCTCGACGAGCCCACCACCGGCCTCGACCCGCAGAGCCGGGCCAACCTCTGGGACCACGTCAGGCGCCTGCGCGAGCGGCGCGGTCTGACGGTCTTCCTGACCACCCACTACCTCGACGAGGCGGACGCGCTCGCCGACCGGCTGTTCGTCATCGACCACGGCGTGATCGTCGCCGAGGGCACCCCCGCCGAGCTCAAGGGCGGCTCCGGCACCCTCGACGACGTCTTCCTGTCCATCACCGGCCGTTCCCTGAGAGAGGAGCCGGCCCGATGAGCATCCTCCGCGACACCTGGCTGATCTTCCGGCACAACGTCCGGATCTCCCTGCGGCAGAAGGCCGGGATCGTCTTCGGCGTCCTGCAGCCCCTGCTGTACCTGGTGCTGTTCGGACCGCTGTTCGCCACGATCGGGACCTGGGAGACGCTGATCCCCGGCCTGCTGGTCCAGGTGGGGCTGCTCAGCGCCGGCATGGCCGGCTTCGGCGTCGTCTTCGACGCCAGATCGGGCGTGCTGGAGCGGCTGCGGGTCACCCCGGCCCACCGGGTGGCCCTGCTGCTCGGCCGGGTCCTGGGCAGCTCGGTCACCCTGCTGATCCAGTCGGTCATGCTGATCGTGGTGGGCTACGCCTTCGGCATGCGCGCGGCCGTTCCCGGGGTGCTGGCCGGACTCGTCCTCATGGCGCTGCTGGGGGTGAGCCTGGCCGCCCTGTCCAACGCGATCGCGCTCACCATGAACCCCGACCTCTTCGCGCCCGTCATGAGCACCGGGATCGTCCCGCTGGTGCTGCTGTCCGGCGCGTTCCTGCCGATGTCGATGGCGCCCGGCTGGCTGGACGCGCTGTCCCGGCTCACCCCTTTCCGCTACGTGCTCGAAGCCCTGCGCGAGCTGTTCGCCGGGCACTACTCGACCTGGACCGTGGCCGTGGGCGTCGGGGTGACCCTGGTCCTGTCGGTGACCTGCGTGGTGGCCGGGACCCGCGTCTTCAACCGCGAGAACGCCTAGGCCCTCCACTCGGGCCGGCGCCACCGGGGGCGAAGTAGCTGTGAGTGATCGGCTTCCGTCGTCTGGCAGGGGCTCCCCACGGCACCGTTCCTGTGCATCGACCCGCCGGAGAAAGAGGCGGTCGCGGATGACTCCGGTGGCGGGCGGTGGATCTGCCCGAAGGAACCGCGGCCGTGCCGTGAAGCCGGGGGAGCTGCTGGTGCTCTGGTGTTCGGCAGTCAGGATGACTGAATTTCGTCGAAGAGGGCGAGGGCTTCGGCGGGATCCGGGCTCACGAGGCGTTCCAGGCCGGCCGCGGTGATCTTCGCCCACCTGCCGGCCCGTGCCCACATCTGTTCCTCGAAGGCGCGGACGGCCTCGTCCAGATCAGCGGCGGCGGCGACGGACTCGGCGAGTTCGGCGCCTTCCAGCATCGCGAGGTTCGCGCCCACCCCCAACGGGGGCATCAGGTGGGCGGCGTCGCCCAGTAGCGTCACCCCGGGGACGTGAGCCCAGGTGTGGGACACGGGCAGGACGTAGAGGGGGCGGTGGACGAAAGCGGCGCCGTGGCGGAGGAGGTCGAGGACGGGAGCGGCCCAGCCGTCGAACAGAGCCGGCAAACTCGATCGCACGGCCTCGCCGTCGGCCAGGTCCAGGCCCGCGTCCATGTCCGCGTCCAGGCCCGCGTCCAGGCCCGCGCGCCGGTTCAGGCCCATATGCCGGTCCAGGTCCGTGTGCCAGTCCAGCGGCGCGCGGAACTGGGCGTACACCTTGACGTGGCCGCCGCTGTTGCGCTGGGCGACGAGGGCGCGGTTCACGCCGTACACGGCCACGGAACCGTCGCCGATCAGCCGGGCGAGGTCGGGGTGGCGGGTGTCGACGTCGTCCAGGGAGGTCTCGACCAAGGTGACGCCGGTGTAGTGCGGCGTCGCGGACGAGACTGCCGGGCGGACCCGGGACCAGGCGCCGTCCGCGCCGACCACGAGGTCGAACGTCTCCTGTCGCCCGTCCGCGAAACGGACCAGCACGCCGTCCCGGGTCCCCGGCACTACCTCCGTCACGCCCCGCCCCCACTGAACGTCCAGGGGGCCGAGCAGCAGGTCGCGGAGCTGCCCGCGGTCGATCTCGGGGTTGGCCCGGTCATCCGGACGGGGTTGCCAGTCGCGAAGCACGGTCCCGTCCGTGTCCAGGATGCGCATGGCCTGCCCCTCGGGACGGGACAGCGCCTGGAACCCCGCCAGCAGCCCCGCCTTGTCCAGCGCGAGCTGGCCCAGGTTTTCGTGCAGGTCCAGCGTGCCGCCCGGGGGG
>NZ_NGFP01000401.1 GCF_002149035.1 Streptosporangium minutum
CATCCCGGCCAGTCCGTACCCACCGTCCTCACCCGGCCCCCGCCCGTCATCGGCGATCTCCACCGTCAGGCTCTCCCACCAGGTCAGAGTGAGGCGTACGGCACGCGTACCGGCGTGCTTGCGCACGTTGGTCAGCGCCTCCTGAACGATGCGGTAGACGGCGGCCTCAATGCTTGCGGCGACCGGGCGCGGGGTACCGACGGTCGTGCTCACCACATCGAGGCCGCTGCGCTCGAGCAGCGCGGGCAGGTTGGCCAGACGGGGCTGAAACAGCAACCCGCCCAGGCGCTCGCCGGCATGGCCCCACGCCGGTCCGCCGCCTTCGCCCTGGGTCCGCAGTGCGGCGAGCACCCCCCGGAGCTCGGCCAGCGCACCCCTTCCCGTGTCGGCGATCGCATCGAAAACCGCCTCGGCCTCGTCCGGGTCGCTGCGCGCCACCACCGGCCCGGCTTCGGCCTGGACCACCATCAGCCCAACGGAATGGGTGATGATGTCATGCATGTCGCGCGCGATCCGGGTGCGCTCCTCGGCCGCCGCCGCGATGTGCTCCTGCTCCCGCCGCCGTGCCCGCTCGGCCAGCTCGGCGGCTCGCGAGCGGCTCGCCCTGACACTGGTGCCCAGCGCGTAGGCGGCCACGAAGGCAGTCCCCACCAGCCGGAAGGTCTCGTCGTTCTCCCTCGGCAGCACCAGCGAGGAACCCACAGCCGCCACGATCACCGGAATTGCCGCCAGCCTCTTCCAGGTGGGGCTCAGGTCGGCGATCGTGTAGACGGCCAGCAGCGGACCAAAGGGCAGGAACGGCTTCTCCCACGTCACCATCACCGACATCGCCGCCCCGACCACCACCGCCACCACCATCGGCGCCCGCCTGCGCCACCACACCGGCACAGACGCCAGCAGCCCCAGCCCGATGATCCACCACGGTTTGGGATCGGGCAGTAGAAGCGGCCCAACCGTAGCGAGGACCACGCCCACCGCAAGCGCCGCGTCAACCGCTCTACCAACCCGGCCCGCTGCAAACATCCGCCCATTATCAGGATTTATCAGCCTATTGCCGTCACTCTCTAGAGTGATCATTCCTGGCCATGCCGGCCCACTACGCGCTGAGCTGCCGGCGACCCGTAAAAGTGGATCTGGCCGCGCTCGCCCACGGATTTTCGAACCTGGTGCCGTAAGGCGATTCCTACCGCGGCAGGGCCCCGGCAAATTCGTCCGATCCGGTGGACTGCAGTCGAGCCCGCGTCACCGGATGACCTGCGATGACACTCCGGTCGACCAGCCGATCGCAACGGACATCGCGGTACGTCCGTCGACTTCGCCGGGGCACCGCTGATGCGACGATCCGGGAGAACGCCCTGAGCAGACGTCTCTCCGCCGTCCCGGAACGTTCCGAGGAGGCGGCGCCTCCGTCACTCCGCCCGGCCGCGCGCCCTTTCGGCGAGCTGCTCGCGCACCTGCTCGGCCGCCGGGGGATCCAGCTTCTCGGCCAGGGCGTGGGCCTCGGCCAGCGCGTCGTGCGCCGCGGAACTGTCTCCGGCGGCCAGGTGCGCGTCGCCGAGCATGACGAGAGTGCGGGCCTCGTGCACCGGGACCTGGATCCGGCGGAACAGGGCCAGGGCCTGCTGGAAATAGGGCACGGCCTGTGCAGGGTTGCCGGACGCGATGGCCAGCTCACCCAGCCCGACCAGCACCCGCGCCTCCGCGAGCCGCTGGCTGGATGTGCTGGCCAGCATCAGGGCGTGGCGCAGTGCCCCCTCGGCCTCGGCGAGCATGCCCTGCCGTAGCCGTGCGATGCCCAGGCCGTGCAGCGCGTACGCCTCTCCGGTGGGGTCGCCGATGTCCCTGACGACGGTCAGCGCCTCGTCGAAGACGCGGGCGGCGAGGGCGGGCTCGTCCGACTGGAGATGGACGTGCCCCATCCGGTGCAGGACCTGGGCCCGCACCCTCCGGCTGCCGCCGTTCCCGCTGAGCTGCAGCGCCTCCGACAGCAGCCGTTTGGCGCCTTCGAGGTCGTCGAACTCCAGCCTGAGCTGGGCCAGGTTGTGGAGCGCGTAGGCCGCGGCGACCTGGTCCCCGATGGTGCGGAATATCTCCAGCGCCCATTCGTAGTGCGCCGCCGCCTCGTCGAAGCGGCCGTTCATCCGGTCGAGGAACCCGATGTTGCGGATGGCCATGGCGACACCGCGATCGTCGCTGACCTCCCGGAACAGCCTGACCGCCGCTTCGAATTCGCGCTGCGCGTCGTCGAACCGCTGCTCGGTGATGGCCAGCGAGCCCATCGAGTGAAGCACCGCCGCCTGGCCGCGCTTGTCCCGGGCGTGCCGGGTGGCCGCCAGCGCGATGTCGTGGGTCTCCCGCCAGTCGTCGAGGTAGACCCGCGCCTCGAAGAACGTCACCGCGTTGATCGTCAGGCTCCAGCAGAGCTCGACGAGGCCCGCCTGCGCCGCCTGCCGGATGCCGGAGACCAGGATCATGCGCTCACGCTCGAACCAGGCGAGCGGCACCGCGATGAGCTGGTCGACCAGATCCCTGGGCAAAGACCAGAGGGAGGCGTCGCTGTGGATCAGGATGTCGGGGCCGTACTCCCGCCGGCGGGCCGCCTCCGCGAGGAAGAGCAGGCCGCCGAGCACGCGGCCCAGCGCCGCGCCGCGCTCGCCGGCGGACTCCTCCGCGGCGAGGCGCTCCCGGGCGAACACCCGGATGAGGTCATGGAACCTGTACTGCGTGTGCACGCCACGCCCGACCCCGGTGGTCTCGACGAGCTGCGCGTCGGCCAGGTCGTCCAGCAGGTCCTGCGCGTCGGCGAAGGGCATGTCGAGGAGTGCCGCGCTGATCCAGGCGGAGAAGATCTGGGAGTCCAGGATCGCCAGGCGCCGGAAGAGCCGGCGGGCGTCCTCGGAGGCGCTGTCATAGGTCAGCGAGATGCTGGCCCTGATCCCCATGTCGCCGTGTTTGAGCTCGTCCAGCCGGCGGGTCTCGTCCTCCAGCCGTCCCACGAGCTGCTCGATGCTCCAGTGGGGGCGGGCCAGGAGCCGCGCGCCGGCGATGCGGAGCGCCAGGGGGAGCTGTCCGCAGAGCTCGGCCAGCGCCGCGGCGGACTGCGCCTCGGACTGCACCCGCTCCACACCCGCTATCCGGGACAGCAGATCCATCGACTGGCTCGAATCGAAGACGTCCACGTCGACGTGGATCGCACCGGCCAGCCCGGCCAGCCGGCTCCGGCTGGTGATGATCACCGCGGAGGCGGGGTTGCCCGGAAGCAGCGGCAGGACCTGGCTCTCGTTGCCCGCGTCGTCCAGCACGATCAGCATCCTGCGATCGGCGAGCAGGGCGCGGTACATCTCCGCCCGCTCCTCCAGGCCGTCGGGGAGCGCGGTGCCGGGCACGCCGAGCACGCGCAGGAACCGTTCGAGCACCTGCATCGGGCTGGTCGGGCGTGAGACGCCTCCGTGCAGGTCGGCGTAGAGCTGCCCGTCGGGGAAGTGCTCGGCGACGCTGTGCGCGGAGTGCACCGCGACGGTGGTCTTCCCGATCCCCGCCTTCCCGACGATCGCGATGATCGGTACGGCGAAGCGGGACCGGTCGTCGACGGCGAGCGTCAGCCGCTGGCGGATGTCGTCGATCTGCTTGGTGCGTCCGGTGAAGTCGGCGATGTCGGTGGGGAGCATGCTCGGCGCGTTCGGGACGCGGGGCGCCGGCTCCTCGACGACCTTGGCGGGCTGCGCCGGCAGGTCGAGACTCTCGTCGGAGGTGAGGATGGCGTATTCGAGCTGCTGGAGCCGCTCGTTGGGCTCGATCCCCAGTTCTTCGATCATTGTCTGCCGGGCGAGCCGGTAGACCTGCAGCGCCTCGGCCTGGCGGCCCGAGCGGTACAGCGCCAGCATGAGCTGGCCGCGGAGCCGCTCACGCAGCGGATACTCCTCCACGAGCTCGGTGAGCTCGCCGACCAGTTCGTGGTGCCTGCCCAGGTCCAGTTCGAGCTGGACGCAGTCCTCGTTCGCCGTGATCCGGTGTTCGGCGAGCCTGCTCGCCGCCGACTGCACGAGCCTGCTCTCGATGCCGTCCAGGGCGGGTCCGCGCCAGAGCGCGAGGGCCTTGCGGTAGTGCTTTATGGCCTCGTCGAGGTTGCGGGCCTCGCGGGCGCGCCGGGCCTGCAGGACGAGCTTCTCGAAGCGGTGCGAGTCGATCTGGCTGCTGTCGGCCTGGAGCGCGTATCCCTGGGACTGGGTGGAGATGACGTCGGCGCTGCTGTGGGCGGCGAAGAGGCGCCGGAGCGCGGAGATGCAGATCTGCACCTGAGCCCGTGAGGTGGTCGGGGGATCGTCTCCGTAGATCGCCTCCATGAGCCGGCCGGTGGTGACCGCCCGGTTGGCGTCAAGGAGGAGGGCGGCGAGCACCGTCTGCTGCCTGATGCCTCCCAGATCGAGCCGTTGGTCGCCGGTGACTACCTCCAGAGGGCCCAGAACGCGAAACTCCACCCGCATCTCCTTGAAGAAAACCCGCAACCCCGGCCCGTGCGAAAGTCCCTACGCTTCCCGATGCGAGAGAAGCGTCAGTTGTCCAACCTCACTGTCAGGCGTGCGTCCTCAGGGAGACCAGGAAGATCTGTCTGTGTCGGTAATTGTCGTTGATGTTCGCGATGTCCGCGGCTGCTCATCCTACCGAGACCAGAGTCACCCCGTGTGCAATGTGTCTCTTTCGTGGGGAGTGTACTACTTCGCGTGATTGCCTGCCAGGGGGATTATGTGGATTCTGATGAGTTCGTCCACTGTTTGTGACCGCGACCTCTTTGATGCGGCAACGGAAAACGGCCGGAGACATTATGTCTCCGGCCGTTCGGCCGGCTGATGCCGGCCCGCGACGCTCACTTCATGAGCTCATGAGCTCATGCGCTCACGAGCCACCCCACGGGTCGCCGTTCGGGTGGGCGGTGGGGG
>NZ_NGFP01000402.1 GCF_002149035.1 Streptosporangium minutum
GGGCAGGGCTGGGCAGGGCTTGCGGAGACGTGCTCCTCTGGGGTGAGCTGTGAACCACCCATCCCCGTGGTAGGGAGAGCGCGTGACCGGGTTAGCGCCTGATCTGTCCGTCACGACCGAACGGCTCACGCTCCGTCCCTTCGCCCCGTCCGACGCCGACCGGATCCGCGCGGTGATCGCGGCGCGGCACGCCTTCCTCCCGCCGGGCGCGCCCGGTCACCCGTCCGGTATCTCGCAGTGGCTCGCCCACGGCGTGCACGAGCTGCACCGCTCCGGCCAGGGGGTCCACCTGGCGATGGACGCCGAAGGGCTGGTCGTGGGCGCGATCAGCCTGTTCAAGACGCTGTGGGGCGCCGGAACCGCCGAGGTCGGGTACGGCGTCCATCCGATGCACCGGGGACGTGGCTATGCTCCCGAAGCCGTGCGCGGACTGGTCCGCCGGCTGTTCGAGAGCACCACGCTCCGCCGGATCGAGCTCCGCGCCAACCTCGACAACACCGCCTCCCTGCGGGTGGCGGAGAAGGCCGGGTTCGTCCGGGAGGGCGTGCTGCGCGCCGCGGCGCTGGAGGACGACGGCCCGCATGACGTCGTGGTGTTCGGCCTGCTCAGAACCGACCTGTCCTGACCCGTGCCGACATGGCATCACCTGTTCCCTGCCGTCCCCGTCAAGAGCGGGAGCGGTGAATCTGGTGGGCCATGCCGCCCCGCCGCTTCCGTACCCGCTCCCGCGCATTCCGGCCCACTTTGCTGATCCGTTACCTGTCCATGTCGTGGCGTTATCGGATATCCTCGCGAGTCGCTGTTGCGTATCCCCAGGTCAAGGTCATTGGAGTCCTGTTTCTATGAAGCCGCCGCTGCTGCTCATCGGGCAGGGCTCACACGATGACAGCGGATCTGCTGAATTCGGCAGGTTCGTCCATCGGCTCCGCTGCCGCCTGGACCAGACGGCGGCCGCCGTGTCCGGCGGATACATCTCCAAGGCGAGGCCACGCCTCAGCGACTCGATCGCCTCGCTGGTCGCCCACGGGCACCACCGCATGGTGGCGCTCCCGCTGAGCCTGACCGGGGACACGCGGATCGGCGTCGACATCCCCGCGGCGATGGCCCGCGAGCAGGAGCGGCACCCCATGCTCACCTGTGACTACGGCCGCCCCCTGGGTTCCGACCCCCGCGTCCTGGCACTGCTCGCCGAGCGTCTGGCCGACGCCGCGGCCGAGGTCGCCAGCCTCCGCCTGGTCCCCGCCGCCGCCGGGCCGTTCGACGACGAGCCCGAGCGCATCGAGATCGGCGAGACCGCCGTGGTCCTGGTCGGCGACGGATCCACCAGCCCCGCCTCCAACGCCGACGTGCACCGGGTCTCCCGCCTGTTCTGGGAGACCCACGCCCACGAGTACATGACCGTGGAGACCGCCTTCGTCTCCCTCACCCCGCCCGGCGTCCCCGGTGGCATCGAGCGCTGCCGCCGCCTCGGCGCCAAGCGCGTGATCGTCGTGCCCTACCTGCTGTTCGCCGGCGGCGTGCTGGACCGCGTCTGGGCGCAGGCCATGGCCTACGCCGCGGGCCACCCGGATCTCGACGTCCGCTGCGCCGACGTCATCGGCGACTGCGAGGGCCTGGCCGACGTGGTCATCGAACGCTACGAAGAGGCGCTCAGCGGCATCGCCTGGTGATCCTCCCGGCAGACCCCGTTTCCGGGGGACACTAGACGGTATGACCATCCTTGAGCAGACCGTCGCCGCGATCCGGCCCGCAGACCCGGCTGCCCTCGCCGCGGCGAGGGCCCACCAGGACAGCCTGACCAAGCCCCGGGGCGCTCTGGGCGTGCTGGAGGAGGTGGCCGTACGGCTCGCGGGAGCCGCGGCCGTCAGCCCGCCGCCGCTCCCAACCCCGGCGGCTCTGGCGATCTTCGCGGCCGACCACGGCGTCCACGCCCGGGGCGTGACCCCGTGGCCGCAGGAGGTCACCGTGCAGATGGTCGGCAACTTCCTCGCGGGCGGCGCGGTCGCCAACGCCTTCGCCGCCCAGGTCGGCGCCTCGGTGACCGTCGTGGACGTCGGCGTGGCCGCCGACCTGCCCCCCGCCCCCGGCCTGACCGTCAGCAAGGTCGCGTACGGCACGGCCGACCTGTCCGTCGGGCCGGCGATGACCGCCGAACAGGTGGTCGCGGCGCTGGAGGCCGGGATCGCGGTGGCCCGCGAGCTGGTGGATCAGGGCGCCCGCTGTCTGGTCACCGGGGACATGGGCATCGCCAACACCACCGCCTCGGCCGCCCTGATCTGCGCGTTCACCGGCAAGGACGCCGCCGCCGTCACCGGCAGGGGCACCGGGGTCGACGACGAGACCCTGGCCCGCAAGATCGAGGTGGTCCGGCAGGCCCTGCGGGTCAACGGCCTGGCGGGTAGGCGGGAGGGCCTGCCGGCGACCGGTCCGGCGAACGGGCGGGAAGGCGCGGACGGCCAGCCGGTCAGCGCGGGCGACCTCTCGGGCGGCCTGCCGGTCGGCATGGGCGACCTCTCGGGCGGTCTTCCGGAAAGGGTGGAAGGCACGCCGGAGGACGGTCGTGCGGTGCCGCCGCTGGAGGTCCTGGCGGCGGTCGGCGGGCTGGAGCACGCGGCGATCGCCGGATTCGTCCTGGGCGGGGCGGCTCTCGGAGTGCCGGTCATCCTGGACGGCGTCATCGCGGGGGCGGCCGCGCTGGCGGCGGCCGCGCTGGCCCCCGCGGTGGTGGACCACTGCGTGGCCGGACACCGTTCGGCCGAGCCCGGACACGCCGCCGCGCTCGATCATCTCGGCCTGCGCCCCCTGGTCGAGCTGGAACTCCGGCTCGGGGAGGGCACCGGCGGCCTGCTCGCCCACCCGCTCGTCTGCGCGGCCGTCAGGGTGATGCACGAGGTGGCGACGTTCGATTCCGCCGGAGTCACCGACAAGGAGGCCTGACCTGCGAAAGGCTCGGGCCTCGCTGCCGAATCATGGTCAGCGTCTTCTTTACCCTGTTAACAAGGGGGCAGCAAACGGCGGGCCATTAGCCGGTAGGTTTACCTCTTAACACGCCATGCTCCGCAATTAATCGCGAACGGGAGATCTGTCACCATGTCGCCCTACCTGCTCGGTTTGCGCCTTTCCGGGCGGCGGGTGCTCGTCGTGGGCGGAGGGCGCGTCGCCCAGCGACGGGTCCCGGCGCTGCTTGACGCCGGTGCTCTGGTCACCATCGTCTCGACGAGTGTCACGCATGCCCTCGACGATCTCATCGCGACCGGCCGCGTGATCTGGGAGGCCAGGCCGTACCAGGTCGGTGACGTGGACGGTGCCTGGCTGGTCCAGGCCTGCACCGACGACCGAGCGGTCAACACCGCGGTGGCGGCCGAGGCCGAGGCCAAACGGATCTGGTGCGTACGCGCGGACGACAAGGACGCCTCGGCGGCCTGGACCCCCGCCAGCGGGCGGGTGGACGAGATCAGCGTGGCGGTCACCGCCGGCGGCGACCCCCGGCGGGCGGCCGGGATCAGGGACGCCGTCGTCGGAGCGCTCCGCGACGGTACGGTCGACGCCCGGCGCAACCGCACCAAGCCGGTCGGCGTCGCTCTGGTCGGCGGAGGGCCCGGAGATCCCGGCCTGATCACCGTCCGCGGGCGGCAGCTGCTCGCCCAGGCCGACGTGGTCATCGCCGACCGCCTCGCCCCGCAGGCACTGCTCGACGAGCTCTCCCCGGACGTCGAGCTGATCGACGCCGCGAAGATCCCCTATGGCCGCTTCATGGCCCAGGAGAAGATCAACGAGCTGCTGATCGAGCACGCGAAGCAGGGCAAGTTCGTGGTCCGGCTCAAGGGAGGCGACCCGTTCGTCTTCGGCCGGGGCGGCGAGGAGATGCTCGCCTGCGCCCGCGAGGGCATCCCGGTCATCGTCGTCCCCGGGATCACCAGCCCGGTCGCGGTGCCCGCCGCGGCCAACGTGCCGGTGACACACCGCGGTGTGAGCCAGGAGTTCCACGTGATCTCCGTGCACGTCCCGCCCGGTGACGCCCGATCCACCGTCGACTGGCCGAATCTGGCGAGATCCGGCGGAACCCTGGTGCTCATGATGGCCGTCGAACGGATCGGAACGATTGCCGAAACCCTCATCCACGACGGACGTTCGCCAGAAACTCCCGTAATGGTGGTACAGGACGGTACTCTTCCCACCCAACGCGCTCTTTACGCCACGCTCTCCACCGTGGCGGAGCGCGTGACCGCGGCTGGGATTCGGCCACCTGCGATCGTGATCGTCGGCGATGTCGTGAAGGTCGGCCAGGAGGTCGAGATGGTTCGAGCGGAGCGGGTACCGTGAAATCGGCTGCCAACAAGCCCACTCATCCGAGCGAGCGCGACCACGGCCTCGCCGGCCCCCCTCAGCAGTCGCCCGGCGGCGTCTCGCCGGACGATGCCGAATCCCCCGGCGAACAGACGGTCGCCTTCAGCGCCATCCGCCCCGACGATGACGCGACGTCCATCCATGCCTCCGCCTCCCACCCGCCGGCCACCGGCGAGGAGAGGAACGCCGCCCCGGCCCCGGACGATCCCCTCGCCGCGTTCCGCGCTGCGGCGGCTGCCGCCGAGGCCACCATCGCGTCCTTGACCGGTGGAGGGTCCGCTCCTTCTCGGGAGGGTGGTGTGGCTGTTCCGTCTTCGGGTGGAGGGTCCGCTTCCTCTCGGGCCGGTGGTGCGGCTGTTCCGTCTCGGGGTGGTGAGGCCGTCTCTCCTCGGGCCGGTGATGTGTCCGCTCCGGGTCGTGGTGCGGCCGGTCCTCCGGTGGGTGAGGGCGCGTTCGCTTCTCGTGGGCGGGGTGAGGCCCCTTCGTCACCGGGT
>NZ_NGFP01000403.1 GCF_002149035.1 Streptosporangium minutum
GTGGGTCGGGCTGGGGCAGCGACGCCGGTTGGAGCGGCGGGCCTGGAGGGAGCAACGGGTCCGGACGGGACCGCGGGTCCGGACGGGACGGCGGGGCCGGGCCAGGTCACGGTGTTGGTCGTCATGCGCCGACTCGACCTCGGAGACCTCGTCCACGGCGCGCTGGAGTTCACCGGAGGACTCTCCCCCGAGGAAGCGGACATCTGGTACCGCAACTGGACCAGGACCCGCTTCCTCCTGGGCAACCCGCACAACCTTCTCGGCAGTCCGGCGGTGCGGACGGTGGGGCCGGGTGGCCACCTGGCATGGCTGGGCCCCGTCGACGTCGCCCGCCCGCCCGGGCTGAGCCGCCTGCTCAAGCCGGTCACCGGGCGGCTGCCCGAGCTTCCGCCGAGCGTGCACCTGCCGGGAGAGCGGCGGGGCGCGCCCTGCGAGATCCGCATCGCCTGCCGGGGGCTGACCACGGCCGGCTATCTGATCCATCTGCACCACACCCTGGCCGAGGCCGTGCTGCTCGGCAAGATCGACCCGCGGACGCCGGTCCGGCTGGTCCACGTCCCGGATCTCGACGACGAGTCCGCCCTGTCGTCCGCCTACGCCCGTGTGCACTACGGAGCGGACGGGACGCTGCGCCTTTACACCTTCGTAGCCTGAGGAGAGAGATGGACTTCACGGACAGAGACCTGGGCAGGGTGGCCCTCTCGGCCCAGCTGCGTGAATGGTCGGAGCTGTTCAGGATCGCGGTCGCGGCGCCCGGCCACGAGAACGACGACCTCGCCTCATCCCTGTGGAAGAGGCTGGAGGAGGGGATGCCCTCCTTACGGGAGGCCATCGTCGCCTACGAGCGCACCCGCGGGCGGAGCTGGGCGGAGATCGGCGAGCTGACCGGCCATGAGACCGGCGAGGCCGAGGCGCTGTGGGGAGGCGCCGGCACCTCGGGGCAGGGGGACCCGAGCAAGATCGTCGCTCAGCTCGACGAGTGGTACGTCCGGCACGCGCAGGTCGAGGAGCTCGCCAGGGTCCGTGACCCGTTCAGCCGGATGCTGGACGCTCACACGGCTGAGCCCCCGCAGTGCCTCATCTGCGGAAAGTACGCGGGCGAGGCCGTACCCGCGTGGGCCGGCCGTCCCGTGCCGCCCGGCGGCCATCTCATCGAGAACGAGCTCTGGCGGGTGGGCCACGGCCCTACGGCATTCTGGCCGGCGGGCACACTGCTCATCGAGTCACGCCGCCACTTCCTCGACTACACCGAGTTCACCCCCGAGGAGGCGGCCTCGATCGGGCCGCTCATCGGCCGGCTGATCGGGCCGATCAAGACGGCGACAGGGGTGCCCCGGGTACACGTCTGGTCATGCATGGAAGGCACCCCGCACTTCCATCTCTGGCTGGTCCCGCGCCTTGAGACGGCGCATGAGACGGGCAGGGGTTACCTCGCCGCTCCGGGATACTGCGTCGAGCCGGAGGCCGAAGCGGTCGTCGCCCGCATCCGGCAGGCACTGGAGGGGTGCTGAAACATGGCGCCCACATCGTGCCCCTTCCCCTTTCCGTTCCCCGACCACCCGGGCCTGGAACCGGCCGCGCAGTACACCGAGCTGAGGCAGTACACCGAGCCGGATCAGCCCGCTGAGTCAGGGCAGTCGGCCGCACCGGGGCGGTCCGCTGAGTCAGGGCAGTCGGCCGAGCCGGGGCGGTCCGCTGGGCGGGGGAGGACGCCGCTCGTCCCCGTCGAACTTCCCAGAGGCGTCCCCGCCTTGCTGGCCCACCGGCACGCCGACGCCTGCGCCGTCCTGACCGATCCCGGCTTCAGCAGGGAGGCCGCGACCGAGTTGAGGATGACCTCGCGCTCGAAGGAGTCCCTGGCACTCAACGTCGTCGATCCCCCGGTCCACACGCGCCGGCGCCAGCTCGTCGCGCACGCCTTCACGGCCCGGCAGGCCGGGCTCGCCCGCCCGGCGACGGAGCGGCTGGCCGGCGAGCTGATCGGCGCCATGGTGCGGAAGGGCCCGCCGGCGGAGCTGGTGGCGGACTTCGCGCTCCCCCTGACCATGGGTGTCATCGGCGGGATCCTCGGCGTCCCCGCTCCCGAGCAGCGTCGCCTGCACCCATGGGTGGAGGCGATGATGTCCACGACCGCGTACTCGCCCGAGGAGATCGCGGCCGCGCACAAGGGCGTGCACGGTTACTTCGCCGGACTCCTGGACGCGGCGACGGACGGTCTGCCCGGCGAGCTGGCCGAGCACGTCCGCCAGGGGACGCTGGGGCGCGACGAGGCCGTCCATCTCGTCTCCGGGCTGTTCATCGCCGGTTACGAGACCACGGGCAACCAGCTCGGCATGTGCGTGCTCGCGCTGCTGCGCCATCCGCTCCTGCCGAAGCGGCTGCGCTCGGACCCCGCGGCCACCCCGCAGGCCGTGGAGGAGCTTCTGCGGTACACCTCGCTGAACGCGACGGGAGGAGTTGCCCACGTCGCGCTGGAGGACAGGCCGGTGGGCGGAACGGTGGTGCGTGCCGGGCAGGTGGTGGTCCCGGTGACCGACGGCGCCAACCGCGACCCCGACGTGTTCGACGAGCCGGACCTGCTCGACATCGACCGGCCGCACAACCCGCACCTGTCCTTCGGCCGTGGCCGTCACATGTGTCTCGGAGCGGGCCTGGCCAGGATGGAACTGCAGGTCGCGCTGGACATGCTGGTGGCCGAGCTGCCCGGGCTGGAGCTCGCGGTGCCCGAGGACACGCTGGGCTGGCGCGAGGGAATGTACGTCCGCGGGTTGCTGGAACTCCCGGTCCTATGGTGAGGCGCCGCATCCTGGTCGCTCCCGTCACGGTCAGCCCGACCAAGCCGCTCACGCCCACGCACCTCAAACACCTGCTCTCCTTCGACGTGCTCTGCCGGGCCACCTCGCTCTTCGCCGACGTCCACCTGCTGTACAACCACAGCACGTTCGCCGGTACGCGGCAGGTCGCGGGGTTCTGGGAGTTTCTCGACCGGGTGCATCCCGCCCTGTGCTACCAGGACCTGACCGAGGAACAGATCGGCGAGCTGTACATGGAGCACCAGCGGAGCGCGCGTGTTCCCTTCAGCGAGCTCCAGCCCGTGGTCCAGCGGGCCGAGAACGGCTGGATCCATCCGGCGACCTCCCGGATACTCGAGATCTGGGAGCAGCACTACCGGCTGCTGGGGATGTCCGACATCAAACTGGGCGGCGGCTACGCGGAGCAGGCCCCCGTGGACGAGGTCGTGGAGACCCTCACCGCCCATCACCTCTGCGTGGACGGGCGCCCGTTGGGAGCGCCGGTCTACCTGGACGCGACCCCGGCGGGCCTGCCTCTCCGGGTGGTGATAAGCGCGGAAGGCCATGCGAACTACCTGTTCCGCGCGCTGCAGGAGCTCATCCCCAGTCTCGGCCGGCACGACCTGATGCTGCTGGTGTACGACAAGGAACTGCGCCATGACTACCTCGTACTGGAGCACGTGCTGAGCCGGCTCGGCGCGGCCGTCGAACGGCTTGAGCTGGTCAGGGTGCCCATCGACGGCGAGGTCCGCTCCAGCCGCGAGGGCGGCTGGCAGGGCTACACCGTCGGCGGCTTCGCGGGGCCGGTGGTGGATGAGTTCGGGCAGGAGGCGTTCAGGCTCGGCCTGCGGCTCTACCTGCTGGCCGGGCTGGGGCGAGGGCAGGGGGAGTCGTTCTCCCTGCCACACCTGAAAAGATGGGTACGGCGAGCCCAGCGACTCCTCGACGCCGCCGGCGCAGACACGGAGGTCGGCGCCGCCGGTGAGGACGTGGAGACGGGTGACCTGCCCGGTCAGCTGAGCCGCCTGGCCGGACGCCGTGGCTTCCTCGACTCCTACCGCCTGACCACCGCCATGCTCACGCGTGACAGCGGGATCCCACTCCGGGAGCTACTGCGCGTCGCCTACGTGTGAACACCGCCCGGGGTACGGAGGACACGAGTGATTCCCGGGCATGCGAGCGCGGGAACCAGGTAACCCGTACCGGACACAGCATGTCTCCAGCCGTGGTCGACACGCACGTGGGGAAGCGGCCCGGGGCACAGGCGAAGACGTGCGCCTTCGGCCGTGTGCCCCGGATGTGCCCTCTGTAGCAGACGGGACCTTGAAGTTACAGGTCAGAGCCTTGGTTGGCTGTCTGCTAGCGGTAGTTCGTGAACTGAAGGGCGATTTCCAGGTCCTTGCCCTTGAGCAGGGCGATGACCTCCTGCAGCTCGTCCCTCTTCTTGGAACTCACCCGAAGCTCCTCACCCTGGATCTGAGCCTTGACCCCCTTGGGCCCCTCATCCCGGATGATCTTCGAGATCTTCTTGGCGTGCTCCTGGTCGATGCCCTCCTTGAGGGTGACCACGAGACGGTAGTCCTTGCCGGACAGCTTGGGCTCGCCCGCGTCCAGGATCTTGAGCGAGAGCCCCCGCTTGATCAGTTTGTCCTTGAACACGTCAAGGACGGCGTTGGCGCGCTCCTCGCTGTTGGCCTTGATCTCTACAGCCTTCTGGCCGCCCGACCAGGCGATGGACGCGCCGGTGCCCTTGAAGTCGAATCGTTGCCCGACCTCCTTGACCGTCTGGTTCAGCGCGTTGTCGGCCTCCTGATGGTCGATCTTGCTGACGATGTCAAAACTGCTGTCGGCCATGCGTCGACTATCCTTTCTAGCTCTCATGTCGACCCTAGCGCTTCGCTTATCGGCTCATGATGAACGTGACCGTCAACGTTCAGACGACGGTGTCGAACGAAGCTCATTCGCGAGGCCGACACCGGCCTGCGCATCCAGGCGACACAACGCCCGTGCCTACTCCCTTCCAC
>NZ_NGFP01000404.1 GCF_002149035.1 Streptosporangium minutum
CCCCCGCCCAGGCCCCCGAGCCGGTCGCGGTGGACACCACGCTGCGTGGCCGTACCGAGAAGATGTCGCGCCTGCGTCAGACCATCGCCAAGCGCATGGTCGAGTCGCTGCAGGTCTCGGCCCAGCTCACCTCCGTGGTCGAGGTCGACGTCACCAAGATCGCACAGCTGCGCGACCGGGCGAAGGCCGAGTTCCAGCGGCGCGAGGGCGTCAAGCTCTCGTTCATGCCGTTCTTCGCCCTCGCCGCGATCGAGGCGCTCAAGCAGCACCCGAAGCTGAACGCCACGATCAACAGCGAGACCAACGAGGTCACCTACTTCGACGCCGAGCACCTCGGCTTCGCGACGGACACCGAGCGCGGCCTGCTCGTCCCGGTGATCAAGGACGCGGGCGACCTCAACATCGCCGGCCTGGCCCGTAAGATCGCCGATCTGGCCGAGCGCACCCGCACCAACAAGGTGAGCCCGGACGAGCTCGGCGGCGGCACGTTCACGCTGACCAACACCGGCAGCCGCGGCGCGCTGTTCGACACGCCGATCCTCAACCAGCCGCAGGTCGGCATGCTGGGCACCGGCGCGGTCGTCAAGCGCCCGGTGGTCCTGGACACCGCCGAGGGCGAGGTCATCGCCGTCCGCTCGATGGTGTACCTCGCGCTCAGCTACGACCACCGCCTGGTCGACGGCGCCGACGCCGCCCGCTTCCTGACGACGATCAAGCGTCGTCTCGAGGAGGGCCGCTTCGAGAACCAGCTGGGCCTCAACGCCTAGTCCCTTCTCGTCCCACCGGGCCGGTCCGCGCTCCGCGGGCCGGCCCGGCTCGTTCCACGGGGTCTTCTCCCCGGTGGCGCATCCGATGACCGCCGTCCTCCCGAAGTCCTCCGGGGGAGGTCGACTAGATTGGACGACATGGCGATCATCGTTACCGGGTCCTCGGGCCTGCTGGGATCGGCTCTGGTCAGGGCTCTGCGGGCCGACGGCGTCCGGGTGGTCCGGTTGGTGCGGCGGGCGCCGCAAGGCGCGGACGAGTCGTTCTGGAACCCGGCCAAGGGGCTCGTCGACCCGGCGGCCCTGGAGGGCGCCGAGGCCGTGGTCCATCTCGCCGGAGCGGGGATCGGCGACCGGCGCTGGAACGACGACTTCAGGCGCGAGGTGGTCCGCAGCCGGGTCGAGGGGACCAGGACGCTGGTGAAGGCGCTGACGGAGCTGTCCGCCAGGCCGGCGGCGCTGCTGTCCGGCTCGGCGATCGGCTTCTACGGCGACACCGGTGACCGCGAGGTGGACGAGACGTCGCCGCCGGGCTCGGGGTTCCTGGCGCAGGAAGTGGTGGTGCCCTGGGAGGCCGAGACGGCGCCCGCCGAGGAGGCGGGCATCCGGGTGGCCCGGCTCCGCACCGGCCTGGTGCTGAGCCGCGACGGCGGCATGCTGCCCAGGATCCTGCCGGTCTTCAAGCTGGGCCTGGGAGCGCCCCTGGGGTCGGGAGAGCAGTACTGGTCGTGGATCTCGATCGACGACTGGGTGCGTGCCGTACAGCGCGTCCTGAAGGACCCGGAGATCTCCGGTCCGGTGAACCTGACCGCGCCGGAGCCGGTCACCAACGCGGAGTTCACCAGGGCGCTCGGGGAGGCGGTGCACCGGCCCACGATGCCGCTCGCCGTGCCCGGGTTCGTGCTGCGTACGGCCATCGGGGGGTTCGCGGAGGAGGGGGTGCTGACGGGGCAGCGGGTGGTTCCGCGGCGCCTGCTCGAGGCCGGTCATGCGTTCCGGCATATGGGTCTCAACGAGGCACTCGCCGCCGTACTCTAGGGTCCCTGTTTCCACCGAAGCCATTGGAGAGATGACGTATGGGCAGGTCCGGGCAGTCTCATATCCTCGCCATCGGGGGCGGCTCCTTCCGTCAGTCCCAGCGCCACGGATTCATCGAGGCGAGCGCGCTGCTGCGGTACGCCCTTGACCTGACCGGCCAGGACCGGCCCAAGCTGGGCCTGCTGGCCACCGCCACGGGAGACGACTCCGACTGGCTGCTGAAGATGTACGGCGCGTTCCGCGACTGGGACGTCGAGATCAGCCATCTGACCGTGTTCCCGATGCCCAACGTCGAGGATCCGCGCGAGTGGATCCTGAGCCAGGACGTCATCTACGTCAGTGGCGGCAGCGTGGCCAACCTGGCGGCGCTGTGGCGGCTGCACGGCCTGGACGAGGCGTTCGAGGAGGCGTGGCGGGCGGGCGTGGTGCTGTCCGGGCAGAGCGCGGGGGCGCTGTGCTGGCACGTGGGGGGCAACACCGACTCCTTCGGGCCGACGCTGCGGACGTGGTCCGACGGCCTGGGGCTGCTGCCCTACTCGTGTGGCGTTCACTACAACTCCGACCCGCAGCGCCGCACGCTGCTGCACGAGTCGGTGGCCTCGGGCGAGCTGCCCGGCGGTTACGCCGCCGACGAGGGCGTCGCGCTCCACTACGTGGGCACCGAGTTCATCCAGGCCGTCACCGTGGATCCGGAGGGCTACGCCTACCGGATCGAGCACGACGGGACCGACGGGGTGAAGGAGTTCCGCATCGAGCCTCGCCTTCTCACGTCATGACCACGAACGGGTCAACTACTCTTGAGACGTGAGTGACCTGGCGATAGTCCGTCTTGGCGTTGACTTCCCCTACGAGCAGGCATGGGATCTTCAGCGGCGGATCCATGCCCGCCGGGTGGCCGGCGAGATCCCCGACACCTGCCTGATGCTCGAACACGCGCCGGTCTACACGGCCGGCAAACGCACCGCCCCGAACGAACGGCCCTCCGACGGCACCCCGGTCATCGACGTGGACCGGGGCGGCCGGATCACCTGGCACGGTCCCGGCCAGCTCGTGGGCTATCCGATCGTCAAGCTCGGTGCGCCGCTGGATGTGATCTCCTACGTCCGGCTCCTGGAGGAGACGCTCATCCACGTCTGCGCCGACTTCGGCGTGCAGGCCGGCCGGGTGGAGGGGCGCAGCGGCGTCTGGGTGGCCGGGGACCCCTCGCACGGCCTGCCCGACCGGAAGGTCGGCGCGATCGGCATCAGGGTCGCGGGGGGTGTCACGATGCACGGGTTCGCGCTCAACTGCTCCAACGACCCGAGCTGGTACAACCGGATCGTCCCGTGCGGGATCAGCGACGCCGGGGTCTCCTCGCTGTCGGCCGAGACCGGCCGCAGGATCGTGGTCGACGAGGTCATGCCGTACGCCGAGAAGCACCTGGCCGAGGCGCTCGGCGCGCGGGCCTTCGAGCTCCCCGAGGAGGAGCTCTTCCGGCGCTGAGCCCCCGCTCGGGCGGCCGGGACGGCACGCCGTACGGCCCCGGCGCCACGGGGCACCCCGCCGGTACGGCCACACCGGCCCGGCCCGCGACGGGGCCTCCTTCGACGCGGGCGCGGACCCGAACGAACGCCCCACATGTGCGGGTCTGCACCACCACCCCCCGCATGTGTGGTCATTCTCCGGCGGGACATAAGCTGGGGCGGTGAGCGAGCGTAGCGAGCGAGCGAATAGACACAGCACCTCGGTCCCGCGACCGACGAAGGAGGTCGCATGACCGTTGCTCCGGAAGGCCGAAAGCTCCTCCGCCTGGAGGTCCGCAACGCCGAGACCCCCATCGAGAAGAAGCCCGAGTGGATCAAGACCAAGTTCAGGACCGGTCCCAACCACACCGAGCTGCGGGCGCTGGTCAAACGCGAAGGTCTGCACACCGTCTGCCAGGAAGCCGGATGTCCCAACATCTCGGAGTGCTGGGAGGACCGCGAGGCCACCTTCCTCATCGGCGGCGACCAGTGCACCAGGCGATGTGACTTCTGCCAGATCGACACCGGCAAGCCCAAGGAGTACGACACCGACGAGCCGCGGCGGGTGGCCGAGTCGGTCCGGCAGATGGGCCTCAACTACGCGACCGTGACCGGGGTCGCCCGTGACGACCTGCCGGACGGCGGCGCCTGGCTGTACGCCGAGACCGCCAGGCAGATCCACGCGCTGCTGCCCGGCTGCGGCGTCGAGCTGCTGGTGCCCGACTTCAACGGGGACCAGGGCCAGCTCGAGGAGGTCTTCTCCGCCGCGCCCGAGGTGTTCGCGCACAACGTCGAGACCGTGCCGCGGATCTTCAAGCGCATCCGCCCGGGGTTCCGTTACGAGCGGTCCCTGGGAGTGATCACCAAGGCCCGCGAGGCCGGCCTGGTGACCAAGTCCAACCTGATCCTCGGCATGGGCGAGGAGCGCGAGGAGATCGTCCAGGCCATGCGCGACCTCCACGAGGCCGGCTGTGACCTGCTGACGGTGACCCAGTATCTGCGTCCCACCCCGCGCCACCACCCGGTGGACCGCTGGGTGAAGCCCGAGGAGTTCGTGGAGCTCCAGAAGGAGGCCGAGGCCATCGGTTTCGCCGGAGTCCTGTCCGGCCCGCTGGTCCGTTCCTCCTACCGGGCGGGACGCCTCTACAAGCAGGCCATCGAGGCGCGCCAGCACGCCTGATCCCCCCGTCCCGGCATCGGGCCCCGCGCCTCCCGCGCGGGGCCCTTCCGTTTCCAGGGGCCCTCCGTTTCCAGGGGCGCGTGCTGTCCGTCGGTGAGGCGTCTTCCGGGGTGGGCTCCACGGCCGGGGCGACGGTAGATTTATAACGTTATGGTCAAGAAATCTGCTGACTGCTCGGTTTGCTGGGTGAGGCTGTCCCGGTAGACATCGAGGGCCTGATCGGGCGACTTGACCTGAGCGCCAAGGTGCGTCTGCCGACCGGCGCGGACCTGTGGTCGCTGCCCGCCCTCCCCGAGATAGGGCTCAGGCGGCTGGTCCCACCCCTCCCCC
>NZ_NGFP01000405.1 GCF_002149035.1 Streptosporangium minutum
CTCGACATCGTGATGGTCTTCAGCCCAGTCATCACCAACGAACAGCAACCCGACCTCCCCGACGATCGACAACAGCGGTCAGCAGCCTGCAGGAGCCGGCCCGCGAACTAATGGACCAGTGCTCACCCCAGACCCTCGAGGGGCACGACATCCCATCAGCGATCAAGACCCCTGACCACCGGTGAGGGCACGATCTGACCCCAGGACTCCAAGGTCCGGCCGACGAGGGTGCTCACTCACCAGCGGCTACAGACACCGAGTCTGCCCGAACAGCCGACCCGGTAGCTCCCATTAGCCGAGGAACGCGAACTCAAGGCCCGCGCCGCCGTCCAGGGCGCGGTGGTAGGCGACCCAGGCGAGCGCCAGGTCCTGCCATGGCAACCCGACCGGCGCGTAGACGGTGATCTCGTCGTCGTCACGACGGCCGGGCACCTCGCCCCGCAGCACCTGAGCCAACGTGCCCGCCGCGTCGTCCGCGGTGAGACCCGCGTTGCCCAGCGCACCCATCGCGACCGCCAGGGGCACGTCGTCGACGATGACGCGGCCGGCCCGGAGCAGGTCGGAGGCGAGCTCGGTCTTGCCCGGCTCGTCGGCGCCCAGGGAGGTGACGTGAACGCCCGCTCCGATGTCCCCGGCGTGGAGAAGGGGCTCGCGTGACCAGGTGGCGAGTACGACGATCTCCGCGCCGCCCGCCGCCGCGGCCGCGTCGGAGACCACGTCGCAGCGGGTGCCCGAGACGACGGCATGGCGCTCGGCGAAGTCCGCCGCTCGCCGGACGTCGAGATCGGCGACCACCAGGCGGTCCAGTGGCCGGAGCGCCGCGAGGCCCCGCATGACGAGCTCGGCCTGGGCTCCGGCGCCGACGACCGCGACCGTGGCGGCGCCGGGACGGGCGAGCACGTGTGTGCCGAGCGCCGCCGCGAGGCCCGTCCGCCACGCCGTCACGGTCGCCGAGTCCACCAGCGCCAGCAGCTCGCCGTTTTCGAGATCGTGCAGGCAGACGACGCCGCGCAGCGCGGGCCGCGCGCCGGGGAACTTGGCGTTGACCTTGACCGTGTAGGCGGGGATCCCTTCGACCAGGCCCGGGATGAGCGCGGTGGCCGTGCCCGGACCGGGCAGGTCCGTACGGATCCGCTGAGGTCCGACAGCCGGGGCCGCGGCGACGAATCCCTGTTCAAGAGCCGTGAGACACGCGTCCACATCGAGTAGGCGTTCCAGGTCGGAGCGGGAGAGAAGCAGCGTCACAGGACGATCTTGTCATCCGTGCTCCGGCCCGCCGGGGCGCGGGGTCGGTCGGCACCTCCGGCCTGTCGGTTCCCTCTTGTAAGTAAAGACATCATGCGACAGCATTGAGTGGTGATGGAAGAAGGCGCTTCGAAGTCACCGGGTAACTGCCTGGGCACCGAGGACGACTACGACGCCCGCCAGTGGGACACCAGGGAGGACTGCGAGGTCCGCCAGATCCTCGATCGGGTGGCGGACAAGTGGTCGCTGCTGGTGATCGCTCTGCTGGACCGGCGCGTCCTGCGCTTCACCGAGCTGAGCCGTGAGATCGACGGCATCAGCCAGCGCATGCTGACCGTGACGTTGCGCCAGCTCGAGCGCGACGGCCTGGTGCGCCGCACCGTCCATCCCGTCGTGCCTCCCCGCGTGGACTACGAGCTCACGCCGCTGGGGGCGACCCTGCATGACACGATCCAGTCGCTCGTCATGTGGACGGAGAAGCACCAGAACGAGATCGCCGCCGCCCGCGCCGACTACGACGCCCGCGCCGACGTCGCCTCCGCCGCGCCGGTCGCGCCGGTCGCGGTGAGCCGCGGGACCATGGCGGCCGGCCGTGCCGGGGTCCGGCCCGTAGCCGCGGACCGTGACGGAACCCTGCCCACGAGCCGTAACGGAACCCCAGTCGCAGGCCGTGATGGAACCCTGGCCGTGGACCGTAACGGAACCCCGGCCGCAGGCCGTGATGGAACCCTGCCCGCTAGCCGTAACGGAACTCCGGTCGCGCGCCGTGACGGCACTCCGACGGCGACCCCGGGTGGCGACGGGGCACGGGCAGTGGCCGTGGGTGGTGACGGGGGCCGGGCTGGTGTGACCGTGCCCCTGTGCGAGACGTGCGGCACCCCCATCCACCTCGCCCGCACGGGCCGGCCCGCCAGGTTCTGCGGTACGGCCTGCCGGCAGAAGGCGCATCGCCGGCGCTCCCGCGCCGTCGCCCACGACCAGGGCTGATCCCACCGACCGGCAGGCGGGCGTGCCGTCCGCCGGTGTACGGCTCTCAGGAGCCGGCCTCCGATGGGCACATGTTCCCGGGGCACAGCCCGCGGGCGTACGGGTCCCAGGAGCCGGTCCCCGGGCGCACATGTTCCCGGGGCACGGCTCGCGGGTGTACGGGTCTCAGGCGGTGAACGCGGCCCGCCGGGGTCGTACGGCCGCGCGAGCCCCTGAACAGGCGTCGCGACCGTGACGGTCGTGCGATCTGCCGGTCATCGGACCGCCTCGGCGGCCAGCGGCAGCCGTACCGACACCCGGAAACCCGGCCCGTCGGCGCGGTGTCCCGCGGTCGCGGTGCCACCGCAGGCGGCGGCGCGCTCCCGGATGCCGATCAGGCCGTTGCCGCCAGGCGGGAGGGAGAGCCCGGAGCCGAGGCCGTCGTCGGTGACGTCGATCGTCAGAGCGTCGTCCTCCCAGTGGAGGCGGATGTCGGCGTGGGAGGCGCCCGAGTGTTTGACGATGTTGGTCAGTGCCTCCTGGGTGATCCGGTAGGCGGCGATCTCGACGTCGGGAGGGAGCGGCCGGGGCTCCCCCCGGGTGCTGTAGGCCAAGTCGAGCCCGGTGCCCGCGACCTGGCCGGCCAGCGTGGGCAGGTCGCCGATGGTCGGTTGCGGCGCGCGGGGTCCCTCCTCCTCCTTGAGCACGCCCAGCATGCGCCGGAGCTGGACCATCGCCTCACGCCCCGAGGCGGCGATCGCGTCGAAGGCCGCCTCGGCCCTGGCCGGGTCGCTTCTGATCACCACAGGTCCCGCCTCGGCCTGGACCACCATGATGCTCACGGCGTGGGCCAGGATGTCGTGCATGTCGCGCGCGATCCTGGCCCGCTCCCGCTCGGCGGCCCGCTCCGCCTCGACCTGCCGCTCGCGCTCCAGACGGGCGGCCCGCTCCTCCAGGACCGCCGCGTAGGCGCGGGAGACGGAGACGGCCCTGCCACCCGCGTACGCGGCGACGAACAACACGGTGCCGCGCAGCGCGGTCTCGGACGAGCCGACCAGCAACAGGCCGCCGCAGATCGTGATGGCGAGCATGAGCAGGCGGGGCCAAGGGGGGGAGTACACGGCGACGGTGTAGATCGCGATCATCCCGGTGTACCAGACCGGCTGCGAGGGCACGTTGTCGACGAGGTCGTACATGGAGGTCGCCGCGAGGGTGACGGCCAGCACGGGCAGAGGCGCCCGGCGGCGCCAGAGCAGCGGTGTCACGGCGGCGATCACGACCGCGTACCCCCACCAGTGCCAGGACGTGGGGTGGGGGTTGTCGTGGGCCAGGAACGGCCACAGCTGCGCGACCATCACCAGGGAGGTGACCGCCACATCCACCCACCACGGGGGAAGGGCTCGCAACCGGCTGCGTAACTGGGCGACGAACGGCAGATCGGACACGGTGCCCAATCCTGCTCCCTCTCGGAGCGCCCCGGTACCGGAGGGTGGCCCCTGCTGGAGCCCCGGCTTGGACCACAGCCGAAGCTCAGGCTTGGACCACAGCTGAAGCCCCGGTCTGGACCTCCGCCAGGGCCTCGGCCTGGACCCCCACCAGGGCCCCGGCCTGAACCACAGCCAGGGCTCAGGCCGGGACCGCGACCAGGGCCATGGCCGGGACCGCGGCCAGGGACGGTGCCGCGCGCGGCCGGTCGGCGGCCAGGGGGTGGCTCGCCGGCCGGCCCGTCCCGGGCTGCTCACGCGTGGGTGGCGGCACGCCGGGCGGCGTGGGCGGTGACGGGCTTGGCTGTGGGCGCGATCCCGCGGGCGAGGGGCACGAAGGAGACGAGCAGGAAGATGGCCCCGAGCGGGATGAAGTCGCGGTCGACGATCGGGAGGACGAGGTCGAGCAGGACCAGCACCGGCGTCCAGGCCTTGACGCGGCCGATCACGGCGAGCTGGACGACGAGGGCGAGCTGGCCGAGGTAGAAGAGGTAGGGGCCGCCGTCGTAGATCGCGAGGGAGACACCCGGGACGGCCTGGATCCGGTCGAACAGGACGCCCATCTCCGCGTGGTCGGCGGAGAGGAACCCGACCACGATGTCGATGACGAACTGCGCGGAGGCGGCCAGGATGCCGACGGAGCCCATCACGGCGCTCACCGTCGACAGGGCGTCGCGGCCCGCCATCCGCCGCATCTCCCAGAAGATGGGGACGAACAGGGCCAGGGCGGCGATGAACGCCAGGTGGCCGGTGGTCCAGGCGAGGCCGGGGCCTCTGCTGCCGTCGAGGCCGTCGAGGATGCGGATGACTCCGTAGGCCAGGACGAGCAGGGGTGCGGCGACAAATGCGAAGCGGGGGTTCATCTCAAGGGCTCCAGGCGGTTGGCGTGTGCCTTAATCCTGGGTTTTCCCAGCTCGGAAGTGATCACCGGGCAGAGCGATCCTCATCTCCCCGGTGAGGGGGAACGGATATCCCCCGTACCGGCGATGCGGGTGGCCGCCTGGAGTGGTCCAGGCGTTCCGGAGCGACCGGCGCCGGCGAAGGACCGGCCGGAGGGCGGGTGAGGGACCGGCGGTGGGCGGGTGAGGGACCGGCGG
>NZ_NGFP01000406.1 GCF_002149035.1 Streptosporangium minutum
GGGTGGGGGACATCGGTGTGGTGCGGGCCAGGGCGACGGTGCCGGCGGCGGTCAGCGCGCCCGCCGCCAGCGCGGTCAGCGTGCTCGCCGCGCCGGTCGGCAGGGGCTCGCCGAGCAGGAGGGCCCCGAAGGCGACGGCGGTGAGAGGGTCGGCCACCTGGAGGGCGGCGAAGGCGACGCCGAAGTGGCCGACGGCGTAGGCGCGCTGCAGCAGGGCCAGCGCGATCAGGGCGGGCAGCGGGACGGCGATCAGGAACCACGGCTCCCAGTCCCCGTCGACCAGCACCCGGGTGAGCGTGGCGGTCGCGCCGTACAGCACCCCGGCGGCCATCGCCAGCAGGCCGGCCCGCCTGGCCGGGGGCGCCTGCAGGGCGGCGGCCCAGAGCGCCAGGGCGGCGGTGGCCGCCCCCGCGAGCAGGACCACCGCCCCCCCGGTGCCGAGGCGCGGCTCGCCGGTGTGCTCGGGTACGACCAGGACCAGGCCGATGAGCCCGATCGCGATCACAGCCGCGGCGGCGAGTTCACCGGGCTGCGGCCTGCGGCCCCGCAGGGCGGCGGCGCAGGGCAGGGCGAACAGGAGGCTGGCCACGCCCATCGGCTGGACCACCGTGAGCGGGCCGTACTTCAGCGCGACGACGTGCAGGGCGGTGCCGGCCGCGACGGCGAGGCCGCCGAGCAGCCAGCGAGGACGCCTGACCAGGCGGCGTAGGGTGGCCGGGACCGCGCTCGCGGCCTCGAACTGCTGCAGCGCGGCCCCGAGTGCGAAGAACAGCGATCCCAGCAACGCCAGGCCGGCTGCCAAGACAGTCATACGCACTCCTCTCAGAGCAGATCAAGACATGGCGAGATGACCGAGACGCCTCGCGGAGGCGTCCGGGGAGGGTCGTGTGGTGGGCCAGTGGCAGCGTCCCGCGCCGGTCGGTGCCGGAGCCATAGGGGTTCTCCCTGACTTGGACGGGAAATCCCTGATATCAAGGTCGGGGCTGTTGACCTGCTGGCTTCGATTATCGTAGTTTCGCGGGCATGGATCTGGTCGGAGCCTGGCGGCTGGTCGAGTGGCGGATCGCCCACGCGGACGGACGGATCTCCCACCCCTTCGGCCGCGACGCGACGGGCCTGCTCTGCTACACCCCTGACGGCTACATGAGCGCGACCGTCGCGCGGGCCGGACGCCCTTCGCTGCGCGGAGCGGGCCCCCTGCGGGCATGTCCCCAGGAGCGGGCCGAGGCGCCCGCGTCGTTCTTCTGCTGCTCGGGCCGGTACGAGGCCCGTGACGGCCAGGTGGCCCACGACGTCGAGATGGCGCTCGATCCGGCCGTCAGCGGCACCGTCCAGCTCCACGAGCTGAACTTCGACGGTGACCGGCTCATCCTGGCCGCCGTCGAGGACGGCGGATGGCACACCCTGATCTGGCGGCGGGGATGAGCCGCGCGGCGGTCAGCCACGCGAGCCGGCGAGGACCGCCTCCCGCTCCCCGGCGGTACGGCGGCGCCGCACGTGCCGGACGGTCTCGGCCACCACGGTGATCGACAGGGCGATGCCGAGGCCGAGCAGCAGGCCCTTGACCGGGTCGTTCTCGAAGGCCGCGCCGCCCACGTAGCCGATCAGCGCGGAGTAGAGCGCCCAGGAGACGGTCGCGAGGCCGTCGAAGAGGGCGAACGAGCGCCGGGGGTAGGCGACCGCGCCCATGGTGAGGGTGCAGGCGGTCCTGCCGCCGGGAATGTAGCGGGCCACCACCAGCACGAGCCCGCCCCGCTCGGCCAGCGCCCTCTCCGCCCAGGCGAACGCCTTGCCGCTCCGCCTGCCGCCGCGCAGCCGGTTGTCGGCGGTGCGCCCGATGGCGTAGGAGATGTGGTCGCCGGCGAACGCGCCCACCGCCGCCACCACGATCACCAGCGCGAGGTTCGGCGCACCGGTGGAGGCGGCGAACACCCCCGCCGTGATGACGGACGTCTCGGCGGGCACCACGGGGAAGAACCCGTCGAGCATCGCCAGCGCGAACAGCGCCGGATAGATCCAGGGTGAGGTCATCACGTCGTGCAGGGTGTCCAGGATGGCCTGTGTCACAGCCGCGCTCCTATGGTGTCGGGGATCTCTGACAGCACGCTGGCGACCCGCCGGACTCCGGGGCATCGGGGGAGGCCCCGGAAACCGGCGGACGCCACCCCTGAGAGCCCTCAGGGATCCGTCCCGTCGAACCTAGGAACCGGGAAGGGGCCGTCACATCGCGCGATCGGCTGTCCCGACCCCCTACTTTCGTCAGGGGAGGTCCGATACCTCCGGCGGAGACGCTCGGCCGGGCGTCCTTGTACCGTCACAGTCGTGATGAGACTGACGAGGCGGCGGAACCGGCGGGAGGTCCGGCGTGATCTGCTGCTCTGGGCCCTGCTCTGCCTGCCGGCGTTCCTGGCCCCGGCCGTCCCTCCCTGGTGGGAGCCGGCCACCGGCCAGGCGTCGCTGCTGGTGGCCGTCGCCGGCGTGATCGCGCTGGGGATCGCCGTGCTCGTGAGCCGCGAGGCCCCGCTGGCGGCCATGCTGCTGGTCCTGGCACTGGGGGCGTGGAACGTCGCCGACGGCCTGGCCACCGTCCAGCCCTGGCGGCTCGACGGCATGACCAAGCTGGGCCCGCTGAACGGGCTCACGCTGGGGATCGTCGTGTTCTCCTACCTGGCCGGTCGCCGGGCGGCGGACCCGCGTCCCGCGAAGCTGGCGTTCACCGCGATCCTGGGGACGGGCACGGCCGTGGCCCTGATCTCCTCCTGCGGTCCGAGTCCCGACGCCGCGACCACGGAGTTCTGGATCCCCGCCCTTTCCGGCGTCCTGCTCTTCGGTCTCCTGCCGTGGCTGATCGGCAGGCTGGTGTGGCAGCGGGCCCGCGAGCAGCGCCTGGTCGTCGACCAGGCGCAGCTCCGCGAGCGCAACCGCATCGCCCAGGACATGCACGACTCCCTCGGCCACGACCTCGCGCTCATCGCCCTGCGCGCCGCCGCCCTGGAGATGGCTCCCGACCTCGCCGAACGGCACCGTCAGGCAGCCGGAGAGCTCCGTGAGGCCGCCGCCGAGACCACCGAGCGCCTGCGCCGGGTCATCGGCGTGCTCCGCGAGGACGACCGGGCGCCGCTGACCCCTCCGGAGGAGAGCGTCGCCGAGATCGTCGACCGGGCCCGGGAGTCGGGCCTCCGGGTGGAGCTGCGCGGGCAGGAGTCGCTGCGGGACCGTACGGCCTGCCGGGTCGTTCAGGAGTCGCTGACCAACGCCACCAAGCACGCCCCCGGCTCGGCGGTGACGGTCGAGGTCCTCCGGGCCGCCGCCGGGATCACGGTGACCGTGACCAACCAGGCGGCCCAGACGCCGGCCGGCCGCCCCCGGGGGGGCGGGCTGGGGCTGATAGGGCTGCGCGAGCGAGTACGGCTGGTGGGCGGCACGTTCGAATCGGGACCGAGCGGCGGTGGCTTCCGGGTCGTCGCCCGGTTCCCCTGTGAGGATGGGGCGACATGATCCGGGTGCTGCTGGCCGACGACGAGACCATGATCCGGGCCGGGGTGCGGGCCATCCTGGCCGCCGACCCGGAGATCGAGGTGGTCGCGGAGGCGGGCGACGGGCGGGAGGCGATCGACCTCGTCCTGAGCCACCGCCCCGACGTCGTCCTGCTGGACATCCGGATGCCCCGGATGGACGGGCTCTCGGCGGTCGCCGAGCTGCGCCGGGTCGCGCCCGGCACCGCGGTGGTGATGCTGACCACCTTCGGCGAGGACGACTACATCGCCCGGGCGCTCGGCGAGGGCGCCGGCGGGTTCCTGCTCAAGTCCGGCGACCCGCGCGAGCTGCTGGCCGGGATCCACGCCGTCGCCGAGGGAGCCGCCTACCTCTCGCCGCGCGTCGCGCACCGGGTCATCACCCAGCTCACCGGCGGCCGGATGACCCGCGCGGTGGCCGCCCGGGAGCAGGTGACCGCTCTCACCCCGCGGGAGCGCGATGTGCTGGCCCTGGTGGGGGCGGGGCTGTCCAACGGGCAGATCGCCCGCCGCCTCTACCTGGTGGAGGGGACCGTCAAGGCCCACGTGAGCGCGATCCTCACCCGGATCGGGGCGCGGAACCGGGTCCAGGCCGCGATCCTCGCCCACGAGGCCGGGCTGCTCGACTCAGTTGAGCCGCCAGATGGCGAAGTTCAGTGAGGCCGCGTAGGTGACCCAGAGCAGGTAGGGCACCAGGAGCCAGGCGGCCACCCGGCTGATCCGCCGGAACAGGACGATGGTGGCCGCGATGGCCACCCAGAGCACGACGATCTCGGCGAAGGCCAGGCCGTACCGGCCGGCGCCGAAGAACAGCGGGGTCCAGGCCGCGTTGAGGACGAGCTGGACGGCGTAGACGCCGAGCGCGGGCGTCCAGCCCCGTGCCGACCACGCGAGCCAGCCGGAGATGGCGATCATGATGTAGAGCACCGTCCAGGCGGGGCCGAACAGCCACTGCGGCGGCGCCCACGGCGGGCGCTCCAGCGCCAGGTACTCGCCGCCGGCGTTGACCGCCGACAGCGATCCGACCACTGCGACCAGGACGAGCGCGACGGCGAAGACCGGAAGGCCCGCCCAGCGTTTCGGTTGTTGTGCGATGACCATGACACCTCCCTGCCCTCCTCTTCGTGTCCCTACCGCCCGGCGGTTTCGATCCGGAGGACTCCGGTCCCGTACGGGAGGGGGAGCGGCGGCGGAGCCGGAAGGGACACGGGCCTGAGACGCCGGCCTCGCGGGCGCCTCCGCCCCGGTCGGGCGGGTGCGCTCCTAGGC
>NZ_NGFP01000407.1 GCF_002149035.1 Streptosporangium minutum
CCCGGTGGCCCCGGCGGCTCCCGCCGTCCAGGAGGCCCCGGCCCGTCAAGCTCCGCCCGCCACCGACGAGTCCTGGCCGGACGCGCCGCTCCCGGACGATCCCGGTTCGCCTCCCGCCCCGAGCCCCGGCCTCGCCGCCGCCCGCTCGGCGGCCAGGGCCGCCGCCCAGTCGGGTCCCAGGGCCGCCGCGGGCGGTAAGTCGGCCTGGCCGGACGCGGTGCCCGGCCGCAAGCCCGCCGTCGAGACCGACGAGGTCGACCCGCTCAACGACGCCGACGCCGACGCCGACGCGCTCAGCGGAATGGCCCTGCTCCAGCGCGAGCTCGGCGGCCAGATCATCGGAGAGATCGACCACACCTGACGGGCGTCCCGCTCCGCAGGCGCGGGCGGGGGTTTAGCGCCCGTCCCTGGGGAACACGTGCGGACGCCAGTACAAGACCTGGCCGGAACCCCGTAGGCTCGTGACGACTGATGTCACGGACGAGGAGCACACGACGGTGAACCCAGGGGATGTCAACCTGCAGCAGCTGCTGGAGCAGGCACAGCTCATGCAGCAGCAGCTTGTGAGCGCCCAGCAGGAGCTGAACGACGCGGAGGTCGAAGGCTCGGCGGGCGGCGGACTTGTCGTGGCCACGGTCAACGGCGGAGGCGAACTGCTCGAGCTGAAGATCAGCTCTGATGCGGTCGACCCCGGTGACCCCCAGGAGACGGCCGACACCATCGCCGACCTGGTCATCGCCGCGATCCGGGATGCGGTGCGCGCCGCCGCCGACCTCCAGCAGGAGAAGCTCGGCCCACTCGCACAGGGGCTGGGAGGCGGGAGCGGGCTAGGCCAGCTGCCCGGTTTCTGAGCCATGTACGAAGGGGTCGTCCAGAACCTGATCGACGAGCTGGGGATGCTCCCCGGCGTCGGTCCCAAGAGCGCGCAGCGGATCGCCTTCCACCTGCTGGCCGCCGAGCCGGCCGATGTGAAGCGGCTCGCCCACGCCCTGCTGGAGGTCAAGGAGAAGGTCCGCTTCTGCCGGGTCTGCGGGAACGTCGCGGCCGAGGAGGAGTGCCGGATCTGCCGTGACGTCCGGCGCGACCCTCACGTGATCTGCGTCGTCGAGGAGTCCAAGGACGTGGTCGCGATCGAGAAGACCCGCGAGTTCCGGGGCCGCTACCACGTGCTCGGCGGGGCGATCAGTCCGATCGACGGAGTCGGCCCCGACGACCTCCGGATCCGCGAGCTGATGACACGCCTGGCCGACGGCCAGGTGACCGAGCTGATCCTCGCCACCGACCCCAACCTGGAGGGGGAGGCGACGGCGACCTATCTCGCCCGTCTGGTGAAGCCGATGGGTCTGAAAGTCACACGACTGGCCAGCGGCCTGCCCGTGGGCGGTGACCTCGAATATGCCGACGAGGTCACCCTGGGCCGCGCGTTCGAAGGAAGGAGGCTGCTGGATGTCTGACGCATGGGGTGCTCTCGCGGAACGGATCGCCGAGCACGCGGAGAACTACATCGACGGCCTGACCCGGCTGGCCGGTGGCGAGGGCGGAGACGCCATCCTGCCGTTGCTGCTGGTGGAGGTGGCACAGGTCAGCTCGGCGGGCGCGCAGCTCGGCGCCAGCCAGGACGTGATCCTGTCCGGCAACTGGGAACCGCACCTGAGCGAGGACCCGGACGTCGACGTCGTCCGTACGACCCTCGCCGAGCGGTTGGGCCCGGTGGACGACTACGCCGAGGTCTTCGACCCCTACAAGGACACCGTGGTCACGCCGTACCGGTTGTCGGACGACCTGACCGCCGTGGCCGCCGATCTCATTCACGGTCTCCGGCACTATCAGGCGGGCCGCCCGCTGGAGGCCCTGTGGTGGTGGCAGTACTCCTACTTCAACACCTGGGGCAACCACGCCGGAGCGGCGATGCGAGCCCTCCAGGCGCTGGTCGCGCACACCCGTCTTGATGTGGCAGAAGAGCGCACAATGGTGTGATTGTCCACATGCTGGGCCGGATCAGGGGTGATCTACCGGAGCGCCAGTAGACTGTGAGCTCCACAGCCCTAGATTGCTTCGGAGACATCTCGTGGCGCTCGTTGTTCAGAAGTACGGTGGTTCGTCCGTCGCCGACGCGTCCTGCATCAAGCGGGTCGCCCAGCGGATCGTCGCGACGAAAAAAGCCGGCAACGACGTCGTGGTGATCGTCTCGGCGATGGGCGACACCACCGACGAGCTGCTGGATCTCGCCCAGCAGGTCTCGCCGCTGCCGCCGGGCCGCGAGCTCGACATGCTGCTGACCTCCGGTGAGCGCATCTCGATGGCGCTGCTGGCGATGGCGATCGCCAACCTGGGGCAGGAGGCGCGCTCGTTCACCGGCTCCCAGGCCGGAGTGATCACCGACTCGTCCCACGGCCGCGCGCGCATCATCGACGTCACGCCCGGCCGGATCCGCGGGGCCCTCGACAGCGGCCAGATCGCGATCGTGGCCGGGTTCCAGGGCGTCTCCCAGGACAGCAAGGACATCACCACGCTCGGCCGGGGCGGTTCGGACACGACCGCCGTCGCACTCGCCGCCGCTCTGAGCGCGGACGTGTGCGAGATCTACACCGATGTGGACGGCATCTTCACCGCCGATCCCCGCATCGTCCCGGTGGCCCGCAAGATCCCTCAGATCTCCTACGAGGAGATGATGGAGATGGCGGCCTGCGGTGCGAAGATCCTGCACCTGCGCTGCGTGGAGTACGCTCGCCGTTTCAACGTGCCGATCCACGTCAGAAGCTCGTTCAGCACCAAGGAAGGCACGTGGGTCGTCTCCGACCCCGACAGTGAAGGAACAGAGATGGAGCAGCCCATCATCTCCGGCGTCGCGCACGACCGGAGCGAGGCCAAGATCACCGTTGTCGGGGTGCCCGACAAGGTCGGCGAGGCTGCCACGATCTTCAAAACGCTGGCCGACGCCGAAGTCAACATCGACATGATCGTGCAGAACGTGTCGGCGGCGGCGACCGGTCGGACGGACATCTCCTTCACGCTGCCCATGAGCGACGGCTCCACGGCACTCACCGCACTGAAGAAGATCCAGGAGCGCATCGGGTTCGAGTCGCTGCTCTTCGACGACCAGATCGGAAAGGTCTCGCTGATCGGCGCGGGCATGCGCTCGCACCCCGGCGTCACCGCGACGTTCTTCGCCGCCATCGCCGACGCGGGCGTGAACATCGAGATGATCTCCACCTCGGAGATCCGCATCTCGGTGATCGTCGGGCAGGACGAGGTGGACTCGGCGGTCACCGCCGCGCACCACGCGTTCAATCTCGACGCCGACCAGGTTGAAGCTGTGATCTACGGAGGTACCGGCCGATGAGCCGCAGGCCCACCCTTGCCCTGATCGGTGCGACCGGTGCCGTCGGCACCGTCATGCGCGACATCATCTCCACCCGGGAGGACGTCTACGGCGAGATCAAGCTCGTCGCGTCCGCCCGGTCGGCCGGCAAGATCCTGCGGGTCCGCGGGGAGGACCTGGTCGTCCAGGAGCTGACCCCCGAGGTCTTCGACGGCGTCGACATCGCGATCTTCGACGTGCCGGACGAGGTCTCCGCGGTCTGGGTGCCGGTCGCCGCCGAGCGCGGCGCGGTCGCCATCGACAAGTCGGGCACCTTCCGGATGAACCCCGAGGTCCCGCTGGTCGTGCCGGAGGTCAACCCCGAGGCCGCGCGCAACCGGCCGCTGGGCGTCATCTCCACCCCCAACTGCACCACGCTGTCGATGATGGCCGCGATGGGCGCGCTCCACGAGCAGTACAACCTGCGCGAGCTGGTGGTCGCCTCCTACCAGGCGGTCTCCGGCGCGGGCGTGGCCGGTTCGGCCCGTCTCTACGACGAGATCGAGGCCCTCGCGGGCGACCGGACGGTCGGGCAGACCGCCGGTGACGTGCGCAAGGTCCTGCAGAACAAGCTCGGCGAGGCCGAGTCGCCGTTCCCGGCGCCGGTGGCGTTCAACGTCGTGCCGTGGGCGGGATCGCTCAAGGACGGCGGCTGGGCCTCCGAGGAGATCAAGCTCCGCAACGAGTCGCGGAAGATCCTCGGGATCGACGACCTGAAGGTCTCGGCGACCTGCGTCCGTGTGCCGGTGATCACCACCCACTCGCTGGCCGTGCACGCGACCTTCGAGCGTGAGATCACCGTCGCCGACGCGCACCGGATCCTGGAGGCCGCGCCGAGCGTGGTCGTCATGGACGACCCGGCCAACGGCGTCTTCCCGACCCCGGCCGACGTCGTCGGCACGGACCCGACCTACGTGGGCCGTGTCCGCCAGGCGCTCGACTTCCCGAACACCCTGGACCTGTTCGTCTGCGGTGACAACCTCCGCAAGGGCGCGGCCCTGAACGCGGCCGAGATCGCCGAGCTGGTCGCGGCCGAGTTCGCGTAGCCGCCTCTCCGCCCCACGGGGCGGAATCCGCCTTCCGGCCGTACGGCGGCGCAGGTCGCCGCCGTACGGCCGTCGCGTGCGGCCCCGCGCCGGGATGGCCGTGCCACGGCCTCCGGCCGGGACGTCGTGGTGCGGTTCTTCCGGTCGCCGTGGTGTGGCCTGTCCGTGGCCATGCCCGTCGTACGGCCTCCCGACGGGACGTCGTGGTGCGGTTCCTCGGGTCGCCGTGGTGTGGCCTGTCCGTGGCGATATCCGTCGTACGGCCTCCCGACGGGACGTCAGGGGGCGGGGCGTCAC
>NZ_NGFP01000408.1 GCF_002149035.1 Streptosporangium minutum
GTCCCCTCCGCCACCCCCGAGCGGATCCCCACGGTCCGGGTCCCCTCCGCCACCCCCGAGCGGATCCCCACGGTCCGGGTCCAGTGCCTGCAGGAGCACTGCCCCAAGGTCTTCCTCAAGGTCGCCGGGGGCGACGTGCTGCTCGACCGGGAGATGGCCGGGGACGAGCAGGCCCAGTCCTTCGACGCCAAGGTCGACGTGGTGCTGGCCGACTCCGCCGCCGTCCGCGTCGAGGTGAACGGAGAGGTCCGCCCCCCGGGCAAGGCCGGGGAGCGCCAGGAGTTCACCGTCTCCCGCGACTGACCTCTCCGGGGAGCGCCGGGAACTCGCCGTCTCCCGTGCCCGGCCGCTCCGGGACCGCCGTGTCAGGCCAGGCCGAGGTCCTGGAGGCTGTAGGCGGTCCGGTACGGCAGGCCCGCCTCGGCGATCGCGGAGGCGGCGCCCCGGTCCACGATCGTGGCCACGGCCACGACCTCGGCGCCCGCCTCGCGCAGCGCCTCCACGGCCGTCAGCGGGGACCCGCCGGTCGTGGAGGTGTCCTCCACCGCCAGCACCCGCCGCCCCGCCACGTCCGGCCCCTCGATCCTGCGCTGCATCCCGTGCGCCTTCTGCGCCTTGCGGACCACGAACGCGTCGAGCGCCCGGCCCCGCGCCGCCGCGGCGTGCAGCATGGCGGTCGCCACCGGGTCGGCGCCCAGGGTGAGCCCGCCGACCGCGTCGTAGTCGAGGTCCTCGGTGAGGTCGAGCATGACCCGGCCCACCAGGGGCGCCGCCTGCCCGTCGAGGGTCACCCGGCGCAGGTCCACGTAGAAGTCCGCCTCCTTGCCGGAGGACAGCACCACCTTGCCGTGCACGACGCCCTTGTCCTTGATCTCGGCCAGGAGACTCTCACGATCGCTCATGGAGACAAGATTAGGGCGGTGCGGGGAGCGCCCGGATCGTGCCCCGGCAGGGGTGGGCCGCGCTCCCGCCGCCATGGGTCTCCTCCTGCCCCGGCCCGCCGGACGCAAAGACGCGGCCCCGGTTTAGTCATGCCGTGAAGTGCGGAATTATCCGGCAGGCAACTCCGGGTGATCGCGAGGTAACAATGAGTGCGAAAACAGTTCAAGGTGATGCTGAACTGCTGACGGAGACGCGGCACGGGAACACGGTGGCCTACGGCGTGCTCTGCGAACGGCACGCCCCGGCGGCCCGGATCCTCGCCCACCGGCTCGTCGACGGCCCCGCCGAGGCGGAGGAGGCCGTGGCGGAGACGTTCGCCGGAATCCTCCACCTCCTCAGGCGGGGAGGCGGCCCGAGGGAGGCCTTCCGTCCCTGCCTGCTCACCGCGCTCCGCCGTACGGTCCACGACCGGTCACAGGGCCGGAGCGGGCGGGTGGCCGCCGGGGAGACGGAGGCGCCCGGCCCCTGGTCGCCCTTCGTGGACCCCGCGCTGAGCGGCCTGGAGCGCTCACCGGCCGCCAGGGCCTTCCTGTCGCTGCCGGAGCGGTGGCAGCTCGTCCTGTGGCACGCGGGGGTCGAGCGGGCCGGGCCCGCCGAGATCGCCCCCCTGCTGGGCATGACGGCCGGCGGGGTGACCGCGCTGACCCGCGTGGCCAGGGAGGGATGGCGCCAGGCCTGCCTGCGGGCGCACCTCGCCGGGACTCCCGGGCAGGGATGCTGTCCGGTGCTGGGCATGCTGGGCGCCTACGTACGGGGCGGCCTGGCCAGGCGGGAGAGCCGGCCCCTGGACGAGCACATGGACGGCTGCGCCGGATGCCACGACGCGTTCCTGGAGCTCGCCGACGTCAACCAGAGCATGCGCGTCATCGTCGGCCCGCTCATCGCCGGCCCCGCACTCCCCGGATACCTCGCGGAGCTGGACGGGGCGGGCGTCACCGGCGCGGCCGGGCCGTTCGGCCGGTGGCGGCGGACACCCGCGTCGCGGCGGAGGGCCGTCGCGGCCGGGGCGGCGGTCGGCGCGGTCAGCCTCGTGGCGGCCCTCGCGACGGTCCTCATGCCGGTGTCGGCCCCGGAGCCCCAGGCCCCGCCCGCCACGCCGGTCCCGGAGCCGGGCGCAGCCGCCCCCGCGCCTGTGCCCGCGTCCACGCCCGCGCCTGTGCCGCAGGGTCCGCCGTCCCAGCCGCTCCTTCCGGCCCCCTCGCCCGCGCCGGGGACGGCGGAGAGACCGCGGGGACCGGCCGGCCCCGGAGCCGTCGCGCCGCCCGCCGCGCGGGGACCGGCCCCCGCGCCGCGCCTGACCGTCAGGATCGACGCGCTCGGCGCGCTGGTCCGCTCCGAGGCGGGCATCGTGGCGGTACGGCTGCGCAACGTCGGTGCGGACGAGAGCGGGGAACTCGTCGCCGAGGTCGGCCTGCCGGACGGGATGACGGTGCTCGCGGCGGCGCGCCGGGGGCGGGCGGTCGCCGCGATCAGGCCGGTCGGCACGGTCGACGGCTGGGCCTGCCGGGCGGGCGCCGGAGGCGCGCGGTGCTCCCGGCGACCGCTGGCGGCCGGGCGGGCCACGGCGATCTTCCTCCGGGTCGTGGTCTCGCCGGCGGCGGCCGAAGGCTCGGCGCCCTCGGTGCGGATCTCCACGGCCGGGATGGGGGTGACGGCCAGGGCGCGGACCGGGGTGCGGGCCGCCGGAGCTCCGGCCCGGTTCGCCACCGACGGCCGGGTGGTCACCTCCGCGATCGGGAACACCCTGATGGTCTGCGCCTCCGTCGCCCCCGCGTGCCGGGCCGCCCGGTCCCGCGGGGGCGACCGCCGCGACAACGACCTGTGGGAGATGGGCCCCCTGGACCAGGACCGGGACCCGTCGACGAGAAGTTCGAGCGCGGCCCGCCTGGCCCTGCCGAGAACGAGCAGGGTGGTCTGGGCCGGGCTCTACTGGTCGGCTGGCGCGCCCGCCGACGGGCGGATCAAGTTCAGGGCGCCCGGAGACGGCGGATACACGCGGGTGAGGGCCGAGCGGGTGACGGAGAGGGAACTGCCCGTCGGCGTGGGGTACCAGGCGTTCGCCGACGTGACCCGGCTGATGGGCAGGCTCCGCGGAACGTACTGGGCGGCCGACGCCTCGCTCAGACCCGGCGTCTCGCGGCACGCCGGATGGAGCCTGGTGGTCATCGCGGCCGACTCCCGCCAGCCGTACAGCCAGGCGGTCGTCGTCGACGCCGCCACGGTGGTGGACCGGGAGCACGGCCCGGCCCGGATCCCCCTCGACGGGCTGACGCCCACGGCCGCGCCCGTCCGGGTGGACCTGGTGACCTGGGAGGGCGACGCCGGCGTGACGGGCGACCGGGTGACGCTGGGCGGGCGCCCGCTCCGGCCGGAGGCCGGGGACCGGGACGCCGGCAACGCGTTCGACGGGTCCGCCACGGGGGCGGAGGGCACGGGCATGACCTTCGGCACGGACGTGGACGGTTTCCGGGCGACGCTCGGCCGGGACCCGGTCCTCAAGGTGAGCACCGGCCGGGACGTCCTGCTCTTCGGCGCGGCGGTGGTGAGGGTGCGGGCACGTTCATGAGATTCCGTGAGGGGGCGGGCACGCTGGTGAGATCCGTGAGGGTTCGGGCACGTCCGTGAGGCTCCGTGAGGCTTCGTGAGGCGGGCATGCTGGTGAGATCCGTGAGGGTTCGGGCACGTCCGTGAGGCTCCGTGAAGGTTGGGGCGCGCTGGTGAGGTGCCCGTGAGATCCCGTGCGGTGAGGGACGGGCCGGACCCGGAGGGGTGTGGAACGGGCCAATAAAGGTTTGGGAGCAGGAGGGTCAACGGGCGCGGCTTCAAGAACGGGACGAACTGGTACGGTCTGCGTGAACACTCCGGCGTATGGTCAGGCGCGGGTCGAATCGTCGGGATTAACCCTCGGACGATCAGTTGCTTGATTACCCTGAGGAAGGGCCGTCTGTCGGGTCTCTCGGAGGTCTTTCAGGCTTGTCTGAGCCGAAGGGGCGGGCCACGTAGGAAGGGCGGTGTCGCGTGGATCGCTGCGCGCTGTTCGTGGACGCTGGCTACCTGCTGGCCGACGGCGCGATGGCCGTACATGGGACCCGCCATCGCGAGGCAGTCTCCTGGGACTACCCGGGACTGCTCAAGTTGCTCGGCAACCTGTCCAAGGAACGGACCGGGCTGCCGCTGCTGCGCTGCTACTGGTACGAGGCGAGCGTCGAAGGCCGCCGGACCGCCGAGCACGACGCGCTGGCCGACCTCCCGGGCCTCAAGCTCCGGCTGTCGCGCATCCGCCCCGGCCGCCGCGAAGGCGTGGACGCCCAGGTCCACCGTGACCTGATGACGCTGGCCCGCAACAGCGCGGTCTGCGACGCGGTGGTCGTCAGCGGCGACGAGGACCTGGCACAGGTCGTCTGCGACGCCCAGGACCTCGGTATCCGCGTCACCGTGGTGCACATCACCGCCGACGGGGGCTGGGCGGTGTCCCGCTCGCTCCGCCAGGAGTGCGACGACCTGATCGAGATCGGCAGCAGCCACCTGCGCCCCTACGTCAGCCTGACCGCCGGCGCCATGGAGACGCCCGCCCTGAGCAACGGCCACCAGCCGGGCGGCAACGGTCAGGCCACCGCGAGCGAGCGGGACACCGCCCAGCCCCCGTCGGCGGTGATGTGCACCACGGTGACGCGGATACCGAGGTCC
>NZ_NGFP01000409.1 GCF_002149035.1 Streptosporangium minutum
GCTTGAGACGCATGTGTCTCACCTTTCGTTGTTATCGGTGGTTGAGCTGTTTCCGGTGGGTGAGCCCTACTCGGTGGTTGAGCTGTTTCCGGTGGGTGAGCCCTACTCGGTGGTTGAGCTGTTTCCGGTGGGTGAGCCGTGCTCCGTGGTCGAGCCGTGCTCCGTGGTCGAGCCGTACTCCGTGCCTGAAGGGCGTCAGCCCTTCACGACGACCGGGGTGCCGATCGCCAGGTTCTTGGCCATCCAGGTGATGTCGGCGTTGGTGACCCGTACGCAGCCGTGGCTGGCTTGCGTGCCGATGGCCGCCGTGTCGTCGGTCCCGTGGATGGCGAGCTGGCCCGGGCCTCCCGCGAAGCTCTTCAGCGTCGGGGAGAACCCGCTCAGCCCGAAGGCGTAGGCGCCGTACGGCCCGCGTGGGTCCGGTGGGCGCACCAGTTCGGTGAAGAAGTAGCGGCCGGGAGGGGTGGGCGTGCCGTCCCGGCCTGTCGCCACCTTTCCCGTGCGCAGGACGCGGGCCCCGTCGTAGACCGTGAACCTGAACCGCGCGGGGTCGACCTCCACCCGATGCGTGGTCCTGGCCAGCGTGACGTCGCCCGCCTTGATCCAGCCCGTACTGCCGTTGGGCCTGATCGGCAGCAGGACCCGCAGCCACTCCCCGTCGCGGCGCTCCACGAGGAAGACCCGCGCGGCGCCGTAGTCGTTGGGGCTCGTGAGCCGGCGCCAGGGCGAGCTCGCCGCCTTGCGCTTGTAGACGGTGATCCATGGTCCCCGTACGGTCGCCACCTCCACGCCGGCCCCCGACTCGGCGTGATCGGTGGCGGACGCCCCCGCCCCCGCCTCGGCCTGGTCGGTGGTGGCGGCTCCTGCCTCGGCCTGGTCAGTGGCGCTGCCCCCTGCCTCGGCCTGGCCGATATCAGTGACTCCTGCCTCAGCCTGATCGGTGGCTGCCGCCCCCGCCTCGGCCTGGCCGGTGGCGGCGGCTCGCGGAGGGGCCGGCTGGGCGCCGGACGCCGCGCAGCCGGTCAGCGTGGCCGCGGTGGTCAGCGTGGCCGCGGTGACGAGTGCCGCCGTTGCGAGATAGCCGTTGAACTTCACGCGACGCAGACTGGCGGAGGAATGTGAAGGTCCTGTTTGGTCGCTGTCAATGACCTGTCTTGGTCACATAATCTCGTCCCGATGTGCGCATATGTGCTGGTTGCAGAGGATGACGTGAAGCAGGCGGAGCTGGTCCGCCGCTATCTGGAGAGGGAAGGCCACTCGGTGCTCGTCGTGCATGACGGGCGGGCCGCGATCGACGAGGCCCGCGCGCGCGAGCCCGACCTCGTGGTGCTCGACGTGATGATGCCGAGGGCCGACGGCCTCGACGTCTGCCGTGTCATCCGCGCGGAGTCGGACGTTCCCGTGCTCATGCTGACCGCCCGCGCCACGGAGGACGACCTGCTTCTCGGCCTCGACCTGGGGGCCGACGACTACGTCACCAAGCCCTACAGCCCGCGGGAGCTGATGGCCAGGGTCCGCACGCTCCTGCGGCGGGCGCGGCGTTCCAAGGATCCCGAGGAAACGCTGAAGGTCGGCGATCTCCTGGTCGACCCCGCGCGCCACCTGGTCAGCGTCGCCGGCGCCCCGGTGGACTGCACGCCCGCCGAGTTCCGGATCCTGGAGACGCTCGCCGCCCAGCCGGAGCGGGTCTTCACCCGCGCGCAGCTCCTGGAGGAGGTCCACGGGTTCGACCGCTTCATCACCAGGCGCACGGTCGACGTGCACATGCTGAACCTGCGGAAGAAGATCGAGTCCGACCCGCGCAGGCCGACCCGGCTCCTGACCGTCTACGGCGTCGGCTACAAGCTGACCGACGGCTCGGGATGAGCGTCTGGCGCCACAGCCTGCTCACGCGGCTGCTCGCGAGCTCCGTCCTGGTGGCCGTCTGCTCGATCTCGGCGACCGCCTGGCTGACCAGCCAGGGCACCTCGGGCGCGATCCGCGAGGAGCAGGACCAGACCCTGGTCACCGACACCCGGATCAACGACACCCTGCTCGGCTACGGCGCGACCCACGCGAGCTGGGACGGCGTCGATCAAACGGTCCGTGACCTGGCCGGGAAGACGGGCCGCCGCATCGCGCTCACCACCGAGAACGGCGAGCCGATCGCCGACTCCAGCGACACTCCGCTGCCCGCCAAGCCCTCGGTGGTCGTCGATCCGCTGCGGGTGGACGTGACCCTGGTGCCGGGGGCGGCCAAGGACCGCATCGACCCCCGGGCGGTCGGGCCGTTCAAGCTCACCCCTGCGGAACGGTCCCGGCTGCGGAAGGCCGCCAACCGGGGGGTGATCTGCGCGCGCCGCAACGGGCAGGAGGCCGGCGTCGTCCTCTCCCCTTCCGGGCGTCCCTCCGTCGAGATCCCCAACAAGAACGCCTCCGCGGCCACCGCGTGCTCCTCGAAGACGCTCGACACCCCCACCGCGACCGAGCGCAAGGCACTGCGCCGGCTCAATCACCTGGTCAACCGCTGCCTGGTGGGCCAGGGCAAGTACGAGGTCACGCTCGCCCTCGACCTGTCCTGGACGTTCTCCGCGCCGCACCCCGTCGAAGTCCCCCGCGTCCTCGACCAGCAGCCCGTCTCCGCCTGCCTGGCGAGTGCCCGGCGCGAGCAGCTCAGGGCGTATGTCGCGCCCGCGGCCCTGCTCTACCTCGGCTCCTCGGCGCGGGCGCCCTCCACCGAGCTGCCCTCGGCCGGGGTGACGCGCATCGTGGGCACCGCGCTGCTCGTGCTGCTGTTCGCGGTCGCGGTGAGCGTCGTGGTCGCCACCCGGCTGGTCCGGCCGGTGCGGGCGCTGACCGAGGCGGCCCAGCGGATGGGGCAGGGCGACAGCTCCGCCCGCGTCGCGGTGAGGGCCACGGGCGAGGTGGGCGAGCTGTCGGAGGCGTTCAACAGGATGTCGGAGCACCTGGAGCGGATGGAGGCGCAGCGCAAGGCCATGGTCAGCGACGTCTCCCACGAGCTCCGTACTCCGCTGAGCAACCTGCGCGGCTGGATGGAGGCTGCCCAGGACGGCGTCGCGGAGCTGGACCCCGAGCTGATCGCCTCGCTGGTGGAGGAGATCCTGCTGCTCCAGCACATCGTCGACGACCTGCAGGAGCTGGCTCTCGCGGACGCGGGCAAGCTGCGGCTGCATCCCGAGCCGGTGAACGTGGCCGACCTGCTCGACCAGATCGCCACGGCGCATCGTGGCCGCGCCGACGCCGCCGGCCTCACCCTGACGGCCCACACCGCCGGCGACCCCGGACTCCTCGCCGACCCGGTACGGCTGCGCCAGGCCGTGGGGAACCTGGTGAGCAACGCCGTGCACTACACGCCGCCGGGCGGGCGGATCGCGCTGCGCGGCCGTCTCGCGGACGGGCACGTCCTGATCGAGGTGGCCGACACCGGCGTCGGCATCGCCCCCGAGCATCTTCCCCATGTCTTCGACCGGTTCTGGCGGGAGGAGAAGTCACGGAACCGGCGGACCGGCGGCAGCGGGCTCGGGCTCGCCATCGTCCGTAATCTGGCCGAGGCCCACCACGGGACCGTGAGCGTCGCGAGCACCCCGGGCGAGGGCACCGTCTTCACGCTACGGCTCCCGGTCGAACCGGATCTGTCGGCATAAGTGGCTCTCGATCCGGCATTACCCGCACAAGACCGCGAAAGTCTCTCTAAGATCAATTAACGACGAATACCGAAGGACCGGTGAAAAGCGTGGACAGTCAGGCCGCGCCGGACGGGGTAGACCCGAACGTGCCCAATGTCGCCCGGATGTACGACTACTACCTGGACGGCAAGGACAACTTCGCCGCCGACCGGGCTGCGGCCGAACAGATCCTGAAACTCTTCCCGGAGACCCGGGACTCCGCGCGGGAGAACAGGGCGTTCCTCTCGCGTGCCGTACGCCACCTGGTCGAGTCGGGCGTCCGGCAGATCGTGGACCTGGGATCCGGGCTGCCCACGCAGGGCAACACGCATGAGGTCGCGCACGGGATCGCGCCCGACACCCGTGTGATCTACGTGGACTACGACCCCGTCGTGTGCGCGCACGGCCGGGCGCTCCTGGCGGACGGCGAGAACATCACCATCGTCCAGGCCGACGCGCGTGACCCGGAGAAGCTGCTGGCCGCGCTGGGCGAGCACATCGACTTCGACCGGCCCGTGGCGTTCCTGATGCTGGCCATCCTGCACTTCATCCCGGACGAGAGCTCCGACGGCGCGGGCGCCTACGAGATCGTCCAGCGGCTGTACGAGGCGAGCGCGCCGGGCAGTTACCTCGTGCTCAGCCACGCCATCGACGCCAAGCCGGACACCACGCCGGAGGCCCTGGAGGTCTACAACCACGCCACCGCGGCGCTGAGCCTGCGCACGCACGCGGAGATCACCCGCTTCTTCGACGGCTACGAGCTGGTCGAACCCGGCCTGGTGTTCCCCAAGGACTGGCGGCCCGACGACCAGCCGCTGATCGGCGCGGAGACCACCTCGATCGGCTACTCCGGGGTGGGCCGCAAGCCGTAGTTCCGCGTTCCGTGAAGTGGTGAGCGGAGAAGCGGGTGGGCGGGGCGACTCGGGCAGGAGCCGGAGTCGCCCCGCCC
>NZ_NGFP01000041.1 GCF_002149035.1 Streptosporangium minutum
GGCGCGGCCCGCCGCCGCCCGCAGCCAGCCGACCAGGTGAGAGATGGTGCCGAGCGGCGGGGCGAGCAGCAGCTCGCCCGGTTCGCGGCCGCGGCCGTTCCAGCGGAGGATCTGCGCGATCTGGTGTGCCAGCCCCGGGTCCCGCCCGAGAGTCATCGGGACGACGACCGCCGGGCGCCGGGTGAGGGCGTGCAGATCCCGCCCGACGGCGGTGACCGTCGCGCCGGGCAGCCCGCCGAGCGCCCGGCCGTACCGGCTCTCGTGCCCGCCGACGAGCACCGTCTCCCGCTCCACCGGTGGCCGTCGCGCCGTCGCCGGCTCCCATCCCCTCCGCGGTGGCCGCGCCCGCTGCAGCGCCGGCATCCTCAGGCGCCGACGGGGTCGTGACAGGAGACGAGCTTGGAGCCGTCCGGGAAGGTCGCCTCGACCTGCATGAGCGGCAGCATCTCCCGGACGCCGTCCATGACGTCGGCCGGTCCGACGACCTTCTTGCCGAGTTCCATGCAGTCGGCGACCGACTTGCCCTCGCGGGCGGCCTCCAGTACGGCCGCGCTGACGAGTGCCACCGTCTCGCTGTAGTTGAGCTTCAGGCCGCGCTCCTTGCGCTTGGCCGCCAGGTCGGCCACGACATAGATCAGTAGCTTGTCCAGTTCTCGCGGTGCGAGATTCATAAGAAATCCCCTTTTTGTGTTATTGGCTTTTCTGCCCGGCCGAGCCGGCCGGCGGATTTCCGTCCGGCGCGCTCACCCGGCGCGCCTGAGCCAGGCGAATGCCGGGACCGCCGCGAGGAAGGCCCAGGCCACCAGGACGAACGGCCACGTCAGGGTGTGGCCGCCGAACGGGGTGAAGAAGGTCGTCAGGGCCGCGGTCAGGCCGGTGGCCGCGATCGCCCCGACGACCGCGTAGACGCCGCCGGCCGGGGACAGCACGACGAAGATCCCGGCGAGCGCCATCCCCACCAGGACGGCGTTGTAGCCGTACAGGCCGGCGGCGATGTCGGCGGCGGGCGCGCCCAGCACCCAGGCGACCGCCATCCCGATCAGGCTGGAGACCACCGCGGCGACGGCGGCGATCCAGCTGCCCACCACCAGCCCGACCAGGAAGATGAGCCCGACGTACCACTTGTTCTGGAAGAAGACCTGGCCGATGCCGTTGAACATGCCCTGCCAGATGTCGCTCCAGGTGAGCGCCGTGCGGCCGGTCGCCGCGGACGGGAGCGCGGGGCCGATCTTGCCCTGTCTGACGCGCTCGAAGGAGGGGGCCGCCAGCAGCATCACGCTGGTGACGATGCAGAACGGCGCGGTGAAGGTCGGCAGGTTGAACGGTTTGAGCAGGGTGACCAGCGCGGAGGTGACCACGCTGCCCGCCACGCACCCCACGACGACCAGGAGCGTGGTCATCCAGCTCATCCCGAAGTAGAGGACGAACGCGACGCCGATGAGGGTGCCGCTGAACCCTTCGAGGCCCATCTCGACCCGGTCGCGCGCGGCGCCGAAGGCGTAGGCGGTGAGCGTGGCCACCGCCGAGCCCAGCACCCCGTAGACGGCGTAGCGCCAGTTGCCGGCGGCCAGGGCGACGATGAAGACGAGCCCGGTCCAGGGGCTGGCCATGAAGTCGACCTGCCCGATCCCGCGGACCACCGAGATGAGCATGGTGAGGGGTTTCAGGTCTCGCGGGTGCGGAGCGGTCGCCGCCGGAGTCGTCGATGTCACGTCGGCCTTCCCGAAACTCTCCTCGTTCGGCGTTCTCCTCTTTCGGCGGTTACCGGCCGAGCGGAGCCATCCCGGCCTGTCATTCCCGGGGCCGGTCCGCAGACCACCGGACAGAAGTGCTTTTAATCGTGCCAGTACCTATTTTTTACCTATCTCCACCTGCACTGTTTTATTAGCGTCAAAATCCCAGAATTCGGTGTTTCACCATGGATACTTCCGATCATTAACCGACAGATCGGAAGCGGCCATAAGCGAGGTTCGACGATGCCTACCGGATTGAATACCGGCGATTCCGCCTGGGTGCTGGTGAGCACCGCCATGGTGCTGCTGATGACGCCGGGGCTCGCCTTCTTCTACGGCGGCATGGTCCGTTCGAAGAACGTCTTCAGCATGCTCTTCATGAGCTTCGTCTCGATCAGCCTGGTGACCGTCCTGTGGTTCGCCTACGGCTACGGGCTCGTCTTCGGCCCGGACGCGGGCGGGATCGGCCTGATCGGCTTCGGCGACTTCCGCTTCGCGAACGTCAGGCCCACCGACCTGACGGGGTCGGTCCCGACCTACGCCTACGCGCTCTTCCAGCTCACCTTCGCCATCATCACCGTCGCGCTGATCAGCGGCTCGGTGGCCGGGCGCATCCGCGTGGGGCCGTGGATGACCTTCTCCGTGTTCTGGGTCACCCTGGTCTACTTCCCGATCGCGCACTGGGTCTTCGACAGCGCCGGCTGGATCCACCGGATGGGCACGCTCGACTTCGCCGGCGGGCTGGTGGTCGAGCTCAACTCGGGCGTGGCGGGCCTGGCCCTGGCCGTGGCCCTGGGCCCCGGCATCCGGTACCGGCGCGGCGAGCCGCCCCAGCCCAGCAACATCCCGTTGGTCATGCTCGGCCTGGCCCTGCTGTGGTTCGGCTGGTTCGGCTTCAACGGCGGATCGGCGCTGAACGACGGCCCGACCGCGGTGACGGCGTTCCTGAGCACCATGATCGCGGGCTGTGTGGGCATGCTGACCTGGATGTTCCTGGAGTGGCTCCGTGCCCGCAGGCTCAGCAAGCTGGGCTCGGCCACCGGGGCCGTCGCCGGGCTGGTCGCCATCACGCCCTCGTGCGCCTACGTGAACGTCGAAGGCGCCCTGGTGATCGGCGTCGTGGCCGCCGCCCTCTGCTCCCTCGCCGTCGAGTGGAAGTTCGTCCTCGGCTACGACGACACCCTGGACGTGGTCGGCGTGCACGGCATGGGCGGCATCGTGGGCACGCTGCTGATCGGGTTCTTCTCGACCGGCGTGGTCGGCACCGCCGGCCTGTTCTACGGCGGGAGCGGCGCGCTGCTCGGCAAGCAGGCACTGTCCATCGTGGTGGTGGCCGTCTACAGCTTCGTGGTCACCTTCGTGATCGGCAAGCTCGTCGACAGGTTCTGCCGCCTGAAGGAGACCGAGGCCGAGCAGCTGGCCGGCTCAGATCTGCAGTTCGGCACGGGCTAGACCGCGGGGATGAGCGTCCCGGCGGACGGATGGCTCAGCCGTACCCTCCGTCCGAAGAAGGTCCCGGTGCCCTGGGCCGCGGCGGTGCGGGCGGGCGCGGTCGTCTCGGCCGGGGTGGCGGTCGGCGTCGCCACGAGGAGACCCGAGACGGGGATGCTCCTGGCCGTCGGCGCGCTCGCCGCCGCGATGCGGGATCGATACCCCTCCTACCGGCTCCGCCTGGTCCACATCACGGTCGCGGTGCTCGGCGGCGCGGTGGGGACGGCGATCGGCGTGGCGTTCCACGACCGGGGCTGGTGGACCGTGGCGGCGCTCGTCGGGGCGGCGCTCGTGTCCGGCGCGATCAGCGCGATCGGCCTGGCTCTGTCGTCCGCCGGGATGAACCTCCTGCTGATGGCGTCGGTGTGGTCGGCGCTCCCGCTGCGCGAGCCCTGGTGGTGGCCGCCACTGCTCTACCTGGCGGGCGGGGCCGCCGTGCTTGTGCTCGCGCTGGCCGCGTGGCCGGTGCGCGCCGGTACGGCGGAGCGCGCCGCCGTCGCCCGGGTGTACCGCGAGATCGCCGCCGTGATGGACGGCGGAGACGCCGGGCGTGCCTGGACGGTCCTGCCCCCGGCCGTGAGCGACGCCTACGACGTGCTGGCCGGACACCGCCTGTCGGCCCCCGGCCGCGATGCCGAGAGCGTCTGGCTGATGGGCGTGCTCAACGCCGCGCAACCGCTGCTGGAGGCGGTCATGACGATGCTCCGGCGCGGTGACGCCTTCCCGCCGGACGCGAGCGGGTCGGTGACGGCCCTGGCCGACGCCGTCGCCTCGGGAGCGCGCGGGATCCCCCCGCCGGACCTGCGGTCGGAGACGGCCGACGAGAAGATCTTCGCCCACGCCCTGGCGTACGCGGTGTCCTGCCTGCGCGGCGACGCGGAGCCGCCGGCCGCCCAGCTCGGGCGGCGCCGGAGGCAGCGCCTCTCCGCCGTACTGACCTCGCCGGACACCCTGAGCTACGCCCTGCGGCTCGCCCTGTGCATGGGCATCGCCACCGTGCTGGTCTCCGTGGTCGCGGTGCCGCACTCCTACTGGGTGCCCATGACCGTGACGCTCGTCCTCAAGCCCGACTTCGGCTCGGTGTTCGGCCGCGCCGTGCTCCGCGCCCTCGGCACGCTGGCCGGCGTGGCCGTGGGCGGCGTCCTGCTCCTGCTCGTCCCGCTGGGCCTGCCGATGCTCCCCGTGGTCTTCGCGCTCGGCATGGGCGCCCGGATCGGCATCGACCGGAGCTACGCCATGATGAGCACCGCCATCACCCCGCTCGTGCTGATCCTGGTCGAGTCGGCCGCGCCGGCCCCGCTGGGCAAGGTGCTGCCGGCACGCCTGTACGACACGCTCATCGGCTGCGCGATCGTGCTGACCGCGGGATACGCGCTCTGGCCGGGGAGCTGGCGGGTGCGGGTGCGCGACAGGCTGGCCGGCACCGTGACGGCCGTCGCCGACTACCTGGAGGCGGCGTTCGGGCCCGGACGGCGGCGGAAACGGCACAAGCTGTACCAGCGCTTCAGCGACCTGCACAAGAGCATGCAGCAGGGACTGAGCGAGCCGCCCCCGGCCGGACCCTGGACCGCGGCCTGGTGGCCGGAGGTCGTGGCCCTGCAGCGGGTCAGCGAGGCGGTCATCGAAGCGGCCGTCCAGGCCCGGTCGGGGGCCGCCGTCCCCTCCTCCGCCGACGTGACGGCCACGGTCGCGGGCCTGCGGAGGCTGGCGGCGGCCATGCAGGAGTGGCCCGCCCCGGCCTCCCCGGGCCCGCTCCCCGGATCGGGGCCGCTGGCCGGTGTGGCGCAGGAGATCCGGACCGCCTGGTCGGCGCTGCCCGCGGGCGACCGGCCACGTGATCCCGGCGCCCGTCCGGCAGGCTGACCGGTGCCCGGCTGAMCGTACGGCAGGCGGACCGGCTGGGGGGCACCGTGTTCCGCCCGGTGCCCGTGCCGCTAGATGGCCCGGCCCAGGGCCGCGCCGATGAACGCCGCCACCAGGCCGAACACGACGTTGAGCCCCATGTTGGCCACCGCGAGGCGGCGTTCGCCCTTCTCCGCCAGGCGCAGGGTGTCGTTGGCCAGGGTGCTGTAGGTGCTGAGCGCGCCGCAGAAGCCGGTGCCGGCCAGGAGCAGCAGCCATTCGGGCAGCCGCCCGGCGACCGTCCCCACCACGATCAGGCCGAGCAGGAACGAGGCCGACACGTTCGCGACGAAGATGGCCCACGGGAAGCGCGAGGGGATCCGGATCCCGAGGAGGTCGCGGAGCGAGGCCCCGACGGCGCCGCCCAGCAGCACCAGGATCGCGGCGATCACATCACCCTCCTCGCGACGGCCGTCCCGACGAATACGGCGATCATCGCCAGCACGGGGGTGAGCACGAGATGGGTGACGGCCACGCCGGTGTCGCCGGAGTGGAACTTGTCCTCCACGTTCACCGCGTAGGAGGAGAAGGTGGTGAACCCGCCGAGGAAGCCGGTCGACAGGAACGGCCCGACGAGCGGATGGCCGGGATGCCGCTCGATCCAGACCGTCAGCAGGCCGATCAGCAGGCAGCCGGTCACACTGACGACCAGGAGCGTCCACTGCAGTGCGTGCGGCGGGTTCGGGAAGGCCGCGTGTATCAGGTGGCGGGCCAGAGCCCCCAGCGCTCCACCGCAGGCCACCGCGGCAAGCGCGGGTCTGGAGATCTTCATTGCGTCAGGCTAACCCCGGCATACGCCTCTGACCTGGACAGACACACGCAACATCAGATCAGGGCCGCGGCGGGCACGGTCCCGGAGCCCCCCCGTCCGATCAGGCCGGCCGGGGCCGGGCGCCGTCGGCGGCGCCTGCCCGTCCGGCCGGGCCCGGCGAGGCCTGGCGCCGTCAGCGGCGCCTGCCGGACTCCTTGGCCGCACGGGCGGCCTCGGCCTTGGCGCTCGCGGCGTATCTGTCGACGTACTCCTGATCGGCGAGCTCCATCAGCGCGTACATGATCTCGTCGGTGACAGCGCGCAGGACGAGGCGGTCGTCCTCCATCCCGTAGTAGCGGGAGAAGTCCAGCGGCTTGCCGAACCTCACCCCTGGGCGGATGCCCAGCTTGGGGAGGGGACGGCCGGGGGGCATCATCTCGAAGGTGTTGACCATCGCCCACGGGACGACCGGCGCGCGCGACTCCAGCGCCAGCCGGGCCACGCCGGTCTTGCCCTTGTAGAGGCGGCCGTCGGGCGAGCGGGTGCCCTCGGGATAGATGGCGAGCACCTGGCCCTCGCCGAGGATGCGCTTGCCTGTGCGGAGCGCCCCCTCGCTGGCCTTGCCACCCGAACGGTCGATCGGGACGGTGCCCACGCCGCTGAAGAAGGCCCGGCTGAGGGCGCCCTTGAGGCCGCGGCCGGTGAAGTAGTCGGACTTGCCGAGAGAGATCACCTTGCGCGGCAGGAAGAGCGCCCCGAAGAAATGGTCGGCGAATGACAGGTGGTTGCCCGCCAGGATTACCGGCCCCTCCTTGGGCACGTTCTCCACCCCCTCCGCCCACGGACGGAAGACGAGATGGAGGAAGGGCCAGAGGATGGCCTTCACCACCCAGTAGAACACGTGAGGCTCCTTCGATTGACAGGCGGGACCTGGAGTTATCTTCGCACCTCCAGTGCCGGCCAACTACACCGCGAAACCACTCAAATCGACCTCTCGCAAAATACGCCCCACTCGTGCGACGATCGGGCGAACCTTACAAGGAGCTGCGATGCCAGTCATGCCCGGCGCAGAGCCGTACCACCATAAAGGTGGTCAGATCGGCGTCTTGCTCTGCCATGGATTCACCGGCTCGCCCCAGTCGCTGCGCCCGTGGGGCGAGCACCTGGCCGCGGCCGGCCTGACCGTGGCGCTGCCCCGGCTGCCCGGCCACGGCACCACCTGGCAGGAGATGAACCGCACCCGCTGGGAGGACTGGTACGCCGAGCTGGACAGGACCCTGGCGGACCTGCGCGGCCAGTGCGCCGAGATCTTCGTGATGGGTCTGTCCATGGGTGGCTGCATGGCACTGCGGCTGGCCCAGGTCCACGGCGCGGGGATCAGGGGGCTGGTGATCGTCAACCCGTCGGTGACCAGCGACGTGCCGCTGCTCCGGCTGGCGCCGCTGCTCGGGCTGGTGGTCCCCTCGGTGCCGGGCGTGGCGGGCGACATCAAGAAGGAGGGGGCGACCGAGCTAGGCTACACACGCACTCCGGTCAGGGCCGCGGCCAGCCTTACCCGGCTGTGGGCACTGACCCAGGCTGAGCTGGGCAAGGTCACCCAGCCGGTGCTGGTCTTCCACAGCTCGCAGGACCATGTGGTGAAACCGGCCAGTGTGCGTATTCTGCGTGAGAGGCTGAGCGGGGGGAATCTTAATGTGGTGGAGCTCAACGACAGCTACCACGTCGCGACGCTCGACAACGACGCTGATCGGATCTTCTCGGGGAGCCTGGAGTTCGTCCACGCGAACACCTCGCTACCCTTGCAGAGAGACTGATCGCGAGTGGGGGATGCGCGGTTTCCGGGAGGAAGTGGCCCGCCGATGAGTAACGAGCCCAGCTAAGTGACACCTCAAAGCGATGAGGACGAGGTCTGGCGTCAGATCGTCGCGTCCTTCAACGACACCGCCGTACGCGACTCGGCCGACCAGCCGTGGCCCGACAGCGAGAACCTGCCCTCCGAACCTCCCCGGCGCGTGGTCAAACAGTCGGACGAGGACGAGCGCCCGCCGGCGGAGGACCTCTCCGACGCCGACACCGATACCGATACCGGCACCGAGCAGGCGGATCCCGACGACGAGGGTCACTACGTGCCCCCGCCGCCGCCTCCGCTGCCCAAGACGGACACCACCACCAAGATCGCTTGGCTGGCCCTCTTCGGCGGCCCGGCCTACCTGCTGCTCAGCGCCGCCCTGAACTGGCAGTTGCAGGGCTGGATGCTGTTCACCGCGGTCGCGGCGTTCATCGGTGGTTTTGTGGCGCTCGTGGTGCGGATGGGCGACGGCCCGCCAAACGACTCAGGCTGGGACGACGGCGCGGTCATCTGACGACTCAGGCCGGGACGGCGGCGCGGTCGTCTGACGGCTACGGCTTGGCGCGCTCCGAGGTGCCCAGCCGCTCGATCACGTCGGTGTAGCGGCCGTCGGCGTCCACCACGTGGCCCACGGTGACCACGGTGCCGGCGCCCGGCAGGTAGGCCACCGACTGGAGCCTGATGGTCCGGGGGGCGACGGCGGCCGCGCCGCGGAGCGGCCTGACCGTGCGGCCGTCGTAGCGGAGCAGGAAGGCCTCGCCGGGCCGCTCCAGGTCCACCCCGGAGATCCAGAAACGGCCCTTGCGGTCACCGGTCACGCCGTACAGGCGCACGTCGCCGCCGGGCGGGGTCAGCCGGGACCACTTCTTGCCGTTCCAGGACAGGATCAGCGGGCCGGCCCTGCCGGAGTCGTCGTAGACGCCGCCGACGGCCAGCGCCCGCTTCGGCCCGTCGAGGTGGATGTCGCGCAGGTAGCCGCCGGGGATGTCCGGGACGTGGAAGGTCTTCCAGCGCCCGCCGGACAGCCTCGTGATCAGCGGCCTGCGGCCGGTGTCACCCACCGCCCACCCGTCGCTCCTGCCGGCCAGGGCCACGCCGTACAGCGTGCCCTTCTCTTCGAGCTGGGTGAGCTTCCACTTGCCGCCCCCGGTCCCGGTGACGACGAGCGGGTGCTTGTCCCGGCGGCCGACCGCGACCATCCGGCTGGGGGCCGCCGCCACCCCCCCCAGCCAGTCGCCGACGCGCAGGCTGTCGACGGTGACCCGGTCGAAGGCCGCCCCGTCTCCCCTCGCCAGGTACGGCAGGCCGTCATGGCCCTCGCCGACGGCCCACAGCTCGGTCGGGGAGGCGGCCGCGACCGAGCGCAGGAGCCCCGCGCCGGTGGGATCGTTGCGGATGCCGACCTCGGTCCAGGTCACGCCGTCCCAGTGGGTGATCGCGCCCCGGCTCTGCCAGATGTCCCAGACGCTCTGCTGGCCCACCGCCCAGACACTGGTGGCCGAGACCCCGGCCACGTCGGACAGCGACCCGTCACTGCTCAGCCGCGCGCTGGTCGGCGCCTGCCAGGCCTCCGCCGCTGGCGGGCTGGCGGGCTCGGCGTGGGCGGCGGGCAGACGCGGAGACAGCAGGAGCAGGCCTCCCGCGCAGAGCGCCAGCGCACGCCGCGGAAGGCGACGGGTCATGCTCAAATGGTAAGGGCCGTGCCCGGCCCGCGTGCCCGCTCCCCCCTGTTGCCCTCCCGCGGGCGCGGGCGGCCCAGCTCGGCCACCACCGGCAGATGGTCGGTGGCGGCCACCAGATCGGCGGGATCGGCCTCGGCCACGCCGCAGGAGAGGACCGGGAGCCCCGCCGCCGCGAAGATCGCGTCGATGCGCCTCCCGGGTCTCCGCGCCGGGAAGGTGAGCCCGTCACCGCGCGGCGAGACCGGGTAGCAGTCGGTCAGGTGTCCGGCCAGGTGCCGCCAGGCCGGCTCGTGGGACTGCTCGTTGATGTCCCCGGCGAGCACCGGCAGCGCGCCGAACCGGCCGGCGGCGGCCCGCAGCAGGGCCAGCGCCTCCGTCGCGTGGCACAGCCGGGCGCCCCTGTGGAGGTCCAGGTGGACGGAGCCGACGGCCACCCGCCGCCCCTCGGCCTCCAGCACCGCGATCGCGACCGCGCGCTGCTCCAGACCGGGGAACCATCTGAGCAGGTGCCCCTCGCCGTGCAGCAGCCGCACGCCCGGGCCGACCAGCACGGCCACCCCGCCCAGGCGGCGGCCCGCCGCCACGGTCAGCCCACCGGAGGCGGCCAGCCGCCCGCGCCTGCGGCGCCAGCGCAGGAAGCGGGGGGCCTCCTGCACGCAGAGCACGTCGGGGCGGATCGCGCTGATCACCCGTCCCAGCGCGGCGGCGTCGTCTTTCATGGAACGCACGTTGTAGCTGGCGACCCTGAGCACCACAGCCACCTCACTCGACGGAGCGTCCTGAAGCATGACGAGATGCGCTGTGAAGGCGGCCCGGCGGGCCCCGGCGTGCCAGGGCCCGCGGGTCAGCGCCTGCGCGCGAGGTCCGCCGCGCCGACCAGACCGGCCGACGCGCCCAGCTCGGCCAGGCGGATGTCGGCCAGGGGACGGTGTCCCCGGCCGGTCAGGTTGCGGGCGAAGGCCTCACGGACCTGGTCGATCCAGAGGTCGGCGGCGCGGGAGACGCCGCCGCCGAGGACGAAGCACCCGGGGTCGAGGACCGCGGCGAGGTCGCACAGGCCCTGGGCGAGCCACTCGGCCATCGCGGAGAACGCCGCCAGGGCGGCCGGGTCTCCCTGCTTGGCCGCCTCGGTGACCTCATGGCCCTCGATGTGCTCGGGGGTGCCGCCGGAGATCTTCAGCAGCACGGCGGCGCGTGCCGGGTCGGCCTCGGCGATCGCCCTGGCCTCGGCGACCAGGGCGTTGCCGCTGGCGTACTGCTCCCAGCAACCGAGGTTGCCGCACCCGCACAGGCGACCCTCCGGCACCACCTGCATGTGGCCGAGCTCGGCGCCCATGCCCCAGCGGCCACGGTAGAGGGCGCCGTCCAGCACGACCCCGCCGCCGATGCCGGTACCGACGGTCACGCAGACCAGATGGCTCTCGCCGCGCCCGGCGCCGAACTTGGCCTCGCCCCACGCCATCGCGTTGGCGTCGTTCTCCACCACGACGGGCAGACCGACGAGGTCGGAGACCTTCTTCTGCAGCGGCTCCTCGCGCCAGGCGAGGTTGGGCGCGAAGCGCACGACGGACCGGGTCTCGTCGACGAACCCGGCGGCGCCGAGGCCGACGGCCTCGATCTCCCGGCCCTTGGAGAGTTCCCGGACCGCCTCGGCGATCGTCTCCGCGACCTGTTCGGGGCTGGTGGCCGGGGTGGGCCGCAGAAGGTGCTCGACGATGCGGCCGTCCTCGTCCACGACGCCCGCCGCGACCTTGGTACCGCCGATGTCAACGCCGATGGTCAGCGCCATTGTCCACCCTTTCCCCCTGGGCTCACCCCAGGTCGATGTGCTCCACGGGGGTCTCTTCTCTGCCGCGCTCCCGTGCCCGCTGCGCGGGCGTGGGCTTGTTGAGCCCGTCGACCGCCGACCTGAACGCGGCGAACAGCTCGCTGCCCGCCTGCATCAGGTGGTCGGCGACCGCTCCGCCGGACTCGCGCTGAGCGGCCATCGCACGGCAGACGGGGCAGGCCCGGCAGATGTACTCGTCATGCTCGGAGACCGCCTCCTCCCACACGTCACGGCTGCCGCCACGGCTTCCGCCGGTGGAGAAAGCACTGCCGAACCCGGTCATCGTGCCCTTGATCAGGTTCTTCCGCAGCTCTCTGGCCGCTCTCTGCTGGAACGTGTCGAAGAGTTTGAACGCCTCCTCGGTCGCGTTTCCCAGCGGATCCCGGTCGTTCTCGGTCCTGCCGGTCTTGTCGGTCTTCTCAGTCATCAGGCCCTCCCGATTGGAACCGTACCCGGAGAAGGCCGTCACGGAGCACCGCCTCCCGCACGGATCTGCGGGCCAGGGCCGCGGGCAGGGCCAGGACCCGGCGGTAGGAGCCCGCGTTGACGATCAGCTCGTCGCCCTTGCGGGCCAGGTCCACCTCGCCCTTCTCGGCGAACGGCAGGGCCAGGAGCAGCTCGCCCTCGGGGGTGATCCGCAGCGGCGGGTCCACGGTGGGCGGGGCGAAGGGGTCGGACTCGCCGTACATGGCCTCGGCGACCCGGATGAGGGCGGCGGGGCCGACGGGCTCGGCGTCCAGGTAGGGCACGGTGTGGACGGGCAGCGGGGCGAAGGACTGCTCGACTTCGGCCAGGTGCCCGGCCTGGGCCTCCACCCACCGCTGCCGCCACGGGTCGGCGCCCTCGGCGGGGAAGACCCGGTTGGCGATCACCGCGTCGACGCGGTAGCCGTACAGGCTGAGGGAGGTGAGCGTGCGGCGGGCCTCGGCCAGGACGACGGCCTCGGGGGTGAGCACCAGCCGGACGCTGGCGTCGGGCCCGGTGAGCAGCTCGCGGACCTCCAGCAGGCCCCGGTGGAGCCGCTCCCCCGCGCCGACCACGTGGTCCTCGGGCACGCTGACCTGCGCCACCCGGCGGATGAGCGGGGAGAGCGTGCGCAGGAGCCGCCTGCCGACCGGCAGCAGCCGGTTGACGTGCCAGTCGAGGGCCTCGGGCAGGGCGAGCAGCCGGAGCGTCTCGGCGGTGGGCGCGCAGTCGATGACGATGACGTCCCAGCGGCCGCTGCGGGCCTGCTCACGCAGCTCCAGCAGGGCGATGACCTCCTCGGCGCCCGGCAGGACGGTGATCTCCTCGGCGGTGACCTCGTCCAGGCCCAGCTCGGCGAAGAAGCCCCTGGCGTAGTCGCGCAGGTCGCCCCACTGGCGCTCCAGCGCCTTCTGGGTGTCCACCTGGTGCAGGTGGAGGCCGGGCGAGACCTCCGTGGGCTCGGCCCCGGCGGTCGCGCCGAGCGTGTCGGCGAGCGAGTGCGCGGTGTCGGTGGAGACCACCAGCGTCTTATGCCCCGACCTGGCCGCGAGGGTGGCGGTGGCGGCCGCCGCGGTCGTCTTGCCGACGCCGCCCTTACCGGTGAACAGCAGGACCCGGCTCACGCGTCCTCCCCGCCCGGCGGCCCGGGGCTCACGCCCGAGGGCCCGGCGCGGCCCGGCTCCCTCATGAGGTCTCGACGCGCTTCTTCAGTCCCTTCAGGGCGGTGTCGATGATGACCTTCTCCGCCTTCCGCTTGATCATGCCGATCATGGGGACCTTGAGGTCCACGGCGAGCTCGTAGGTCACCTCGGTGCCGCCGCCCTCGTCGGCGAGGCGGTAACTCCCGGTGAGTCCGGAGACCATCTTCCCCGCCTCGGCGATGTGCCAGTCGACGGAGTCCTCGCCGTGCCAGGTGTAGGCGAGGGTGTATTCGTCGCTGATCACGCCCGCGTCCAGGGTGAACCGGACCGTGGCCGGACGTCCGTCCTCGCCGGCGGAGAGCACGCGCGCCGACTTCACCTGGCCCGCCCACTCCGGGTATGAGGCGAAGTCGGCGATCACCGTCATGATGGGGGACCGGCCGGCGCCGATCGTGATGCTCGAAGTGGTGCGATCAGCCATGGGGTTACCGTACTCGTTCATCGTTTCCAGGCGAACTCCCGGCTCACCACTCCAGCACGAAGGGCACTCCCCTGCCGCGGAAGTGACCCACGTTGAGGCATTCGGTCCTGCCGATCCGCGTGCGGGCGGCCAGGGGCTGGTGCACGTGGCCGAACAGGGCGTAGCGCGGCTGGGTCCGCCTGATCGCCTCCAGCGTGGCCTCGCTGCCCCGCTCGAAGCGCCGGGCGACCACGTCGTAGAGCAGTTCGGGGACGGCGGGAGGGATGTGGCAGCAGAGCACGTCCACCTCTCCCACGGCCTCCACCTTGCGCGCGAACTCCTCGTCGTCGATCTCGTTCGGCGTCCGGTACGGCGTGCGCAGCCCGCCCCCGACGAAGCCGAAGCGGAGCCCGCCGATCTCCACGCTCTGCCCGTCGAGCACGTGGTGGCCCTCCCGGAGGTATTCGGGCCAGTAACGCGGCAGGTCCACGTTGCCGTGGGTGAGGTAGGCCGGGGTCGGCATGGCGGCGAAGATCTCGCCGTACTGCCGGCGGACCGAGCGCTCGATGTGGTCGCGGGGGTCGCCGTCCAGCGAGGCCCAGAGCGCGGCCGACATCTCCCGCGCCTCGTCGAACCGCTTGGCCGTGCGGAGCGCGATGAACTGCGTGGCCCTCTCCTGCCCGAACAGCTCGGGGAAGATGCCCTGGGAGTGGTCGTCGTAGTCGATGAACAGGATCAGGTCGCCCAGGCAGACGAGCGCGTCGGCGCCCTCGCCCGCGCGCGCCAGGGCGGCGGCGTTGCCGTGCACATCACTGACGACATGAACCCGCATGCCGGACATCCTAACCATCCGCTAAATACGGACATAGGTAACAACTCGGATGCGACCTCGGGGCCGGAAGGTTGGTTCGGAGGTCCCGTGCGACGAGACTGATACCGTGAAATCGCCCCCGGCAACGCCTGGGTAACGGTATCCACCGGCGCGTGACTTATCGCGGTAACTTCCAGGCAGCCCATTGATCCGCGCGTCTTCAGGGAGTGACCCGTGCGCGAGTACAGCGTCCCCGTACTGGTGGATGTCCCCGCCTCCGCCAACCTGACCGACACTGTGTTCCAGCGCGCCGAACGGGAGCCGGGCACCGTCACCCTGCGCCGCAAGGTCGGCGACGACTGGATCGCCGTCACCGCCGGGGAGTTCCGCGACCAGGTCGCCGCGGTGGCGCGAGGACTGATCGCGGCCGGGGTCGGCGCCGGTGACCGGGTGGCCCTGATGTCGCGCACCCGCTACGAGTGGACCGTGATCGACTACGCGATCTGGGCCGCCGGCGCGGTCAGCGTGCCGATCTACGAGACCTCCTCCTCCGACCAGGTCAGATGGATCGTCTCCGACAGCGGCGCGAAGGCCGTGTTCGTGGAGCTGGAGTCGCACGAGGAGGCCGTCCGCGAGGTGCTGGCCGAGCTGCCGGACCTCAAGGACGTCTGGCGCATCGACGGCGGCGCGCTGGAGGAGCTGGCCGCGGGCGGCGCCGAGGTGTCCGACGCGACGCTGGCCGAGCGCAGGACCGGCCGCGGCACCGCCGACCTGGCCACCATCGTCTACACCTCGGGCACCACCGGCAGGCCCAAGGGCTGCGCGCTGACCCACGACAACCTGCTGTTCACCGCCAGGAACGTGGCGGCGGGCCCGCTGGACCCGCTGTTCACCGCCGACGGCCGGGCGGCCCTGCTGTTCCTGCCGCTCGCGCACGTCTTCGCCCGCATGATCCAGCTCGTGCTGATCGAGACGGGCACCGTGCTCGCGCACACCCCGAACATGAAGAACGTCGCCCCCGACCTGCAGGGTTTCAAGCCGACGTTCCTGCTGGGCGTGCCCCGGGTGTTCGAGAAGGTCTACAACGGCGCCGAGCAGAAGGCCGCCGGCGACGGCAAGAGCAAGATCTTCCACGCCGCGGCCGACACCGCCATCGCCTGGAGCCGGGCGCAGTCGGCGGGCGGCGCCGGGCTCGGCCTCAGGCTGAGGCACGCCCTGTTCGACAGGCTGGTGTACGGCAAGCTCCGCGCGGCCACCGGAGGCAGGCTGTCGGCCGCGGTGTCCGGCGGCTCGGCCCTGGGCGAGCGGCTCGCCCACTTCTTCCGGGGCGTGGGCATCGAGGTCTTCGAGGGCTGGGGCCTGACCGAGACCTCCGCGCCGTCGGCGGTCAACATGCCGGGCGCCAACAAGATCGGCACCGTCGGCAAGCCGTTCCCCGGCGTCACGATCGGCATCGGCGAGGACGGCGAGGTGCTGGTCAAGGGCCGTCACGTCTTCGGCGGCTACTGGAACGACGAGAAGGCGACCGGCGAGGTGATCGACGCCGACGGCTGGTTCCACACCGGCGACGTCGGCGAGCTCGACAAGGACGGCTACCTGCGCATCACCGGCCGCAAGAAGGAGATCCTCGTCACCGCCGCGGGCAAGAACGTCGCCCCGGCCCCGATGGAGGACCTCATCCGGGCCCACCCGCTGATCAGCCAGGCGATGGTGGTCGGCGACGACCGGCCGTTCGTCGCGGCGATCATCACCCTCGACCCCGAGGCGCTGGAGCAGTGGAAGGGGGCCAACGGCAAGGCCGGGGCCACCCTCGCCGACCTCAGCACCGACCCGGCGATCCTCGCCGAGGTGCAGAAGGCGGTGGACAGGGCCAACAGGTCGGTCTCCAAGCCCGAGCAGATCAAGAAGTTCGCGGTGCTCGACAGCGACATCAGCGAGGAGAGCGGGCATCTCACCCCGACCCTCAAGGTCAAGCGCAACATCGTGATGCGCGACTTCGCCAAGCACATCGACTCCCTGTACGGCTGACGCCGTCCCGGCCCGGCCGGTCCGGCCGGGCCCGGCGGGCGGTGCACGCGGTGCACGACGGGATCGCCGCACGACCGCCCGGACCGGCGCGTCAGACCCGGCCACGCGGGTAGTCGCGGGTCAGACGCGGGCAGTCGCGGGCAGACGCGGGTCAGGAGGGTCGCGCCGGTTCGAGCAGCCGGGCGAAGCGGGTGGCGACCCGCTCCCAGTCCCACTCCCGCGTGACCCACTCGCGTCCGCGCCGGCCCATCTCCCGGGCCCTGGCCGGATCCGTGAGCAGGTCGATGAGGGCCCCGGCCACCTCGGCCGGGGAGGTCCCGTCCACGACCAGGCCGGTCTCCCCCTGCAGCACCGCGTCGGGGGCCCCGCCCGACGAGCCCGCCACCACGGGCAGCCCGCTGGCGGAGGCCTCCAGGTAGACGATGCCGAGCCCCTCCACGTCGATGCCGCCCAGCCGGGTACGGCACGGCATGGCGAACACGTCGCCGGCGGCGAGGTAGGCGGGCAGCGCCGCCGACGGCACCGGCCCGGCGATCCTGACCGAGCCGCCCATCGGCCGGGCCAGCCGCTCCAGGGTCCTGCGGTACGGCCCGCCGCCGACGAGCAGCAGCACCCCGTCCGGCACGGCCCGCAGCACCTGGGGCCAGGCCCGCAGCAGGACGTCCTGCCCCTTGCGCGGCACCAGCCGGGACAGGCAGACCACGACCGGCCGGTCCCCCAGCCCCAGCGCCGCGCGGACCTGTCCCGCACCGGCCTCCGGCCGGAACAGGCCGGTGTCGACGCCGGGCGCGAGCCGTACCAGCTTGCCGCCGGCGATCACCGGGGCCAGCCGCTGCCTGGTGTACTCCCCCAGGTAGGTGACCACGTCGGCGTGGCGGCCGACCCTGGCCAGCAGGCGGCGGGCGAGCGGGACCTGCGCCCAGGAGGCCTCGTGGCCGTGGGTGATCATGACGATGCGCCCCGCGCCGGCGGCCCGCATCCTGGGCGCGAGCAGACCGAGCGGGGCCGCCGCCCCGAACACCACGGTGTCGCACTTGAACTCGGCGACCAGCTCCGCGGCCCGGCGGGCGACCGCGCGGGTGGGCAGCATCAGCGAGGTGGGGTGCCGCACGACCGGGTACGGCTGCCGGGCGTCGAACGCCTCGCAGCCGGGCCACCGCGGGGCGTAGACGACCACAGAGTCCGGCGGGAGGCAGGCGGCGAGACCGTGCACGAACGACTGGATGCCGCCCACCCGGGGCGGGAAGTCGTTGGTGACGATCAGCGCGCGGTTCACGGCTCCCGCATGCCGTTCAGCAGGGCCCAGGAGCGCGCCATGGCGATGCGCTGCGGGGCTGTGGGGTGGGAGACGTAGAGGACGTATTCGAAGGCGTCCGGCGACAGATCCGAGATGTTGGTGACCGACAGCCGTCTCTGCATGGACACGAACGCGGCCGGATCCCTGGTCAGGTCCAGCGCGTGCGCGTCGGCGCGAGCCTCGATGTGCCTGCTGACCAGGTTCTGCGCCGGCCCGGACAGGACCGTGGCCAGGCTCAGCAGCCCCATGACCAGGCCCACCGCCTTCGGGTCGGCCACCGAGGCGATCCCGGTGCGCCGCCGTACCGGCCGCCAGGACGCCGCGAGGTAGAGCAGGCACGCCCCGCAGGCCGCGCCCAGGGCGCCGACGAGCGTGCCGTACAGCACGTCGTCGGCCTTGGCGTGGCCCAGCTCGTGCGCGACCACCAGCTCGACCTCGTCGGCGGGGGCCCGCAGCAGCGTGTCGTAGACCACGATCCTGCGGGTCGCGCCGAAGCCGGAGACGTAGGCGTTGAGCGCGGTGGTCCGCCGGGAGGCGTCGGCGACCAGGACGTCCTCGACGGGCACGCCGTCGCGGGCCGCCATGCTGAGCAGGTCGTCGCGGAGCTGCCCGGCGGGCATCGGCGTGAAGTCGTTGAAGACCGGCTCGATCAGCACGGGGTAGGCGAAGGAGGCGGCCACGGTCAGCGCGAACGCGCCGGCCGCCGCGGGGATCCACCAGCGCCGGTAGCGGCGCGCCAGCGCGACCACCGCGAGCACCATGATCGCGTTCAGCCCGGTCCTGATGCCGATGTTCTTGACCCGGTCGGCCGTCCAGGCCGGCCAGTTCTGGGTGGAAAGGCCGAACTCGCGCAGGTAGGTCTCCGACCACATGCCCAGCGGCCAGCGGAGGATCTCCACCGCCACCGACAGGACGAGGACCCCGAGCAGCACCCGCAGCCACCACGGCCCCCTCAGCCGGCCGAGCAGCCGCGCGCCCAGCGGGGTGCTCACCAGGACCCCGGCCACCACGAGGGTCAGGCCGAGCGACAGGTAGGCGGGCGCGCTGACCGCCGCGTCGAAGGTCTCGGAGCGGGCGATCTGGTCCGGGGTGAAGTCGCGGGCCGGATCCGGCGGGACAGACGGGGCGGCGGCGGGCAGGGCCCGCCAGGGCGTGGTGAACGCCACGATCGCCAGCGTGGCCGCGCCGAGCGCGGCCAGCGCCCACCCTGCCACCCTGATGCCCGAGGGCGCCTCCACCGTGGTCGTCGTCATCGGATCCCTTCCCGCAGGCGTGTCGCAGCCCCCGGGGAGGCCGCAGGCATGCCCGTCGTGTCCCGCGCCATGGCGATCCCCCCGGAGGCCGCAGGCGTGCCCGCCGTGGTCCGCGTCACGGCGCCCCTTCCGGAGGCAGCAGGCATGCCTGTCATAGTCCGCGCCATGGCGATCCCCCCGGAGGCCGCAGGCGTGCCCGTCGTGGTCCGCGTCAACCCAGTTCCCTCCGGAGGTGGTCACGCCAGGCGGCGGTGAGCTCCGCCGGCGACAGGCCCAGCGCACTGCCGACATCGCTACCGTAGAGCCTCACCAGCGCCTTCTCACCGAAGCGCTCCGCGATGTAGCGGCAGGCGAGCCACGCCTCCTCGTAGGTCTGCGCCAGCCGCGGGGCGCCGGGGGCGAAGTCGGCGGCTCCGGGGAGGCGGGCGGGCAGGGTGCCGGCGCGCACCTCCGCGGCCAGCTCGGCGGCGGCCTCACGGACCCCGATCCCGGCGTCGCGGTATCCCACGTAGTCGGCGAACCCCTCCGACAGCCACATCGGCACCCGGCCACCGCGGGTCGCGCCGGTGGCCACGTGGGTGAGCTCGTGCGTGATCACCACGTCCCGGCCGATCGCGCTGAGCCTCGCGTAACCCGACGGCAGGACGATCACCCTGTCGGCGGTGGCCATCGCGGCCAGCCCTCCCGTGCTCCCGGCGCCCGCGAGCGCCGCCGCCTCCGCGTCGGTGGCGGGAAAGAGGATCACCGGCCGGACCGGCCCCCAGATCCGCCCGACGGTACGGCGGGCACGGTCGGCCCTCGACGCCAGATCGCGGAGATCGGCGAGCGGGACGCGGTGGCCGATCACGACGGAGTGCTCCCCGCGGACCACGGTCGCGGCCCCCGGCCAGAGGCCGCGCGTCTCCTGCGGGAGCGGCCCCGCTCCGGCGGTCAGACCGGCGCTCATCAGCGCCAGCATCCCGGTGAGCACGGCGCGGCGCCCTCTCCGGACGGACATATGAGTTGATGTTACTCGACCGGCATGGAGCGGCCCCGTCCATCCGCGGAGGATGGACGGGGCCGATTCGCCCGGTCAGCCGCCGGGACGGACCGCTCCGGCGAAGGAGGACTTGTAGTACCCCTTCAGCTTCACGATCCGGACCGTCTTGCCACTGCTCGGCGAGTGGACCATCTTGCCCTTGCCGACATACATGCCCACGTGGCCCTTGCCGTAGAAGAACATCAGGTCACCGGGGCGCAGGCTGCTCCACGAGACCTTCTTCCTGACGGCGCGGTACTGGCTGTGCGTGATCCGGGGGAGGGAGACGCCGGCCTTGCGCCACGCGTACTGGACGAGCCCGGAGCAGTCGAACGAGCCGGGGCCGGAGGCTCCCCACCGGTACGGGTCGCCGATCTGCTTCGTGGCCGCCGAGACGGCCTTGTGGGCCTTCACCTTCTGCCGTGCGACCTTGCTCGTCCGGGTCGTCTTGGCCTTCGCCGTGCTCTTGGTCTTCGCCGTGCTCTCGGCCTGGACCGCGACCACGATGTCCGACGTCGCCTGTGCCGCCGTGGATCCCAGCACGACCGCCCCGGACGAGGCGGTCAGGGTGAGCGCGGCGCCGCCGAGGGAAAGGCGGGCAAGGCGTGACAGACAGGGGTTACGCAGGGTGGTAGACAGGATTTCTCCTTGGGGCTTCCACTGATGCCTACCGGGTTAGCTGACGGATTCGGACGGGGAAGTCGCCCTACGGCATGAAATATGCCGATTCACCCCTGGCCACACCTTGAGGGCCCTTGGGTCCCCGGTTCCATGCCTCCTGGCTGCACGGATTCGGCAAGCCACCGCGATGGGGTCCAGCCCCGGAGGGGAGCGGCGGCCGATTGGATTTTCCGCGGAATGCCTGACTTTCGGGCAGGCATTCGTCGCGGCGACATGGCTTGCCACCGCGACGCCAGAAGGTACTCCGATCACCAAATTTCAGCAAAGCAATGCCAGGGGAATGGAGATCGACAAGCGCCCCTCCCGCTTCCGTAATCCCTGCGTGATAGGCGGTTCCGCTATTTCTTTATGACCCTCGTCACACTCTCGTGATCATCACCTGAAGACCGCCATTTATGTAACATTCGTCACACTAATTTCGATCTTCAAATCCTCCGGTCCGCGGACGGCCGGAGTGAGGACGTCGAGCGTCTTCGCGAGTGAGGGAACGAGCCGGAAACGGGCGGTGCGGTACTGGACGGCCACCGATGAAGCACTCGGCAGACCCGGACGAGCACTCGTACCTCAGGGTCGCGGTCGAGGGCCCATGCCGGTGAAGAGGGCGTCGAGGATCCGGTCGACATACTCATGGGTCAGTGGTTCCTGAGTGATCAGGAGCTGGAAGTACAGCGGGCCGGACAGGATCGCCATCGCCAGGTCGAGGTCGAAGCCGGGCGACAGCTGGCCCTGGTCGCGGGCCGCCTTCAGCCGGGCGACGGTCTTGTCCGCCTGCGGGGCGATGAAGCGCTCGTTGAGTGCGGCGGCGATCCGGGAATCGTGCTGGGCCTCGCCGATCAGGGCCTGGAACAAGGGGCCGAAGGACGCTCCGGCCAGCAGGTCGACGGCCGCGTAGATCTGCGCGCGCAGATCGGCGACGACGTCGCCGGTGTCGGGATAGTCCAGGCCCGGCCCGTTCAGCGACAAGAGCGAGTCGAGCAGCAGAGCCCCCTTGGATGACCATCGGCGGTAGATGGTGTGCTTGCCGGCGCCGGCGCGGGCCGCGACCGCTTCGATGCTCAGGTTGGCGTAGCCGATCTCCCGGCCCAGCTCCAGCGTGGTCCGCATGATGGCCTCGGTCCGGTCGGCGCCGCGACGATGGGGTGCGTCCGTCATGCCGCCACCTTATCGGTACGGCACGTGCCGTACTTGACAGTGAGAGCCCGCTTGAGCATCATCGCATCGGTACGGCACGTGCCGATGCGCTAAGGAGAGCGACCGCCAAGGGCGGCGTGTCCCACCTCGACACGCACGGCGCCCAGGCAACGAGACCCGCCGTTCTCCCCCACTTCTCCGGAAAGAAGACGATCATGGCCGGCAGCATCGACGACCCGGAGAAAGCGGCCCCCGCGCAGATGCAGGGGTAAGGCGGCCCACCCCCAGCGAGGGCGACGGACCGCTCAGCAGTCCTGGCACAGGACAACCGGCAGCCCGGCGCGGCCCGGTGGCTTCACCGCCATGCCGCCGAGCTCCCGTGGCGCCCCGCGTGCGGTGTCCCGCACTCCCATCCCGTCATTCGATTCACCTTCCAACACCGGAATCGAGCTGTCAGCATGCCTGTCCCGTCCCACCACACCTCATTCGCCGGCTGGCTTGGCGCCCATGCCGTCCCGCTCACCCACCTCGACCCCGAGGCGCCGCTCGATGACCTGGAGCCGCTGCGCGAGCTCATCGGCAACGCGCGCGTCGTCGCGATCGGTGAGAACTCCCACTTCATCAACGAGTTCGCGCTCATGCGCCGGCGCATCCTGCGGTTCCTGGTCGAACGCTGTGGCTTCACCGTCCTGGCCTTCGAGTACGGCTTCAGCGAAGGCTTTCCCCTTGACGCGTGGGCTCAAGGCGAGGGCACGGACGATGACCTGTCGGCCCACCTCGCCACGGCGATCCCCGTGGGGCTCGATGAGCCACTGCGCTGGATGCGCCGGCGCAACGCCACAGCCGCGGCGCCGGTCCGTTTCGCCGGGATCGACATCCCGGCGGCCGGTGGGTCCGTGCTTCCCGCCCTGGCACCGGTCGCCGACTACCTGCGCCAGGTCGATCCCGAGACCCTCCCCGCGATCCAGAAGGCGATGCGGATCGCCGAATCGTTCGCCGGCGCCTCCGCGGCCGCGGCCGCACCGGCCTGGACCCGCCTGGCCGCCGCCGAGCAGGACGCCCTCAGCGCGACCCTGATGCGTCTGCTCATCCGGTTCCGCGCCGTCGCACCGCTGTACGTCTCCCGTGGTGACCAGCACAGTTATGACATCGCCCTGCGTCGCCTCGAGGCCGCCTGCCACGCCGACTACGGCTTTCGCGCCATGGCCGGCCTGTACGCCGGCAACGGCCTGACCGCCGACACCTCGGCCCGGGACGTCTACATGGCCGGGTCGATCCTGTGGCACCTGGAGCGCCTCCACCCCGGGACCCGGATCGTGCTGGCGGCCCACAACGCCCACATCCAGAAAACGCCGGTCTCCTTCAACGGCCACCTCACCGGGCTCCCCATGGGACAGCACCTGCACAGCTCCCTGGGCGATGACTACGTCGCCCTCGCCCTGACCGGCATCACCGGACACACCGCCGACATGCGCCCCGACGAGAACGCCCGCTTCGGTTTCGCCATCGACGACACCGCGCTGGAGCCGCCCGAGCAGGGAAGCGTCGAAGCCGCCTTCGCCGACGCCGGCCTGGGGCTCAGCATCGCCGACCTCCGCCGGGCGCACCACGAGGTCCCCGGCCCCGACCGCATCCGGATCCAGAGCGCCTACCTGCACACCCCCGTCCTCGACGCGTTCGACGGCGTCCTCAGCACCCCGACCTCCACCGTGGCCGACATCGCAAGCTGAGGGACCTCGACTTGAACGCTGGGACGAGTTGTTCAGCCCCGCCGGTCGTGCCGCACGGTCGCCGGCCGAGGCAAGCATCTTCGGACATGTTGTTGACGATCAGGTCGCGCGATGACGCGACGAAAGCCTGCGAGGAGAGTGACCGGTGACGAACGCCGATGTGATCATTGTGGGGGCCGGGCCGACCGGTCTCATGCTGGCCGTTGAACTGCGTTTGGCCGGGGTGCGGCCGTTGGTGCTGGAACGGCAGCCGAAGCGCCGGGACATCCCCAAGGCCGGGGGCCTGGGCGGGCAGATCCTGGAGCTGCTGCGCTGTCGCGGGTTGCTGGAACGATTCGAAGCCGCCTGCACCGGCCCCGCTCCCGCCCCTCGCTTCCCGTTCGGCGGGGTGCACCTGGACTTCACCCAACTGGCAGACCCGCCGCTGCACGCTCTGCCGCTACCGCAGCAGCAACTCGAGCGGCTGCTCGACGACCGCGCCGCCGAACTCGGTGTCGACATCCGCCGGGGGCACGAGGTGGCCGGGGCTAGCCAGGACGACGCAGCGGTGAGGGTGGACGTGCGCGGCCCCGACGGGCCGTACCAGGTGAGCGCCCGCTACCTCGTGGGCTGCGACGGCGCGCGCAGCCGGGTCCGGGACCTGGCCGGCATCGGCTTCCCCGGCACCACCTATCCGGAGGTCAACCGGCTGGCCCAGGTCAGCTTGCCCGACACGGTGACCGTGCTCGGCAATGGCGATCTCGACGTGCCCGGCTTCGGCACGATCCGCGCGGGTTTCACCCGGACGGACCACGGCCTGTTCGGCCTCGGCTCCTCGCCTGATTCCAAGGTCGTCTCCCTCTACACCACCGAAGACGAGAGCACCGAATACGACGACGACATCCCGATGACCGTCGCCGAACTCCAGGACGGCATCCGCCGCGTGCTCGGCGTGAACCTGCCCGTGGGAGAGGCGATCCGGCTGTCGCGCTTCACCTTCAAGGCCCGGCAGGCCGAACGCTACCGCCAGGGGCGGATCCTGCTCGCCGGCGATGCGGCGCACCTGTTCCCGGCCACCGGCGTGGCACTCAACGCCGGCATGCTGGACGCGGTCAACCTGGCCTGGAAGCTGGCCGCCGACCTGCAGGGCTGGGCGCCGACCGGCCTGCTGGACACCTACCACGACGAACGTCACCTCGCCGGCGCCCGCACCATGCTGCACACCCGCGCCCAGGTGGCCCTGCGGCGCGGACACGACGCGGCCGCCGAAGCACTGCGAGACGTCTTCTCCGAACTGCTCACCGACGAACAACCGCTGCGCCGGATGGGAGCCCTGGTCGCCGGCACCGACATCCGCTACCCGATGCCAGGCATGAGCCACCACCCGCTGACCGGCACCTTCACTCCCGACCTCACCCTGCACACCGACCAGGGCGTCACCGGCGTCGCGCAACTCATGCACCCCGCCCGGCCCATCCTGCTCGACCTCGCCGACCGCCCGGACCTCCGCCGGCACGCCTGGGACTGGCGACATCGCGTCGACGTCCACACCGCCAAAACCGATGACCGACCGGCCGACGCCCTGCTGATCCGCCCGGACGGCCACATCGCCTGGGCCGCGACCCTCGACGAACCTGCCGGCACCACCGCGCCCGCGCTGCGCGAAGCGCTCTCCTCCTGGTTCGGCACACCCTGAAATCCTGGTTCGGCACACCCTGAAACGACGGCGAGATCGCCGCGCTGAGGCAGGCGTGGCCCAGCGGGGGCAACTGGTTGATCATTCACTGCATCGAGCCGGGTCAGGCCGGGTTTGTAGCCGTAGCACTCGGGCGAGGGCCCGGCGTCGGTCGCGGAAGGAGGCGGCGGGCCGGTCGCGGGCGCGGGCCGGTCGCGGGCGCGCAATGCTTCTGCAGGCGAGGTGCAAGGGGTCCGGGGTCAGATGAGTGACCGCGCGGCGGACCGGGTCCGCGCACGCCGCCACTCTCCCCGGGAGGCTCCCTTGGTCACTCAGGCCGTTCTCGTCTTTCTCGCCCTGGTCCTCGTGCTGCTCCTCGTGCTGCTCCTCGTCTCGACCTACAACGGGCTGGTCCGCAAGCGCGGCGCGGTGGACAGCGCCTGGGCCCAGGTCGACGTGCAGCTCAAGCACCGTCACGAGCTCGTCCCGGACCTGGTGGAGACCGTGAGGGGCTACGCCGCCCACGAGTGGCAGGCTCTGGAGGCGGTGCTCGCCACGCGCTCCCGGGCGGCCGGCGCCCAGAGCCGTGCCGAGCGGGCGGTCGCCGAGACCACGCTGTCCGGGGCGCTGCGGAACCTGTTCGAGGTGGCCGAGTCCCACCCCGGCCTGAAGGCCGACCAGAACTTCGCCGAGCTACGGGAGGAACTGGCCACCACCGAGAACCGGATCGCCTCCTCCCGGCAGCACCACGACGACGCCGTCCTCATCTACAACAACGTGATCCAGATGGTCCCGGCCAACATCGTGGCGGGCGTGACCGGCTTCGCGCGGCGCGAGTACTTCCGGGCACCGGATGAGGAAGGCGGCCGGGTCCGGGCGCGGTCCCGGCAATGAGATCCCCGGCCGCCGCGGCGTCGTCCCCCGGGGTGGTCACCGCTCCCGGGCCCGCGACGACCGGGGACCCGGCCACCGCGCGACCGGGACGGCCGGGAACCGGGAGAGGCCGTCAGGACAGCCGGGAGAGGCCGTCAAGACAGCCTGGAGAGACCGTCAGGGGCGGACGAGAGGGCGTCAGGGACAGCCCTCTGGAAGAGACCATCAGGGACGGACCGGAGAGGCCGTCAGGCGGACCGGAGAGGGTGTCAGGGGCGGACGGCCCCGACCAGGCGGCGGCCGTAGGCCGACAGGGGGACGACTTTGACGACGTCTCCGGTCTGCGGGGCGTGGACGATCTTGCCGTTGCCCGCGTAGAGGCTCACATGGCCCAGTCCCTCGCTGAAGATGAGGTCCCCGGCCTGGAGCTCGCTCACTGAGACCTTGCGGCTCGCGCCCCAGCTCCACTGCTCCCAGGTCGTGCGGGGAAGGCTGACGCCGCCGCTGCGCCAGGCGGCCTGGACGAGGCCGGAGCAGTCCCAGCCCCCCGGGCCCGTGCCGCCGTACTGGTAGGGCTTGCCGACCTGGGCGAAGGCGAAGGCCAGGGCGGCCCGGGCGTTGCCCGAGGCCGGGCCGTTGTACTGGATCCCGGTGCTGTTGGGATCGCCGGTCCGGAAGGTGCCGAGCTCGCGCAGCAGCTTGGTCTGGGCCTTCACCATCTTCTCGACCTTGGCCTTCTCCGCGGCCAGCTCGTCACGCGTCTTGTCGGCCTCGGCCAGTGCCTCCTTGGCCGTGTCGCGGCTCACACGCAGCAGCTTGTTCGCCTCGTCGAAGGCCTCCAGGGACAGGGCACGGGAGGCGGCCATCTGGTCGACGGCGGCCAGGCCGCTCAGCAGCGTTCCGGGATCGGGCTTGTTGATCATGCCCTCCCAGCCGCTCACCCCGCCGAGCTGGTAGCTGCTGACCGCCATCGTGACGAGCTCCTGGCGCAGCCCTGCGACCTTGGCGTTCTGGCGCGTGAGGTCGCCGTTCAGCGCCCGGTACTTCTTGCGGGCCTTCTTCAGCTTCTCGCCGGCCTGGTTGTACTTCTCGACGACCTTGTCGGCCTGGTCGTTGAGCTTCTCCAGCTTCTTCTTGGCCTGGGCGACGGTCGGCTTCGGTTCGGCGAAGGCACCGCCGACCGGTAGCAGGAACAGCGCGAGCGCCACCCCCACAGCCATCGGCATCCGCCCGAACCCACCCGGCATACCCGCCACGGCCACGACGCCGCCTCCCCCAGTGCAAAGACCTGGGCGGAATAGTACAGAACCAGTAAGGGTTAGCTCACCTTTTTGGCTGTTTTGCTCTTTACCCGCAGGCGGCGATCCCGCAGATCTTCGCGGTCATCCTGCCGGCGTCCTTCAACTGGTCGGCCCAGTCCCGCTTGACCGGCTTGGCGTACTCCCCGGCCCGAAGGTAGACCAGCACCGCGTTCCCCTTGCGGACCACCACGCTCCGGTCTCCGCCGATGCCGGCCTTCTTGCCGTAGTAGACCTGCCCGGAGACCTTCAGGGCGTCGTCTCCGAGGCCGGCCACGGCGGTGGAGGCGTAGCGGTAGCCGGAGCCGCCGTCGCTCCTCGACCCGCACGCGGACAGCGCCGCGCGGATCTGGGCCATGGCCTGCTCCGCGTCCGCCCTGGAGCCGTACAGAAGCACCTGCTCGACCTTCATGAAGTCCGGCACACCGGTGAACCTCACCGTCCGCGCGGCCACCCGGCCCGCCTTGCCGACGGCGCCCCTGCCGCACGGGTCGACCGCGAACCGCGCCTTCGGCGAGTCGCTGACCTTCCAGTTGGTCTCGGGGTCGCGGTCCTTCACGGCCGCGGCCTTCTCGTACAGCAGGAAGCCCTTGGGGATGCCCGGGGCGGCGGCGGCCGTACCGGCCACGAGGGCGGCGCAGACCAGTACGATGATCTTCTGCATCGAATCAACCTCCAGTGTGATCCGATGCACCATAAGGCCAAAAGGTTCAGCCGCGCCCGAGACGTCGCAGAAGCAGAACCGACGGGACCGGCCGCGCGCCCATCCGGCGGACCGACTCGGCCACCTCACGGTCGGAGGAGACCACCGCGACGGCACGGCCGGCGGGCTCGGCGCGGACCAGCTGACGGATCAGGTCGTCGGCGATCTGGCCGGGAGCGCTGAACATCACCCGGACTCCCCGGGGAGCCGACACCGGGACCGGGCCGTTCAGCTCGGCGCCGTCGAAGACGCAGGTCAGCTCGGTGCGCGTCTGCGCGTACAGCGCGCCGAGCCCGGTGAGCAGGCGGTTGCGCTGGTCGGCGAGGGTGAGCGTGCCGTAGCCGGTCTTGGTCACGTTGTAGCCGTCCACGATCAGGTGGATCTGCGGCAGGGCGAGCAGCTGGTCGAGAAGGACCGGGTCGTCGTCGGCGAGCGCCCTGGCGGGCACCGCCTGGACCCCCTGCCTGCCGGGCGCGACCGAGGCCACCGAGTCGGCGGGCCGGCTGATGCTGGAGGGCAGGGCGAGCTCCCTGCGCAGCCCGGCGGCGGCGTCCTGGAGGGCGTCGAGCAGCATGCGGACCTTGGTGTCCTCCACGCTCCGGCCCTCGCGGGCGGCCCGGCGGGTGGCCTCCAGCTGCCGCTCGGCATCGGCCACGCGCTCACGGAGACGGCGCAGCTCGCTCTCCCCCGCGCTTCCCGCCGACGCGGCGGCGGCCTTGACCTCCTGCGCGGCCTCCTCCACCTCGGCGGCCCGCGCGTCGGCCGCCTTGGCCCGCTCGCGGGCGTCGTGCAGCTTGCGGCGGAGGTCGGAGATCTCCGAACGGGCCGTCTTGAGCTGCTCGCGCAGCCGGTCGGACTCCTCCTTGGCGGCGCTCTTCTGCGCGGCCAGCTGCTCGCGCAGCCGGGTGAGGGTCTGCTCCTGCGCCGAACCCTCCGCCGCGGCGGCCGACTGCTCCAGGTCCGCGCGGGCGGTCTCCACCATCCCCGCCCAGCCCGGCGGCCGGGTCAGATAGGCGGCGGCGGCGACCAGGACGGGCTCGGCGGCCGGCGGCATGACGCCCTCGGCGAGGCTGGCCACCAGCTCCGGCCAGCCCGCGCTCAGCGTCTCGGCGACCAGCTCGCGGAACTTCTTGTCACTCTCCAGCTGGGCGGCGATCGGCGCACTGCCCAGTTTGGCGCGTTTACGAGGGTCGAACCTGGCGATCCCCCTGAGGGGCAGGGGCACGGCCGAGGCGGGCATCGACCCCAGGATCTGGGATGCCAGCTCCACGACGTGTAAGCGAACCTGCTCGGGTAACGGACGAGACAGGCCCTCTCCGGCTGAACTCATCACGGCCCCTACTCGGATTGGTCTTCACGTCAAGGGTACGGCTACCGCACCCTGACCCGGACATGACCGCAAATCCGGCTCCGGCCCGGCGGGCAGGTGAACTTTAGATGGACAAGCCCTTGATCGCAGGTATACGACTGTGCCCATCGACGTGTGACGCACGCCACCCCGGAGGGCGCGATGGACGAGCAGGACGGCCAGACCGGACAGATGCGCACCTCCACCCGCGACCTCGGCGAGCTGCGCGAGCGGGTGCGCTCCTGGCTCACCGGCCGCCTGGGCCGCCCCGTGACGGTGTCGCGGCTGTCGCAGCCCTCGGGCAACGGCATGTCCAGCGAGACCCTGCTCTTCGACGCCTCCTGGGACTCCCCCGAAGGCAGGCGGGAGGTCGGATGCGCCGCCCGGATGGCCCCGGCGAGCGAGGCGGTTCCGGTCTTCCCCGCCTACGACCTCGGCAAGCAGTTCGAGGTCATGCGGATGGTCAGGGAGCGCGCCGGGGTGCCCGCCCCGCGCACCCTCTGGTTCGAACCCGATCCCGGGCCGCTGGGCACGCCGTTCTTCGTGATGGAACGGCTCGCCGGCGACGTGCCGCCGGACGTGATGCCCTACACCTTCGAGGGCTGGCTGCTCGACGCCTCCCGGGCCGACAGGGACCGGCTGCAACGGCAGAGCGTCGAGATCCTGGCCAGACTGCACGACACCCCGTTCACCGCCGAGGAGCTTGAAGCAGTGGAGCCCGGCGGGTCCGGCGGGTCCGCCGCCCTGCGCAGGCACGTCGACGACCAGCGGGCCTACTACGAGTGGGCGCACGGCTCGATGCGGATCCCGGTGCTGGAGCGGGCGTTCGCCTGGCTGGAGGAGCACTGGCCCGCCGCTCCCGGACCCGCCGTGCTGAGCTGGGGCGACGCGCGCATCGGAAACGTGATGTACCGGGACTTCACCCCGGTGGCGGTGCTGGACTGGGAGATGGCCACCGTCGCCCCCCGCGAGCTGGACATCGCCTGGATGATCTTCCTGCACCAGTTCTTCCAGGAGGTCGCCCAGCTCTTCGGGCTGCCCGGCCTGCCGGATTTCATGCGGCGCGAGGACGTCTGCCGGACATACCAGGAAATCACCGGCTACAGCCCTCGCGACATGGAGTTCTACGAGATGTACGCTGCGCTCCGGCACGGCGTCATCATGGCCCGCGTCTGGCACCGGCGCATCCACTTCGGCGAGCAGCCCATGCCCGACGACCCCGACGACCTGGTCATGCACCGGGCCGCGATCGAGCGGATGCTGGACGGGAGCCACGGCTGCTGACCCCGTTCCGGTCCCCGGCGGCCGACACCGGGCCGGGGCCGGAGCTTTAAATGTCGGTCGAGGCTCCTATCGTCTTGAACCGTGGATTACGTCGTGCAGGGAACGCTGGACGAATTGGGCACACCGCTCAGCCAGATCACGTTCGTCGTGTTCGACCTGGAGACCACCGGGGTTTCGGCGGGCGAGCACGCGATCACGGAGATCGGCGCGGTCAAGGTCCGGGGCGGTGAGGTGCTGGGCGAGTTCGGCACCCTCGTCGACCCCGGGTCGCCGATCCCGCCGTTCATCTCGGTTCTGACCGGCATCACCGACACCATGGTCGCGGCGGCACCGAAGATCGAATCAGTGCTGCCCTCGTTCCTGGAGTTCGCCGAGGGCACCACCCTCGTGGCGCACAACGCGGGATTCGACCTGGGCTTCATCAAGGCGGCCTGCGCCGCTCACGGCTACCCCCCGCCCACCCATCCGGTGGTCGACACCGTCGTCCTGGCGCGCAAGCTGCTGACCCGCGACGAGGCGCCCAACTGCAAGCTGTCCACGCTGGCCCGGATCTTCAGCAAGACCGAGCCCCGCCACCGCGCGCTCGCCGACGCCCAGGCCACCGTGGACGTGCTCCACGCCCTGCTGGAGCGGGCTGGCTCGTTCGGGGTGCACACCCTGGAGGAGCTCAGGGGCTTCGTCCGCGCGCCCACCCCGGAGCAGCGCCGCAAGCGGCACCTGGCCGACGGGGTGCCGACCGGCCCCGGCGTCTACGTCTTCGAGGACGAGCGGGGCGACCCGCTCTACGTCGGCAAGAGCACCAACCTCCGCAACCGCGTGCGCAGTTACTTCACCGCGGGCGAGACCCGGCCCCGGATCCGCGAGATGATCGGCATCGTCGAGCGGGTCCGGCCGATCGCCTGCGCGACCGCGCTGGAGGCCGAGGTCAGGGAGCTCAGGCTGATCGGCTCCGCCAAACCGCGCTACAACCGCAGGTCGCGCTTCCCGGAGAAGATGATCTGGCTCAAGCTCACCGACGAGCCGTTCCCCCGTCTGTCGATCGTCCGTGAGGTCAAGGACGACGGCGCCGGCTATCTGGGCCCGTTCACCAGCACCCGCGCGGCCGAGGACGCCCGCACCGCGCTGCACGAGGCGGTCCCGCTCCGGCAGTGCACCGAGAAGATCACCTCCCGCACCAGGCGCTCCGCCTGCGCCCTCGCCGGGCTCGGCAGGTGCGGGGCGCCGTGCGAGGGCCGCCAGAGCGCCGAGGAGTACGGCCTGCACGCCGCGGCCGCACGCCAGGCGATGGAGCTGGACGTCACCCCCGTCTTCTCCGCCGTCCAGGCGCGCATGGAACGCCTGGCCCTCGAACAGCGCTACGAGGAGGCGGCGGCCGACCGCGACAGGCTCGTCTCCTACGTCCGTGCCTCCGCGCGCATGCAGCGGCTGAGCGCGCTGACCTCGATCCCCCAGATGGTCGCCGCCTCCCCCGCGGCGGGCGGCGGCTGGCAGATCCACGTCGTCCGGTACGGCAGGCTGGCCTCGGCCGGGGTGATGCCCAGGGGCGCGCATCCCACCCCGTTCGTGGACGCGCTGGTGGCCACCGCCGAGACCGTCGTGCCGGGACCGGGCCCCGTCCCCGCGGCCAGTGCCGAGGAGACCGAGTGCATCCTGCGCTGGCTGGAGTCCCCCGGGGTGCGGTTGGTGCAGGTGGAGGGCGCCTGGAGTCTGCCCGCCGGCGGCGCGGGACGGCTCAGGGCCCGCCTCGACCGCGCCTATCCTGCCTCCGAGCCGCACCGGCGGCGTGAGGGGCGCCCGATGCGCTGATAACTTCGGAGCTGCAAGCCGTACTCAACGAGGAGGAAGCTCGTGGTCACCGCGATCGTGCACATCAACGCCGAGGTGGACCGGATCCCCGAGGTCGCCCAGACGATCGCCGAGATCGACGGGGTGAGCGAGGTGTACTCCATCACCGGGGAGTACGACCTGATGGCCATGGTCCGGGTCTCCGCCTACGAGGAGATCGCCGAGGTCATCCCCGGCCGGATCAACAAGGTGGACGGGGTGCTGCGCACCGAGACGCACATCGCCTTCCGCACCTACTCCAGGCACGATCTCGACGCCGCCTTCTCGATCGGTCTCGGCGAGTCCGACTGACGCTCACGCGGGCGGGCGAGGGGCCGAACGGATCTCGCCCGCCGTGGGCAGCCGGGCCCGCACCTCGAATCCCCCCTCGGGGAGCGCCTCGGCTTCGAGGGTCCCGCCGAAGAGCGTGGCGCGCTCGCGCATGCCGAGCAGGCCGGTGGTCGCCGTGGTGGTGACCTGGCCGTCGTCGCGGACCAGTACGTCCAGGAAGCCCGGCCGCCAGCGCAGGGTGACGTGGGCCGAGTGCGCCCGGGCGCGCCTGAGGGTGTTGCTGAGCGCCTCCTGGACGATCCGGTAGGCCGACAGTTCCAGGGCGAGACCGATCTCGACGGGCCTGCCGTCCTCGATCACGTCCACCGTCAGGCCCGCGGTGCGGACCTGGCTCAGCAGGTCGGAGAGATCCGACAGCTTGGGTTGGGGTGTCCTGCTCCCCGGGGACCCCTCGGTCCTCAGCAGGCACAGTATGCGCTGGAGCTCCAGAAGCGCCTGGCGGCCCGACTCCTCGGCCAGCCGCAGGGTCTCCCGGGCCCGTCCGGGATCCTTCTCCATGATCATGCGACCGGCGCCGACGCCGAGCGTCATCATGCTGATCCCGTGGGCGACGACGTCGTGCAGTTCGTGGGCGATGCGGGTGCGTTCCTCGGTGACGGCGGCATGTGCCAGCGCGTCCTGCTGGTCGGCGAGCTTGTCCTGCTCGCGGCGGAGCCTCAGGAGCAGGAGCCGGCGTTCACGGACGAGTCCCGCGATGACCAGGGACAGGCCGAACACCACCAGAAGCACCAGGACAGGCAGTATCTGCTCGGCCGGGGGGTCAACGCACCACATGAACGCAATCTAGGACCGCCCTCGGAGAGGCTGCATCCCCTCACGGGTGGATCTTCCGTCCGCCCGTGAGGGGATGATCCGAGGTCAGCGCGGCTTCAGCGCCTGGCTGGTCTCGATCCAGCGGTCGAGGGTGGCCGCGGCGGCACCGGAGTCGAGGGCCTGGACGGCCCGGCCGTAGCCGACGGACATGGCGGCGTCGAGGTCGTCGCCCTTGCCTTCGAGGGCGACCAGCGCGGCGGCGGCGTTGAGCAGCACCGCGTCACGGACCGGGCCGGTCTTGCCGCCGACCAGGTCGCGCACGGCCTGGGCGTTGTACACCACGTCCCCGCCGCGCAGCGCGTCGGGAGCGGCCCTGGGGATGTCCAGCACGGCCGGGTCGAAGACGGCCCGGGTGGCGTTGCCCTCGCGCACCACCCAGACCGTGGAGGTGGTCGCGGTGGTGAGCTCGTCCAGCCCGTCGTCGCCCCGGAAGACCAGCGCCGACACCCCGCGCTCGGCGAACACGCCCGCGACCACGGGGAGCATGCCCGGGTCGAAGATGCCGATGGCCTGGGCCTCGGGCCTGGCCGGGTTGGTCAGCGGGCCCAGGAAGTTGAAGACCGTCGGGATCCCGAGCTCCTTGCGCGACGGGCCGGCGAAGCGCAGGGCCGGGTGGTAGAGCGGCGCGAAGCAGAAGGCGATGCCCGCCTCCAGCGCGACCTTGGCGGTGCCGGACGGGGGCAGGTCGAGCACGACCCCCAGGTGCTCCAGCACGTCGGCGGCACCGCAGGAGGAGGACGCGGAGCGGTTGCCGTGCTTGACCACCCGCGCGCCCGCGGCGGCGGCCACGATCGCGGCCATGGTCGAGACGTTGACCGTGTGCGCGCGGTCGCCGCCGGTGCCGACGACGTCGACGATGGGACCCTCCACCGACAGCGGGGTGGCCCGCTCCAGCATCGTGCGCGCCAGCCCGGTCACCTCCGCGACCGTCTCCCCCTTCGCCCGCAGGGCCACGGCGAAGCCGGCGATCTGTGCGGGCGTGGCCGAACCGGACATGATCTCGTTCATCGCCCAGGCGGTCTCGTCCGCCGTGAGGTGCTCACCGGCGAGCAGGGCCGTCAGCAGCGCGGGCCAGGTGGTGCGCGCGTCCATGGGGGTCTCCAGAAGGTTCTACCGGGCGGTCAGGCGGGTGGAGAGGCGGCGGCGCATCAGGTCGGCGACGGTGTCGGCCAGGACCACCGGGTCGATCGGCTGCGGCACGACGGCCTCGGCTCGGGACCATTCGGCCAGCCAGCGGTCGTCGCGGCGGGCGATCAGCAGGCAGATCGGCGGGCAGTCGTAGACCTCGTCCTTGGCCTGCCGCGCCACGCCCATGCCACCGGCCGGCTGCGCCTCGGCGTCGAGCACGGCGACGTCGATCTCGTCCGAGTCGAGGTGCTGGACGACCTTGGCGTGGGTGGCGCACTCCACGATCTCCACGAGGGGCACGTCGGCGGCGGGACGCCGGCCGATCGCCTGACGCACCTTCTCGCGGGTGCTCGCGTCGTCGCTGTAGACGAGGACCCTCATTTTGTCGTCGGCGCTCACGGTCGCACTCACTATCCCTTGTCGATGTATGGTCACCTGGGATGCTACCGGTCACCCGGCCCGCGGACCCAGGCCGGAGGCATCGGCGAGCGAAATGCCCCGTACGTCCACTTTGAATGGACGTTTGAGCCCCCTATTGGGGGGTCGTGCGGCGACCCGAGCCGGGGAGCCGCAATAATGCTGCCCGTGGCGACAGCATCCGCAATCTCAACGACGACGACAGCACACTCGTCCCGCAGGCCAGATCTGGTCAGCGTCGGGACGATCGTCTGGCTGTCCTCTGAGCTCATGTTCTTCGCGGCGCTGTTCGCGATGTACTTCACCATCCGGTCGGTGAGCCTCGGCCAGGGTCTGCCCTGGCCCGAGGCCCACCTGAACGTTCCGTTCTCGCTGGCCAACACGATCATCCTGGTCCTGTCGAGCGTGACCTGCCAGCTGGGCGTGTGGGCGGCCGAGAAGGGCCAGGTCGCCAAGCTGCGCTTCTGGTACATCGTCAGCTTCCTGATGGGCGCCGTGTTCGTCGGCGGCCAGCTGTACGAGTACAGCCAGCTGGTCCACGAGGGGCACACCCTGTCGCACTCCGCGTACGACTCGGTGTTCTACCTGACCACGGGCTTCCACGGCCTCCACGTGACCGGTGGACTGATCGCGTTCCTGTTCATGCTGGGACGCACGTACGCCGCGAAGCGCTTTACCCGTGAGCAGGCGACCAGCGCGATCGTCGTGTCCTACTACTGGCACTTCGTCGACGTGGTCTGGATTGGCCTTTTCGTGACCATCTACGGCATTCATTAAGGAATCGGGGATCTCAGTGAACAGGATCACCGCTAGGCGGCGGCATCCCCTCGCGAGATACGCCGTCCTGCTTCTGGCCCTCGGGCTGGTCGGAGGGTTCTACACCCTCGTGGCCCCGCCGGGCGAGCGGGCCGACGCGGCCATCGCGGCCGGCAGGGCCGACGACGTGGCGCAGGGCAAGAAACTCTTCGAGCAGAGCTGCGCGAGCTGCCACGGCCTCAACGCCGAAGGCACCGCACAGGGTCCGTCGCTCGTCGGCGTCGGCGCGGCCGCCGTGGACTTCCAGGTCAGCAGCGGCCGTATGCCCCTGGCCAACCCCGGCGCCCAGGCACCGCGCAAGCCCACGGCTCCGTGGGTCAACGACGAGACCATCAAGCAGCTCTCGGCCTACATCCAGTCTCTCGGCGGCGGCCCGACCGTCCCCACGCAGGAGCAGGTCGACCCCGCCAAGGGCGACAAGGCGAAGGGTGGCGAGCTGTTCCGCGCGAACTGCATCCAGTGCCACAACTTCGTCGGCGCGGGCGGCGCCCTGACCCAGGGCAAGTACGCCCCGCCGCTGCACGAGGCCACCCCGACGCAGATCTACGAGGCCATGATCACTGGCCCGCAGGCCATGCCGGTGTTCAACGACAGCATCATCACTCCCGAGCAGAAGCGGGACATGATCGCCTACATCGTGGGCGTGCGTGAGGAGCCCAACCCCGGCGGCGCAGGTCTCGGCCGCATCGGCCCGGTAACCGAGGGCCTGGTGGCCTGGATCGCGGGCATCAGCCTGCTCGTCCTGGCCGCCATCTGGATCACCGCGAAGAAGCGACAGGCCCACTAATGACTGACAGCAATCACGACATCGAGCAACCCGACGGACGCGTGCCCAAGCGCGTCATCGGCACCCCCTCGCCCGCCGCGGACACCGCCCTGCTCGGAACCGGGGAGCAGCACGCCGGGGACCTCGACGTCCCCGGCGTGACCCCGCAGAACGAGGCGACGGCGAAGAAGGGCGAGAAGTTCGCCGCCCTGTGCTTCACCATCGCCCTGATCGCGGGCATCGGCTTCATCGTGTCCTATGTGGCGTTCCAGGTCGGCGACATCGAGAAGACCAAGGTCTCCAACCTGGCCCTGGGCGGCGCGCTCACGGTGGCGCTGCTCGCGCTGGCCGCGGGCATCGTGGTCTGGGTCCGCATGATCATGCCGAAGTACAACCTGGTCCAGGAGCGCCACCCGATGGCCTCCGACGGTCAGGCCCGGGAGTACGTCGCCGAGACCTTCCTGCAGGGCGCGGCCGAGAGCGGCATCACCAAGAGGCCGCTGCTCCGCCGTACGCTGCTGCTGGCCGCGGCCCCGCTGGGCCTGGCCCCGCTGGTCCTGCTGCGCGACCTCGGCCCCTCCTACGCCGACTTCCCGAAGAAGCTGCGGCACACCGTCTGGGGCGAGAAGACCAAGGACGGCAAGCACCGCAAGCTCGTCGTCGAGGGGACCGGCGCGCCGATCCGCGCGGCGGACTTCAACTCCCCGGGCGGCATCCTGTCGGTGGTGCCCGAGGGTTACGAGCACGACCTGAACGCGCTGGCCAAGGCCACGCTGATCCTGATCAAATTCCGGCCGGAAGAGATCAAGTCCGGAACGAACCTGAACTGGACGCACGACGGCATCGTGGCGTACTCGAAGATCTGCACGCACGTCGGCTGCCCCGCGGCCCTGTACGAGCAGACCACGCACCACATCCTGTGCCCGTGCCACCAGTCGACCTTCGACGCCGCCGACGGCGCCAAGGTCATCTTCGGTCCGGCCGCCCGGCCTCTGCCCCAGCTGCCCATCGCCGTGGACAATGAGGGTTACCTCGTCGCCACGGCGGACTTCGCCGTTCCTCCCGGTCCCAGCTTCTGGGAGCGCGGCGACGCCGAGGCCGAGGTCCGTGAGAACGGAGGCCACGCATGAGCGCCGGAAGCGTTCCGAAGCCCATAGCGAGCACAAGCAGTTTCATCGACGACCGCATCGGCGCGGGGAACTTCCTCAAGCGCAACCTGCGGAAGGTCTTCCCCGACCACTGGTCGTTCCTGCTGGGCGAGATCGCGCTCTACTCGTTCATCGTCCTGCTGCTGACCGGCACGTTCCTGACGTTCTTCTTCAAGCCCACCATGGGTCATGTCATCTACGACGGCTCCTACGAGCCGCTCAAGGGCGTCATGATGTCCGAGGCGTACGCCTCGGCTCTGCACATCAGCTTCGACGTCCGCGGTGGTCTGCTGATGCGGCAGATGCACCACTGGGCCGCCCTGCTGTTCGTCGCCGGCATGATGGTGCACGCGCTCCGAGTGTTCTTCACCGGTGCGTACCGCAAGCCGCGTGAGCTCAACTGGCTGATCGGCGTCGGCCTGCTGACGCTCGCCCTGCTTGAGGGTCTGACCGGCTACTCCCTCCCCGACGACCTGCTCTCCGGCGCCGGTCTGCGGATCACCGAGGGCGTGGCGATCTCCCTGCCGCTGGTCGGCACCTGGATCACCTTCTTCCTCTTCGGCGGCGAATACCCCGGCGAGGACGTGGTCTCCCGGTTCTACTCGCTGCACATCCTGCTCATCCCGGGCATCCTGCTGGCGCTGATCACCGCCCACATGATCCTGATGTGGGTGCAGAAGCACACGCAGATGCCGGGCAAGGGCCGCACGAACAACAACGTGGTGGGCGCTCCGTTCTACCCGGCCTTCATGGCCAAGGCCGGCGCGTACTTCATGTTCACGTTCGGTGCGATCGCGCTGCTGGGCACCTTCGCCCAGATCAACCCGATCTGGCTGTTCGGTCCCTACACCCCGGCCGACATCTCGGCGGGTTCGCAGCCCGACTTCTACATGGGATTCCTGGAGGGCTCGCTCCGCCTGATGCCCGCCTGGGAGATCAACGTCCTGGGCTTCACGCTGCCGCTGAGCGTGCTGATCCCCGCGCTGGTCCCGATGGGCATCGTCATGACGGGTCTGGCCCTGTATCCGTTCATCGAGCAGTGGGTCACCGGGGACCGCAGCGAGCACCACATCGCCGAGCGTCCCCGCAACAACCCGCACCGCACCTCGATCGGCATCTCCGCGGTCACCTTCTACGGCATCCTGTGGCTGCTGGGCGCCAACGACGAGATCGCGGCGTTCTTCCACGTCTCGCTGAACTGGACGACCTACGTCGGCCGGGTGCTGATCTTCGTCGGTCCCGCGGTCGCCTACTTCGTCACCTACCGGATGTGCCTGGGCCTGCAGCGCAGCGACGCCGCGGTCATCGGGCACGGCGTGGAGTCCGGCGTCATCAAGCGCCTGCCCTCGGGTGAGTACATCGAGGTCCACGTTCCGCCGAACGAGGCCATCGAGGCGCACATGCGCGGCAAGACGGCGATCCCGGTGATCACCGGCACCTCCGCCGACGGCGACGGCATCCCGCCCAAGGGGATGCGTGGCCCGCTCGGCAAGCTCCGCGCCAAGCTGAGCAAGGCCTACGGCGGGGAGAAGATCCCGCTCGACGGCGAGCACCCTCACGAGGAGCACGCGGCCGTCGGCTCGGGCGAGGACGACAAGTCCCTCACCCGGCACTGACCGCTCCGCCACAGGCAGGGCCCGGACACCTCGGTGTCCGGGCCCTGTCGTCTCTCCGGACCACTCCCACCGGCCGTACGGCACCCGGGGACCCGTACGCGCCCCTCAGGGCTCTGTGGAGATCTTCGGACGCCGGCCTCGGGAGCCGTTACGCATCCCTGGAGCACCGCGAAGACCACCGGGCGCCGACCCCGGGGCCCGTACGCGCCCCTCAGGGCTCTGTGGAGGCATCCGCACGCCGTTCCGGCGGCAAGGGGCGCGACCGGGGTCGGCGGGGCCCTGTGGTGCGCCTGGGGCGCCGTCAGCGGGACTCGGTGGTGAAGTGCTTGACGCTGCTCCACTTGAGCCACTGCTTCCAGTTCTCCTGCCAGTGACCCCAGCCGTTGGTCGGCTCCAGCACCCGGGGCGATCCGGTGATGATGATCGGGTCGCCGATCAGGGTGTTGTCGATGAACCACTTGGCGTTCTCCGGGCTGACGTTGACGCAGCCGTGGCTCACGTTGGAGTTGCCCTGCGAGCCCACCGACCATGGGGCGCTGTGGATGTACTCGCCGCTGTTGGAGATCCGGACGGTGTTGTAGACGGTCATCTGGTAGTAGCCCGGCGACCCGGGCCCGATGCCGGGCGAGGTCATGACGGTGACGGGCTCGCGGGACATGGCCAGGTGGATGCCGCTGGTCGTGTAGTACTTCCAGGCGCCGCCCTGGCCCGCGCTCATGGGCATCTCGCGGATCTTCCTGCCGTCGCGCCTGACGGTCAGGTGGTGGGTGCCGGTGCTCCCCCTGGTGATCTGGGAGCGGCCGATCTTGAAGTCGATGCTCTGGTTCCGCTTGCCGTACAGGCCGGCGCCGCCGCGCACGCCCGCCAGGCGGGCCTCGACCCGGACCTTGGTGTGCGCCGGCCAGAACTCCCGGGGGCGGAAGTGCACCGTCTTGTCGTCGAACCAGTGCCATGCCCCGAAGACCGGCCTGGAGGCGTGGACCATCAGGTTCCGCTCCACCGCGACGCGGTCGGAGATGGGCTGGTCGAAAGTGATCATGACCGGCATGCCGACACCGACGGTGAGGCCCGTCATGTCCCTGTTGGGGGCGAAGGTCTCGATCGCGAAGGTCTTGTCCGCCTTGACGGTGGAGAAGGAGGTGGTCGTCTCGGTGACCTTGCCCGCCGGGTTCACCGCCGTGGCGCTGACCCGGTAGGAGGTCCCCGGGGTCGCCGTGCCCCGGCTGCGCCACTGGGTGCCGTCGGCGCTCAGCACGCCCGCCAGGGAACCGCTGCCGCCCTTGACGGTGACCTTCTTCAGAACCCCGCCCTGGGCCGCCACCAGGACGGTCGTACCCGTCGGCACCTTGCCGGCCCTGTCGACGGGGACCACGCTGACGGCCGCGTCGGCGTAGCTCATGGGGCTCGGCGTGCCCTGCACTCCGGCGCTGTTGCCGGCCGCACATGAGGTCGCCAGCACCAAGGCCAGCAGCCCGGCCCCCTGGCTCGAACCACGGATCGCCTGCCCCACGTGAACTCCCCCGTCCCGGACTCATCTACTGATTCTGTTATTACCCGGAGTAAGCGGAGCACCACGTAAGACATCACTCCTAACCTCCCAACAAACGCCAAAAAGCGGACCACGGAAATTTTCCGTGGTCCGCTTCTGGCGGAGACGTGCCGGGATCAGTGCGAGAAGTTACCCCGGTAGTACTCGAAGACGAATCCGATCATGCTCATGATGACCGCGAAGACGCCGATGAGGAAAAGCCACCAGCCGATGACCAGGCCGACCGCGGTGAGCGAGACGGCCAGGCAGACGAACAGCGGCCACCAGCTGTGCGGGCTGAAGAAGCCGAGCTCTCCGGCGCCGTCGCTGATCTCACCCTGCTTGTTGTCCTCCGGCTGCTCGCCGATGCGGCGAGCGGTGTACATCAGGTAGTAGCCGATCATGAAGGCGAAGCCCACCGAGATGGCCATCGCCGTCGTGCCGACCGGCTCCCTGGACCAGAACCAGTAGACGACGTCCACCGCGGCGAAGAAGATCCCGCAGAGGATGAACAACCAACCCTGGACCTTCATCGGTTCTCCTCCAGCTGCTCACGCGGGACCGAGGCGTAGGGGTGTCTGAGGTCGAACGCCGGGCGCTCGGACCGGATGCGCGGCAGCGAGGTGAAGTTGTGCCGCGGCGGCGGGCAGGATGTCGCCCACTCCAGCGAGTTGCCGAAGCCCCACGGGTCGTCCACGGTGACCTTCGGCGCGGTCTTGTGGGTCTTCCACACGTTGTAGAGGAACGGCAGCGTGGAGGCGCCGAGCAGGAAGGCTCCGATCGAGGAGACCATGTTCAGGTCGGTGAAGCCGTCGATCGGGCTGTAGTCGGCGTAGCGGCGCGGGAAGCCCTGCGCGCCCAGCCAGTGCTGGACCAGGAAGGTGGCGTGGAAGCCGATGAACAGCGTCCAGAAGTGCACCTTGCCCAGGGTGTCGTTGAGCATCTTGCCGGTGAACTTGGGCCACCAGAAGTAGAAGCCCGCGAACATCGCGAACACCACCGTGCCGAAGACGACGTAGTGGAAGTGGGCCACGACGAAGTAGGAGTCGGACACCTGGAAGTCCAGCGGCGGCGAGGCCAGGATGACTCCGGTCAGACCGCCGAACAGGAAGGTGACCAGGAAGCCGATCGAGAACAGCATCGGCGACTCGAAGGACAGATGCCCTCGCCACATCGTGCCGATCCAGTTGAAGAACTTCACCCCGGTCGGTACCGCGATGAGGAACGTCATGAACGAGAAGAACGGCAGCAGCACCTGGCCGGTCGGGAACATGTGGTGCGCCCACACGGTGATCGACAGACCGGCGATGGCGATGGTCGCGCCGACCAGGCCGATGTAGCCGAACAGCGGCTTGCGGCTGAAGACCGGGAGGATCTCGGTCACGATGCCGAAGAACGGCAGCGCGATGATGTAGACCTCGGGATGGCCGAAGAACCAGAACAGGTGCTGCCAGAGCAGCGCGCCACCGGTCTCCGACGCGAAGATCTGGGTGCCGAGCTTGCGGTCGGCCTCCAGGGCCAGCAGGGCCGCGGCGAGCACCGGGAAGGCCATCAGCACCAGGATCGAGGTGAGCAGGATGTTCCAGGTGAACATCGGCATCCGGAACATGGTCATGCCGGGTGCGCGCATGCAGACGATCGTGGTGATGAAGTTCACCGAGCCGAGGATCGTGCCCAGACCGCTGATGGTCAGGCCGACGATCCACAGGTCACCGCCGATGCCCGGCGAGCTGATCGCGTTCGACAGCGGGGTGTAGGCGAACCAGCCGAAGCTGGCCGCGCCGCCCGGGGTAAGGAAACCCGACAGGGCGATGGTGCTGCCGAAGGTGAACAGCCAGTAGCTGACCATGTTCAGACGCGGGAACGCCACGTCGGGCGCGCCGATCTGCAGCGGCATGAGCTCGTTGGCGAAGCCGGCGAACAGCGGCGTCGCGAACATGAGCAGCATGACCGTGCCGTGCATGGTGAACAGCTGGTTGAACTGCTCGGTACTGGTGATCTGCAGGCCCGGTTGCGCCAGCTCCGCTCGCATGATCAGCGCCATGACGCCGCCGATCAGGAAGAACACGAACGAGGTGATCAGGTAGAGATGTCCGATGATCTTGTGATCGGTGGACGACATCCACTTCGCGATGACGGAGCCCTTGCGGGCCCCCACCGGCGCGAGAGCGATGGGTTCGTTAAGTGCGGTCACTGGGCACCCGCCTGGCTAGCGATGTACTGGTCGAACTCGGCCTGCGGGACGAGCTTCACGTTGAAGAGCATCCGGCTGTGGTCCGTACCGCAGAGCTCGGCGCACCGGCCGGCGTAGACGGCGGGCTTGTCCAGCGTGTCGACCTCGAACTTGTTGTCGACACCCGGGATCACGTCGCGCTTGAAGTGGAAGGCCGGCACCCAGAAGGAGTGGATGACGTCCGGGGAGACGAGGTCGAACTCGACCTTCTGGTTCACCGGGAGCATCAGCTGCGGCCCCTGGGTGTAGTCGCTGACGGGCTTGCCGACGACTTCGACCTTCTTGCCGTTGTACTCCGTCGTGAAGCGCCAGCTCCACTGGAATCCCTCGACCTTGACCTTCACGGGCGCCTGGCCGGTCATCGCGTTGACGTAGTTCTGGTCACGCGCGGTGAAGTAGAAGAAGACGCCGACCATGATGATCGGCACCACCGTGTAGAGGATCTCGATGGGGAGGTTGTAGCGCACCTGAGGCGGCAGCTCATCCTTCGAGTTCTTCTTCTTGCGGTGGAAGGCAACGGACCACAGGATCAGGCCCCACACGACCACACCGGTGGCGAGAGCGGCGATCCAGGATCCGTTCCACAGATTCTGAACGGTCTCGGCCTGCTTGGTGATGCCGCCGGGCAAGCCGCCCCGGGACCACTCATCGGCACTACAGGCCGTCGCGGACACCAACAGCAGCGCCAGAGCGGCAGCGCGTGGCACCCGGCGGCGGGCCAACGGACGCCGTGCAGAACGGCGGGTCGGACTCACGGATCGCCTACCCCACAGATGAAGCCCAGGAGTCACTCCTGGGCGGTCGTTTATTCATGTTCACAACTTGTAGTTCACAGCTTTACGCTGGGGGACACACTAGCGCGGACCACCCCCGCCCCCCCGCGCAGCCCCCAAATGCGCCGCACTTGGTGCGACGATTGAGGCGTGGCGTACTTCGACGCGGCCTCCACCGAGCCGCTGCACCCTCAGGCACGCGAGGCGCTGATCGCGGCGCTCGACGTCGGCTGGGCCGACCCGGCGAGACTGTACGGTCCAGCCCGCCGCGCAAGGATGTTACTGGAACAGGCGCGGACGGAAATCGCCGAGGCGCTCGGCGCCCGGCCCGACGAGGTCTCGTTCACCGCCTCCGGGACCCAGGCCGTGCATCTGGGCGTGCTCGGCACCCTGCACGGGCGGCGGCGCGCCGGGCGCCGCCTGGTGACCTCGGCGGTGGAGCACTCCAGCGTGCTGCACGCCGCCGGGATCCACGAACGCGACGGCGGTTCGGTCGAGACGATCGGCGTCGGCCGTACCGGCGTGGTGGACCTGGCCGCGTTCGGCGAGGCGGTCCTCGCCGGCGGTACGGCCCTGGCCTGCCTGCAGAGCGCCAACCACGAGGTCGGCACGGTCCAGCCGGTCGCCGAGGCCGCGGCCCTGTGCGCCGAGGCCGGCGTGCCGCTGCTGGTGGACGCGGCGCAGACCGCCGGCCGGATGCCGCCGCCGGACGGCTGGTCGGTGCTGACGGCGAGCGCGCACAAGTGGGGCGGCCCCGCCGGGGTCGGCGTGCTGGTGGTCCGCAAGGGCACCCGGTGGCGCACCCCGCTGCCCGAGGACGACCGGGAGCGCCGCCGGGTCCCCGGCTTCGAGAACGTGCCGGCGATCGTCGCGGCGGCCGCCGCGCTGCGCGCCATGGCGGCCGAGTCGGCACAGGAGTCGGCCCGGCTCTCGTCGCTCGTGGACCGGATCAGGAGGGAGGTGCCCCGGCTCGTCCCCGATGTCGAGGTCATCGGCGATCCCGTCGCACGAGCCCCGCATATTGTCACCTTTTCGTGTCTTTACGTGGAAGGTGAAGCACTGCTGACAGAACTGGACAAGGCGGGATTCGCCATATCGTCTGGCAGTTCATGTACGGCGAGTACGCTTCGTCCATCGCATGTTTTGGAGGCCATGGGCGTGCTTACACACGGCAACGTCCGGGTATCGCTGCCCCAGGGCGCGTCCGGCACGGATGTCGACCGCTTCCTCGCCGTCCTGCCGGACATGGTGAGGAGGATCCGCGAGGACGCGGGCGTAAGGACGTGATCGACATTCGGGGAGTGAAGGCTTCATGACGTCCAGGCAGACCGCCGCGGAGGGGTCCACCCAGCCTCCGGCGCTGACCATCGACGCGCTGGGCAAGAAGTGCCCGATCCCCATCATCATGCTCGCCGAGCAGATCAACCAGGTCCCGCGCAACGGGATCGTCTCGGTCCTCGCCGACGACCCCGCGGCGTTCACCGACATCCCGGCCTGGTGCCGGCTGAAGTCCCACCACCATGTGGCCAGCCACGAGCTCCCCGGCGGCGGCTGGGCCATCCACGTGCGGCGTAACTACTGATTTATCCGGAAACGGGTAGGACCCCCCGAAAGTCGGCACACGTTTCGGGGGGAACGCATGAGCGGGGAGACTGCCAAGGACCTGATGAGCTCGGGAGCCCGGTGCATCGAGGCGCATGAGACGCTCGACCGGGCCGCGCAGCTGATGCGGGAGCTGGGGGTCGGCGCGCTGCCGATCTGCGGGAGCGACGACCGGCTCAAGGGGATCATCACCGACCGCGACATCGTGGTGAAGTGCGTGGCCGCGGGCAAGGACCCGTCGAAGGTCACCGCCGGGGACATGGCCACCGGTCTGGTCTGGGTGTCCGCCGACGCCACCGCGGGGGACGTCCTGGCCACGATGGAGCAGCACCAGATCAAGCGGCTTCCGGTGATCGAGGACCACCGCATCGTCGGGATGATCAGTGAGGCCGATCTGGCCAAGCATCTCCCGGACGACCAGCTCGCCGACTTCGTGCACCGCGTCTACGCGAAAGCCTGAGCTCCGGGCGCGCCGCGCTCCCCGGCGTCGCCGTGGGGTCGCGGAACGCCGGGCCTCCCCGCCCCCTCGTCACCCGGACCGCCAGGCGTCCTGCCCGCCCGGCGTCACAGCGGGCGGCGTCACGGCGGGCGGCGGTCCGGCGAGGAGCGTGGTGTACGGCGAGCCCGGTGGTCGGCCGGTGGCCTCCAGCGGGCTCGCCGTGGTGAGAACTCAGGCGTGGTGGCACTTCACGTGCTGGGCCACCTCGGCGGCGGCCTCGGCGCCGTAGGCGGCGGCGAAGCGCTCCAGGAAGACCTTCTGGCCCAGTTCGTACTCCTGACCGCCGACGCGCTCCAGCACGTGGGTGGCGGTGAGGTTGCCGACCTGGCCGCACCGCTCCAGGGACAGGCCCCAGGCCAGGGCGGACAGGAAGCCGGACCGGAAGGCGTCGCCCACGCCG
>NZ_NGFP01000410.1 GCF_002149035.1 Streptosporangium minutum
GCCGGGGGGCGCAGGCCGACGGCGAGCGGGTGTGGGAGTTCCTGCGGTCGGCCCAGGAGCGCGACCTGCTGGTGGTCCGCCTCCCCGGCGACGACGGCTGGACCTCCGGGCAGCTCGGATCGATGATCGGCGCGTTCGGACGGCAGGCCGGCGAGACGCTGGCGGCCGCCGTACTGCTGATCATGGATTTCGGCTGGAGCGCCCTGGACAACTCCGCCGCACCGGTCCGGCAGCTCGCCATGGCGGGAGAGCCCCGGGTGGCCGCCGCCGCCCTCACCCTGACCCTGAAACTCGGCGAGACGCTCTCCGGCCGGGCGCACAGCCTGACCGGTGTCCTCGCCGAGGGACTGGCCACCCGGGCGGCCGACCTGGACGGCGACGGGATGATCACCGTCGGCGACCTGCACGCCTACGCGCTGCGCCACTACGCGACCGCCGCCGCGGCGCGCACCCCCCTCCTGATCGCCTACGGCGCCGTCGCCGACGTCGCCCTGACCCAGGCCCGGGACCTGTCCGCCCCGCCCCACGCCGCCTTCGCGCGGCTTCTGGCCCGGCTCGGCGACCTCTCGCCCCCGGCCTCGGGCACCGAGATCGTCCGGCGGATCTACGAGCTCCACCTGAGCGAGCCGGCCAGGGAGCTGCTGCGCAGGGCCTCCCTGCTCGACGAGGGCGAGTCGATCGACGAGGTCCTCGGCGACGCCGCCGAGCTCCGGCAGTGGGGGCTGCTCGGCGAGACGAGCATGTTCGTCCATCCGGACGTGCGGGCCTTCGGCTACTCGCGGCTGTCGGCGGCCGAACGCGCCCAGACCTCCGCGGTGCTGCGCCGCCTGCGGGCCGGGCGGCGCGCCGTGCAGCCGCGGGCCAGGCTCACCGCCGACCGGTGGACCACCGAGGACCAGCTCGGGCACCGGGTCTACGCCGAGGCCATCGCCGCGTTCGTCCGCCACCCCGAGACGCGGCCGCCGCTCACGATCGGCGTCAAGGGGCCGTGGGGCACCGGCAAGACCTCCCTGATGCGGATGATCCAGGACCTGCTGGACCCCGGGGCCGCCGGGGACCGCCCCGCCGAGATCCATCTGCCCGGCTCCCGCCGGGACAGGGCCCTGACCAACGCGGAGGTGCTGGCCAGATCCCGGCAGCGGCCCCGGGAGGGCACGGGCCAGGCGGAGCCGGGCGCCCTTCCGGTACGGCGGGCGGACTGGCGGCCGACCGTCTGGTTCAACCCGTGGATGTACCAGAACGGCGAGCAGGTGTGGGCGGGGCTCGCCCACGAGATCATCGGTCAGGTCACCCGGCGGCTGCCCCTCGCGGAGCGGGAACGGTTCTGGCTGGAGCTCAACCTGGCCAGGATCGACCGGGAGGCGGTCCGCCGGCGCGCCTACCACCTGGCGATGACCCGGCTGGTCCCGCTGGCGCTGGGCCTGGTCGCCACCCTGGTGCTCACCGGAGCCTTTCTCACGGCCTCCGCGCTGCTGCCCGCGTTCGGCGCCCTCCTGCGGAACGCGGCCGCCGGCATCGGCTCGGCCGGTTCGGTGGCCGTGGTCGCGGCGGGCGCCGTACGGCTCGCGAGGTTCTTCCGGGAGTCGGCTGACACGGCTTTCCAGGGGCTGGTCCGCCAGCCCGACCTGCTGTCCCCCGGCGTGATGGAAGGGCTCGCCGCCGAGGCGGCGACCACCCCCGGCTACGGTTCCAGGACGGGCTTCCTGCATCTGGTGCAGACCGACATGCGGCAGGTGCTCGATCTGATCGCCACCGAGGAGCGGCCGCTGGTGGTGTTCGTCGACGATCTGGACCGGTGCTCGCCGGGGACGGTGGCGCAGGTCATCGAGGCGATCAACCTGTTCCTCGCCGGGGAGTTCCCCAACTGCGTGTTCGTGCTGGCCATGGAGCCGGAGGTGGTGGTCGCGCACGTGGAGGCCGCCTATCCGGAGCTGGTGGAGACGATGCCGGACGACGGGCGCTCCGGGCTGGGCTGGCGGTTCCTGGAGAAGATCGTGCAGTTGCCGCTGAGCGTGCCGCTGCTGGACGACGCCGACCGGCTGCCCGGCTTCGTGCGGGCGCTGCTGGGCATGCCCGAGATCGCCGAGCCCCGCGAGCCCGTGGAGTGCCGCGTGCCCGGCGGGACCACGCCGCGGCGGCGCGGCCGGCCGCCGCGCGGGGCGGGGATCCGGCCGGACGGGGCCGGCGCGCAGGCGCGCGAGAGCGGGCCGCCGCCGTGCGGGAGCGTGCCGGAACCACGGGGAACCGTGCCGGAACCACGCGGGAACGTACCGGAACCACGCGGGACCGGGACCGTGCCGGGGTCGCGCGCGCCAGTCGACGTGCCGCTCGCCGTACCCAGGTCACGGCCGGTGGAGCCGCCGGATCCGGCGCTGGTGAGCCGCCTGGAGGACGCGATCTGGGCGCTGCGGCCGACGGCCGCGGACCTGGACGAGGCGGCGCGGCGGGCCCAGGAGATCCTGGGCATCGAGGCCCTGGACGCGATCGGCGGGCTGGCCTCGGCGACGCGCGAGGCGGCCGACCGGGTCTTCGACGACCTCTACAGCGACGAGAACGCCTACCGGGCGATCGAGTTCGTGCTCCCGGTCATGACCTTCTTCAACCCGCGCGAGATCAAACGCTATGTGAACGTCTTCCGCTTCTACTCCTTCCTCGTCTACCGGCGCACCCTCGCCGGAGCGGCGCCCGCCTCCGACGGCGAGGTTGCCAAGCTCGCCGCCCTGACCATCCACTGGCCGCACCTGCTGTCGCCGCTGGTCAGGGAGGTCGACGGGGTGACCGTGCTGCAGCGGCTCGAACGCGCCGCGGACGACGACGACGGCTGGGAGCGGGCCGTCCGCGAGGCGGGCCTGGCCGGCCCGGACACCCCGGGCGCCGCTCACCTGGACACCCTGCGCGACCTGCTCTCCTGCCCCCACCCCATGGCCGACCTCGCCCGCCACCTCCTCTGAGCACCGGGAACCAGGCGGTCGGGGTCGTCGAACCGACAGCGGCCCACCGCGGGGAGGCGGCGGAGGCCGGGACGGCCGCCCGCGCGGAGCCGCGCCGCAGCGCACCGGTCTCCGCCGTCCCGCCGTGGCGCCGGAGGTCTACTTGCGGTTACGGGAGGAAGGCCCCTGCCACACGTAGGGGTTGCCGGACTTCCGGCCGGGGTGGCGCGAGGCGTCCTTCCGCTCACCAGGCCCGCCGGCGCGCCGCCGGCGCGCCAGCCACCACCCCACGGCGACGACGACGAGCCCCATGGGCGTACGGGCGAGCCAGCGGGTCGCCAGCAGTTGCAGGATTCTCTTCATGTCTCCTCGTTCCGGTCGTGCCGCTTCCCTGCCCTCGCGTCCGCCGAACATGCCGCTCGACCCGCCGGCGGGGAGGTGTCCGGCCCGGGGACGGCGACGCGGAAGAACCCGCCCCGAAGCCCCCGGGAACGGCAGGGCGCCCCGGACCACGTGGTCCGGGGCGCCTTCGCGGTGCCGGGACGATCTAGCGCTGGGCCTCGATCATCCAGTGGTGCTTCTCCAGGTCCTGCGTGATCTCGATGAGGATGTCCTGGGTCACCGGGTCGGGCTCGTCGGTGGCGGTGATGCGCTCGCGCATCCGGCGGATGATGGATCCGAGGATGTCCGTCATCGCGGCGACGACCTTGCCATCGTTGATGTAACCCGTCTCCAGCTGCGGCACCTCGGTCGTGCTCGCGAGCGTGGAGGCCCGGCCGTCGGGGTTGGACCCGATGGCCACCGCGCGCTCGGCGACGGTGTCCGCGTGCTTCCTGGCCGCTGAGACGATCTTGTCGAGCTGCAGGTGCAGCGAGCGGAAGTTGTGGCCGATCACGTTCCAGTGGGCCTGCTTGCCCAGGAGCGACAGGTCGAGCAGGTCGACGAGCGCGCCCTGGAGGGCGACGGCGACGACCTTCTTGTCTTCGGGCTTGAGCGGACTGGTGATCGCGGACATGGAATGTCCTCCCCCTGTTTCGACATCAGTTTCCGATTTGTACTGAAACGTCCCTACCCAGCTGTGCGCTCCTTATGTTGACACTGTCATAGTTACAGTGTCACTATCGAGACATGGAATGGACCATCGGTGAACTGGCTGAGCGGGCCGCCGCGGCGCTGACCCCCACCGCCCAGCTCAACGGGCGGGTCAGGGACATGCCCAACGAGCGCCTCATCCGGTGGTACGCCACGATCGGCCTGCTCGACCCCCCGTCGGCCCGCCGCGGCCGCGTCGCCATGTACGGCAGGCGCCACCTGCTCCAGCTCATCGCCGTCAAGCGCCGCCAGGCCGACGGCCGGACCATCGCCGAGATCCAGGCCGAGCTGGCCGGCGCCACCGACCAGGCCCTGGAGGCCATCGCCCACATCCCGGAGCCCCCGGCCGAGAAGGCCGCCCCCCGGACCGCGCGCCCGCGCTTCTGGGCCGAACGGCCCGCCGCGCCCGCCGCCACGCCGGAGCCCGGCCCCGCCGCCCCGAAGCC
>NZ_NGFP01000411.1 GCF_002149035.1 Streptosporangium minutum
CCCCAGGCGGGGGAGCCCACCACCACACCCACCTCGGCGGCCTCCGGCCCGCCCCGGGCGACCAGGACGGTCAAGCTTCCCGGCAGCTCGATCACGCTCCACGAGAGCGACGACGACCCGATCAAGCTGAGCGCCTACAGCCTCGACTGGGACAAGAACCTCTACGTCCGCGCCCCCGGCGGGAGCTTCGCCAAGAACGGCAAATACTTCCAGTACACGACGAACGCCTCCGGCACCCACGCGCTGGCCACCGACAGGGTCTACGACAAGAACAACTACGCCGTCGTCTCCGTCGTCGACCGGCGGTCGGGCTCGGTGAGCAAGATCAAGATAACCAAGGCGCCGGTCTACCCGACCCTGCCGCAGTGGTCCCCGGACGGCAGGCGGGGCCTGGTGACGCTGTACGAGGCGGTCGGCGACACCAGCAAGGAGTACGGCTACGCGGTCATCGACATCGCCAGGAAGAAGGCCGCCATCGTCCGCGTGAAGGAGAAGGACGCGGGCACCTGGAGCTACTTCTGGCGGGGGGACGGCCGGGCGGTCGGCACCTGGGCGCTGACCGGCAAGACCCAGCGCATCCGTTTCTACGACCTCCAGGGCACCGTGCTGCAGACCCTCCTGGACGTCGGCACCCCGATCACCGTGGAGGGCGACGACATCTCCCCGTCGGGCACGCTGCTCATGACGTACTGCAAGGGGACCGAGCGGGAGATCTGCGTCTGGTCCACCGCCGCCGACGGCGAGGCCAAGGTCAGGATCCCGTTCGCGACCAAGCGGCTCATCGGCTGGTACGACGACCAGCACATCGCCGGCTGGCGGCGCAAGGGGACCGGCTACGAGGCGGTAGTGATCGACTTTCAGGGGCAGGTGAAGCGGGTGCTGGCCACCAGCACCGACGCCAAGGAGTACGAGAAGCAGTTCATGCGCTTCACCCGGGAGGGCTGACGTGAGGGAGCGGACCCACGCCGGGCTGCTCGCCCGGTGGCGGGAGCGGGCGGTGATCTGAAGTTCAAGATATGACAGGGCACACCGGCGGCTCCCCGCCGCCGCCGTCGCCCCGTGATGCCATGCACCTATGATCAAGATTCCTCGCACCGTGGCCCTGGCCGCGCTCGTCACCATGGGCATGTTCGGCGGGATCGCGTCCGCCGACTCCGGTTCCGTTCCCGGTTCCGCGAAGGTGACGGTGAACGACGACCGGTCGGAGATCACGGTCGTGGGGGAGGGGAACCTGTCCTCCATCCCCGACGTCATGCGACTGAACACCGGCGTCGAAGTGCGCCGTGCCGCCGCGAGCGCGGCCTTCTCCGACGCGCGCAAGGCCGCCGCCAAGCTGACCGAGGCGCTGCGCGGCGCCGGGATCGCGGCCAGGGACCTGCAGACCAACGAGCTGTCCCTCGGCCCCGTGTACGACAACTACCCCGTCGTCGCCGGATACCGGGCGGCGCAGGGCGTCGAGGCCGTGGTGCGCGACGTCGACTCCGCCGACGAGGTGATCGACGCGGTGGCCGCGGTCGGGGAGGAGGCCCGGCTGAACGGCGTCTCCTTCGAGGTGTCCGATACCCGCAAGGCGCTCAGGGCCGCGCGTGACGCGGCCTTCGAGGACGCCCAGGCCCGCGCCGAGCAGTACGCCGGGCTGGCCGGCGACGAGCTGGGCCGCGTCGTGTCGATCAGCGAGGAGGGGGTCACGCCGCCCTCGCCGATCATGTTCGGCGGTGCGATGGCGGCCGACAAGGCCTCCATCAGCCCCGGCCAGCAGACCGTCTCGGTCCGCGTCCGGGTGGTCTACAAGCTGCGGTAGCCCCGGGTGAACACGACGGGCCCCGGCGGCCGCAGCGCGCCGGGGCCCGTCCCGCAGGCCGATCCGGGTCAGGGGAGGGCCAGCATCCGCTCCAGCGCCACCTTGGCCCAGTGGGTGGTGTCCTCGTCCACCGTGATCTGGTTGACGACCTGACCGGCCGCGAGGGACTCCAGTGCCCACACCAGGTGCGGCAGGTCGATCCGGTTCATCGTCGAGCAGTAGCAGACGGTCCGGTCCAGGAACGTCACGTTCTTGTCGGGGAACATCTGCCCGAGCCGCTTGACCAGGTTCAGCTCGGTGCCCACCGCCCAGGACGACCCGGCCGGCGCCTCCTCGAGCTTCTTGATGATGTATTCGGTCGAGCCGACGTGGTCGGCCTTGGTGACCACCTCGTGCCTGCACTCGGGGTGCACCAGCACGTTGACGCCGGGGATCCGCTCGCGGACGTCGTCCACGCACTCGGGGGTAAAGCGGCCGTGCACCGAGCAGTGGCCCTTCCACAGGATCATCTTGGCGTTCTCGAGCTGCTCGGCGGTCAGCCCGCCGTTCGGCCGGTGCGGGTTGTAGACGACGCACTCGTCCAGCGAGAGACCCATCTCCAGCACCGCGGTGTTGCGGCCCAGGTGCTGGTCGGGCAGGAACAGCACCTTCTCGCCGCGGGAGAAGGCCCAGTCGAGGGCGCGTTTGGCGTTGGAGGAGGTGCACACGACGCCGCCGTTGCGCCCGCAGAACGCCTTGATGTCGGCGCTGGAGTTCATGTAGGTGACCGGGACCGTGACGCCGGCGATCCCGGCGTCCTCCAGCGCCTCCCAGCACTCCTCGACCTGGTCGAACGTGGCCATGTCGGCCATCGAGCAGCCGGCCGCGAGGTCGGGCAGCACGACCCGCTGCGAGTCGCCGGTGAGGATGTCGGCGGACTCGGCCATGAAGTGCACGCCGCAGAAGACGATGTACTCGGCGTCCGGCCGGGCCGCCGCCTCCCGGGCGAGTTTGAAGGAGTCGCCGGTCACGTCGGCGAACTGGATGACCTCGTCACGCTGGTAGTGGTGCCCCAGCACGAAGACCCGGTCACCGAGCGCGGCCTTGGCCCGCCGGGCGCGCTCCACCAGCGCCGGGTCGGAGGCGGACGGCAGCTCGCCCGGGCAGTCGACACCGCGCTCGCTGTGCGGATCGGTCCCCCTGCCGAGGACGAAGAGCGGAAGCCCGGTCTCGGTGGTCGTCACGGCCACACCCCCTTATCGTCGAACTGACGACTAATCATGACACACAGCGGTGGTCGCTTTATTCCGGGGTCGCGGGGGGTAGTCCGGGACTGAGGAATGTGTAGCTGCCAGCGGGTGTTGGTAGCGTCTAAGAAGGACGTCAAAACAGACAGCCGTTCCGATCGGGCGGTTGACGCAGACGCGGGAGTCACCACATGTCGGTTGAGAGCAGCGAGACCACGGCGCAGGGTCTGATCCTTAGTGACGCGGCCTCCGCCAAGGTCAAGAGCCTGCTGGAGCAGCAGGGCGAGGAGGGCCTCCAGCTGCGCGTGGCCGTGCAGCCGGGTGGCTGCTCCGGCCTTCGCTACCAGCTCTTCTTCGACGATCGTTCCATGGACGGCGACATCGTCACGGACTTCAACGGTGTCAGCGTGGTCACCGACCGGATGAGCGCGCCCTACCTCGTGGGCGCCACGGTCGACTTCGTCGACACGATCGAGAAGCAGGGCTTCACGATCGACAACCCGAACGCCACGGGCTCGTGCGCCTGTGGAGACTCGTTCAACTAGGCGGCGACGCGGCACCTGACGGCCCCGCGGGGTGAGATCTCTCACTCCGCGGGGCCGTCGCGCGTCTGCGGGGTCGCGTATTCTTGCGGGGTTTCACCGCTCGCCCTTCCTTTAGATGCTGACAACGAGGAGAAAGATCCCGTGCGCATCGCCGTCACCGGCTCTATCGCGACCGACCATCTGATGACGTTCCCGGGTCGCTTCGGCGACCAGCTCATCGCCGACCAGCTCGACCGGGTGTCCCTGTCGTTCCTCGTCGACGACCTGCAGGTCCGCCGAGGCGGCTGCGCGGCCAACATCGCCTTCGGCATGGGCTGCCTGGGGCTGAGCCCCATCCTGGTCGGCGCCGTCGGCGCTGACTTCGCCGACTACCGCTCCTGGCTGGAGCGGCACGGCGTCGACTGTGAGTCGGTGTACGTCTCCGAGCTGCACCACACCGCTCGGTTCCTCTGCACCACCGACGAGGATCACAATCAGATCGCGTCTTTCTACACCGGCGCGATGGCCGATGCCCGGCTGATCGAGCTCGGCCCGATCACCCGGCGGCTCGGCGGCCTCGACCTGGTGCTGATCAGCCCCAACGACCCCGAGGCGATGCTCCGGCACACCGACGAGGCGCGCCAGCGCGGCATCCCCTTCGCCGCCGACCCGTCGCAGCAGCTCGCCCGCATGCCCAGCGAGCAGATCCGCGAGCTGATCGACGGCGCCGCCTACCTGTTCGGCAACGACTACGAAAAGGGTCTGATCGAGCAGAAGACCGGCTGGTCCGACGAGGAGATCCTCGACCGGGTCGGCGTCCGCGTCACCACGCTCGGCCCCAAGGGCGTCGTGATCGACCGCAAGGGCGAGCCGCCCCTGCACGTCCCCCCGGCCCCCGAGC
>NZ_NGFP01000412.1 GCF_002149035.1 Streptosporangium minutum
GCGGGAGCAGCGTACCTACGACCAGATCGCCCGGGCGGGAGCAGCGTACCTACGACCAGATCGCCCGGCTCCGTGCGAAAGCCAAGCGCAGGGCCGTCGACTGGCAGCACCAGACCACCACCGAACTCGCCGACACGTTCGCTGTGATCAAGGTGGAGAAACTCTCCATCCTCAACATGACCAAATCCGCCAAGGGCACGATCGAAGCCCCGGGCAAGAACGTCGCCCAAAAGGCGGCCCTGAACCGGTCGATCAGCGGCGAGGCGTGGGGCCGGACCGTCACCATGCTCGAATACAAGAGTGCCGACCGGGGCGGGCAGGTCATCAAGGTCCCCGCCCCGGGCACCTCACAGACCTGCCACCGATGCGGCCACCGCGACCCGGCCAGCCGCAACGGAACGGTGTTCGCCTGCGTCAACCCCGCGTGTGGGTGGGTCGGCCACGCCGATACCAACGCCGCGATCAACATCAACAACGCCGACGGACCAGCGGTGTCAGGACGTGGAGACCTCGGGGCTACCCGGTCTGTGAAGCGTCAACCCCCGCGCGCCGCTTGACCGCGACGCGACGGGAGAATCCCCGGCCTTCAGGCCGGGGAGGAGGTCAAGAGTTCCGTATGCAGATCCGCCAACCCGTCCTGTGGATCGCCTACGGGCTGGTCTTCGCGGCGACCGCCGCCGTCTTCGGCCGGACGTACGTGGATCTGAACCTGAGCGGCGGGGAAGGGAACACCCCGAAGACGGCCATGGTCACGTCGGTCGAGTTGCTCATGTCCCTGCTATCCCATCGCTTACAGGTGCCTGCTCGCCGACCGGCTCATCCGGAACCGGCGGCTCGGCATGACCCACGTCCTGGACACGACCCCGGCCGGTCGCACCGGCCTGCTGGTCGGCAAGTATCTCGGCGCGTGCGCAGCCACCGCCGTGCCGCTCGTGCTCGCCTACCTCGGCCGGGCCGTGGCCTACGCGCCCACCGCCGCGACGCCCGGACCGGCCGCGCGGTGACGCCCTCGCCGGGCGGGCTCAGGCGCGGATGACCTTGACGCCCGCGTCGGTGAAGCGGGCCGCGGCCTCGTCGGAGAGGCCCTCTCCGGTGATCAGCGTGCCGATGGCGCCGAGCGGGCAGATGCGGGCGAAGGCACGGTGGCCGACCTTGGAGGTGTCGGCGACCACGACGACCTGGGCGGCCCGGCTGATCAGCAGGTTGTTGACGCTGGCCTCCCCCTCATGGTGGGCCGAGGCGCCCGCCTCGGCGTCGATCCCGTCCACCCCCAGGAAGGCGATGTCGAGCGTCACCTGCTCCAGCACCCCCGACGCCAGCGGGCCGATCAGCTCGTAGGACTGCGGCCTGGCCACGCCGCCGGTCAGCACGATCTTGACGTGCTGGCGCACGGTCAACTCGGCGGCGATGTTCAGCGCGTTGGTGACGATGGTGAAGCCGATCTCCGGATCAGCCCGGACGGCCAGCGCCCGCGCCACCTCCGAGGTGGTCGTGCCGCCGTTCATGCCGACGATGGTCCCGGGCGTCACCAGCCCGGCCGCGGCCTCCGCGATCCGCTGCTTCTCCCCGGCGTGGCGTGCCGTCTTGTAGCGCAGCGGCAGGTCGTAGCTGACGCTCTGGGCGACGGCGCCGCCGCGCGTGCGCATGAGCATCTGCTGCTGGGCGAGCTGGTCGAAGTCGCGCCGGATCGTGGCGGTGGAGACGACGAGCGCCTCGGCCGCCTGCTCCACCGACAGGCGCCCTTCCTGCGAGAGCAGTTCGAGGATCGCGTTCCAGCGCTCATATCGACTCACGGTGAACAGCGTGGCACAGCAAGGGATCAAAACCTACCTCTGCACAATCATGCTCATTTCTGCTATAAATCACTCATAAACGAAGCAAAACGGGGAGGCATGTCGTGACCACGCACACCGAAACCGAGATCGCGTCCCAGCCGGACTGCTGGCGCCGCGCCGTCAGCGAGGTGTCCACCGACGCCCTCCCCCGGCGGGGCGAGCGCGTGGCCGTCGTCGGCTGCGGCACCTCCTGGTTCATCGCCCAGGCCTACGCGGTCCTACGCGAGCGGGCCGGGCACGGCGAGACCGACGCGTTCGCCGCGTCCGAGTTCCCCGCCGGCCGCTCCTACGACCGGGTGCTGGCGCTGACCCGGTCGGGCACCACCACCGAAGTGCTGGAGCTGCTCAGGAGCACCGGCACGGCGACCACCGCGATCACCGCCGACCCGGACACCCCGGTCATGTCCCTCGCCGACGAGGTCGTGGTGCTCGACTTCGCCGACGAGAAGTCGGTCGTGCAGACCCGGTTCGCCACCACCCAGCTCGCCCTGCTCCGCGCCCACCTCGGTGAGGACCTGACCGCCGCGATCGCCGACGCCGAGCGCGCGGTCGCCGACCCGCTCCCCGCCGAGCTGCTCGCCGCCGAGCAGTTCACCTTCCTGGGCCGCGGCTGGACGTACGGCCTGGCCGTGGAGGCCGGGCTGAAGATGCGCGAGGCCTGCCGGGCGTGGACCGAGTCCTATCCCGCGATGGAATACCGGCACGGCCCGATCAGCATCGCCGGGCCGAACCGGGTCACCTGGATGCTCGGCGAGGCCCCGGAGGGCCTGCGGGGCGAGATCGAGGCCACCGGCGGAGCCTTCCTGGAGAGCGCCCTCGACCCGATGGCCGAGCTCGTCAGGGTCCACCGGGTGGCTGTGGCCCGGGCGCACGCCCAGGGCCTCAACCCCGACGAGCCGCTCCACCTCACCAGATCGGTGATCCTCTCCTCCTGACGACCGGTCCTCCCGAGAACCGGAGAGGATGGTGCCATGAGCATCACACTCGCCGACGCCCGCATCGTGACCCCCGAAGGTGTCCACGGAGGCTGGCTCACCATAGAAGACGGCCGTATCACCCACATCGGCCAGGGATCCGCCCCCGGACCCGGCCACAGCCTCTCGGGCCGGTACGTCGTGCCGGGATTCGTCGACATCCACAACCACGGCGGGGCGGGCGGCTCCTTCCCCACCGGCGATCCGGACCAGGCGAGCCGGATCGCCGCCCTGCACTCCCGGCACGGCACCACCACCCTCATGGCCAGCCTGGTCACCGCGACCCTCGACGACCTGGCCGGGGCGACCTCCGCCCTGGCCGACCTGTGCGACGACGGCCTGCTGGCCGGCATCCACTTCGAGGGCCCCTACATCTCCAAGGCCCGCTGCGGCGCGCACAACCCGGCGCTGCTCCGCGAGCCCTCCCCCCGGGAGTTCGGCGGCCTGCTCAGGGCCGGGCGCGGCCACGTGCGGATGCTCACCATCGCCGCCGAGCTGCCCGGCGCGCTGGACACCATCCGGGAGGCGGTCGCGAACAACGTGATCGCCGCGCTCGGGCACAGCGACGCCACCTACGAGCAGACCATCGCGGGCATCGACGCGGGCGGCAGCGTCGCGACCCACCTCTACAACGCGATGCCGCCGCTGCACCACCGCGACCCCGGCCCGATCGCCGCCCTGCTGCAGGACGAGCGCGTCACGATCGAGCTGATCAACGACGGCGTGCACCTGCATCCGGCGATGATGCGCCTGGCCTACGACGTCGCGGGGCCCGGCCGGACCGCGCTGATCACCGACGCCATGGCGGCGGCCGGCATGGGCGACGGCGTCTACGGGCTCGGCCCGATGAAGGTCGACGTCGTGGACGGCGTCGCCCGGCTGGCCGACGGCGGCTCCATCGCGGGCAGCACCCTGACCATGGACGTCGCGTTCCGGCGCAGCGTCCAGCAGGTCGGGCTGTCGCTGCCGGAGGCGGCCGAGGTCGCCTCGCTCACCCCCGCCCGGGTGCTCGGCCTCGCCGACCGCCTCGGCTCCGTCTCCGTCGGCAAGCAGGCCGACCTGGTGGTGCTCACCGGCGACCTGGAGGTCGCCGGTGTCATGAAGCACGGAAACTGGATCACAGAACCCTGATGACCTCACCACCCGCCGTCCGCGGCCCGATCCTCACCGTCACGCTGAACCTGGCCCTCGACGTCACCTATGTGGCCGACGGCGTCGACTGGGACGGCGTCAACCGGGTGCGGACCGTGCACCGGAGGGCGGGCGGCAAGGGCGTCAACGTCGCCAGGGTGCTGGCCGCCCTCGGCCGGGACGTGCTCGTCACCGGCCTGTCCGGCGGCCCGAACGGCCGCGCCGTCGAAGCCGACCTCGCGGCGGCGGGCCTGCCCGCCGCCCTCACCCCGATCGCCGCCGAGTCACGCGCCACCCTGGCCGTCAGCGACCTGGGCCCCGCCCCGTCCGGTACGGCCGCGCGGCGCACGGCGCTGTTCAACGAGCCCGGACCGATGGTGACGGGCGAGGAGCTCGGGCGCTTCCTGCGGGACTACGAGACGCGGCTCGGACGGGCCGGGGCGGTCGTGATC
>NZ_NGFP01000413.1 GCF_002149035.1 Streptosporangium minutum
CTCTCCGTCGGGCAGGTCCTCCGGCAGACGGGTCCTCTGTCGGACGGGCAGGTCCTCTGGCAGCCGGTCCTCTGTCGGGCCGGCTCTTCGTCGGCAGGGTTCTCCATCGGCCGGATTCTCCGCCGGGCCGGATTCTCCGCCGGGCCGGATAATACCGGGAGCGTTTTCCGGCAGACCCTCATCCGAGGTGAGAACGGACGGGTCCATTCACCTCCACTGCGAGCCCGCTCCTTTCGGGGAGCGGGCTCACCGCGTTTTCCCGGGCTCTGGGGGGCTTCCCGCGAAGGCCGGTCCGGCGGGCCTGGCCTGGCTCAGAGGGACGGTCCCCGCAGAAAGCCGTCTCCACGGAGAACCGGTCCACCGGAGAACCTGCCCGGCGGAGAATCCGGCCCGGCGGAGAATCCGGCCCGGCGGAGAATCCGGCCGATGGAGAACCCTGCCGACGAAGAGCCGGCCCGACAGAGGACCGGCTGCCAGAGGACCTGCCCGTCCGACAGAGGACCCGTCTGCCGGAGGACCTGCCCGACGGAGAGCCGGACCCGGAGAACCCGTCTGGCGGAGAACCGGTCCGGCGGAGGGCCCGTTCGGCGGAGGCCCCCTTCCCTGCCTGCTTCCGTACCCTTGTCCACCCGCGGCGGGCGCCAGGCCCTCAGACCGGAGGCGGGGCCCTCAGGCCGGGCGCGGGGCCGCGCTGCGGCGTCTGGAGAGCCTGACCCCCGTCCGGCCGGGGCTCTGCGCGGCGCCCAGGACGATCGTGTGCGCCGTTTCGGGGATGAGGCGGAGGTCATGGGTGATGAGGATGGTCGTGCGGCCGGACATGAGCAGCCGGAGAGGCTCCATGATCCGTGCCGCGGTGAGGGAGTCGAGTCCGGTCATCGGTTCGTCGAGCACGAGCACCGGGGCGTCGCGCAGGATCGCCCGGGCGATGGCGATGCGCTGGCGCTGCCCGCCGGAGACGAGCCGGCCGCGCTGGCCGAGGGGCGTGTCGTACTTCCGGGGGAGCGTGCTGATGAAGTCGTGCACGTCCGCCAAGACGGCGGCCCGGACGATGTCGTCCATGCTTGAGCCGGGACGGCCGTAGGCGATGTTGTCGCGCACGGTTCCGGAGAAGAGCAGGTTCTCCTGCTGCAGGACGGTGATGTTGTCGCGCAGCGACCGGCGCGGCAGGTCCCGGATGTCGATCCCGTCGAGAAGGATGCGCCCGGCGGTGGGGTCGTAGAACCGCAGCAGGAGCTTGGTGAGGGTGGATTTGCCCGCGCCGCTGGGTCCGGTGCAGACGACCAGCTCGCCCGGCTCCGCGCGGAAGGACAGATTCCGCAGCGTGGGGCTGGTCCTGTTCGGATAGGTGAAGCCGACCTCGTCGAACTCGATCCGGCCCCGGCTCCGCGCGCCCATGGGAGCCACCCCGGCCCGGTCGGTGACAGCGGGCCGGGCCCGCAGGATCTCGATGACGCGGTCGGAGCCCGCCGCCGCCTCGGAGACGGTGAGCGCGATCTGCCCGAGGCTCTGCACCGCCGGATAGAGGTAGGCGAGGTAGGCGGCGAAGGCGAGCAGCCCGCCGATGGTGAGGCGGCCGGCCGCGATCTCCCACGCGCCGAAGCCGATGACGACCAGCAGGCAGACGGTCTCGATGACCTGGACGACCGGCCCGTACAGCGCGGACAGCCGGGCCTGGGCCACGTTGGCCCGTAGCCAGGTGTGGCCCTCGGCGTGCAGCCGATCCGCCTCGGCCTCCTGGCGGTTGTAGGCCTGGACGAGGGACTGGTTGGCCAGGCCCTCCTCGATGACGCTGTTCATGGCTCCGTTGCTGAGCCGCTCGCGGGCGGCGACGGTCCTGAACTTCGACGCGAAGACCTTGGAGACGATCAGGAACGCCGGGATCATCGCGAACGTCACCAGCGCGAGATCCCACCGGATGTAGAAGGCGGCCCCGGCGAAGAAGACCACGCTGGCGACCGTCGTGAGGAGCCGGACCACACCGGAGCCGACCAGTTCCTCGATGGCTTCGATGTCGTCGGTGAGCCGGGCCATCAGGTCGCCCAGCCGGCGGTTGTCGAAGAAGTCGGGGGTGAGCGTCTGGATGTGCGCGAACACCCTGTCCCGCAACCGCAGCAGGAAGCGCTCCCCGCCCAGGGCCGTGGCGTAGGAACCCACGAAGGAGGCCAGGCCCGCGATGATCACGAGGCCGAGCCAGGTGAACGCGGGGGTCCAGAACGCTCCCAGGTTCTGGGCGCTGAGCACCTCATCGGTGATGCGCCCGAACAGCCAGATCGCGGCGACCTCGCAGAGGGCCGCCACGATCGCCAGCACGACGCCGACCACGAAAAACCTGCGGACGCCGCGGGTGGAGGGCCAGAACCGCCGGAAGGCGTCCCGGATGGAGACCGCCGGCGCGATCGAGGTCGGGAGGTCCTCCACCGGTCCGGCTCCGTCCGGCGGGGGGAGCGCAAAGGAGAACCGGCGGGTGATCCGCCGGTTCTCATCTGACTTTGCTACCACCACCAGCCGCCGCCCCAGCCGCCGCGCCAGCCGCCGCGCCAACCGCCGCCGCATCCGCAGCGACGACGACGACATCCGCCCCAACCAAGCGGGGCGCGGTTAGCCGGGAAGAGCTTGTCCAGTCTCATTGGCTTTCCCTTCTGGCCGTTCTTTCGCGGAGTTACCAATTAAGACAATATCACCCAGATACGCATTAATCTCCGAAATCGGTGCGGGTTGGAGATCCTTTAACTGGCCATTCCCATACCTCTCCCTGAGAGGCCGGACAGGTTCTTCCGCATCTGTCACCGGCAGTCTCATGGCGCATCAAAGCGAGGAGGCGGTATTCAAAGCACACCCCGGGAAATCACCAGGGGACGGTTCACCGCGTCCACGGAAAGGTCATCGCCCCACGCGCCGGGCGGGCCGCTCCGGGCTCCCGGAGAACCCCATAAGTTCTCCATAAGGAAACCTGGAAACAGCGAGTCGGTAAACGAACTCCAAATGGAGAAGGCGCGCCGGAGCACCGCCGCGGGAGCCTCGGGCGACCGGGGGCGGCCTCAGACCACGCGAGCCCGCTCCCTCCGGGGAGCGGGCTCGCGACTTCTGCGGCTTCAGTTCCAGGCGAGCATGCGGAGCGGATCCTCCAGCATGGCGCCGACGTCACGGAGGAAGAGCGAGCCGAGCTCCCCGTCCACGACCCGGTGGTCGAACGACAGCGCCAGCGTGCAGACCCTGCGCGGCACGATCTGCCCGTCCACCACCCACGGCATGTCCCTGACCTGGCCGAAGGCCAGGATTGCCGACTCCCCGGGGTTGAGGATCGGCGTGCCCGCGTCCACCCCGAACACGCCCACATTGGTGATCGTGATCGTGCCTCCGGCCATGTCGGCGGGCTGGGTACGGCCCGCACGGGCGGTCTCGGCGAGGACGCCGAGGGCCCTGGCGAGGTCCGGGAGGGACATGGCGTGGGCGTCCTTGACGTTGGGAACGAGCAGGCCACGCGGGGTGGCCGCGGCGATGCCCAGGTTCACGTAGTGCTTGACCACGATCTCCTGCGCGGCCTCGTCCCACACCGAATTGATCATCGGATACCGGCGCGCGGCGACGAGCACCGCCTTCGCCACCAGGAGCAACGGCGACACCTTGACCTCGGCGAAGTCCGGCAGCCGTCGCAGCCGCCCGACCGCGTCCATGGTCTCGGTGACGTCGACCTGGAGGAACTCGGTGACATGCGGCGCGGTGAACGCGGAGGCCACCATGGCCTGCGCGGTCGCCCTGCGTACTCCCTTGACCGGGATCCGCTCCTCACCCGCCTGTACGGCCCGCACCGCCGCCGGAGCGGGGACCGCCCCGGCCGCCGACTGGACGTCGTCCCGGGTGATCGAGCCCTGCGGACCGCTCCCGGTGAGCGTGGTCAGGTCGACTCCGAGGTCCTTGGCCAGCTTCCGCACGGGAGGCTTGGCCAGCGTCGCGACGCGTCCCCCGGAGGCGGGCGCGGCCCCGGCGGCCGGCCCGTTCTCCCGGCCGTTCTCCCGTACGGAGGCAGCGGCGCCCTCGCCGGTGAACGGCCCGGCGCCCTCGCGGACACCGGGCCCGGTGTCCTGCCGCGCGGGCGGCTGGACGCTCCGCGGAGCCGGCGAGCCCGCGGGCGGGGTGGACGCCGTTCTGCGGGGACGGCGTTTGGCCGCGCCCATCTTGACGCCGTAACCGACCAGGACCGGCTGGCGCTCCTCCTTCGGGAGGGCGGGCACCATGTCCTCGGCCAGAGCCTGCCCGCGTTCGGG
>NZ_NGFP01000414.1 GCF_002149035.1 Streptosporangium minutum
CCCCGAACCCCCGGCACAACCGGCCGCCGCACGGCGCGAACCCCACCGTACGGCGACCGGCACATCCCCACCCGCAGCGGGCGCCTACCGGGACGGAGCCAGCTCGTCGGCGTCGTAGACCTTCACCTCGGCCTCGTGCCTGCCGGGCCTGGACCCGCGGCCGAACCGCTCCTTGGTCCGCTCCAGCATCACATACAGCGTCGGCACCAGCACCAGCGTCAGCAGCGTCGACGACAACAGACCACCGATCACCACGATCGCCAGCGGCTGGGAGATGAACCCACCCGACCCGGTCAGACCCAGCGCCATCGGGATCAACGCGAAGATCGTCGCCACCGCGGTCATCAGGATCGGCCGCAGACGCCGCCGGCCACCCTCGACCACCGCCTCCACCACGCCCATCCCCTGCTCCCGATACTGATTGATCAGATCGATCAGCACGATGGCGTTGGTCACCACGATGCCGATCAGCATCAGCATGCCGATCAGCGCCGGAACACCCAGCGGCGTACCGGTGACCAGCAGCAGGCCGATCGCGCCGGTCGCCGCGAACGGCACCGACACCAGCAGCACCAGCGGCTGCACGAAACTACGGAACGTCGCCACCATGATCATGAAGACGATCGCGATGGCCGCCAGCATCGCCAGCCCCAGCTGACCGAACGCCTCCTCCTGATCGGCACTCACACCACCGATGGCGTACTTCGCCCCCGCCGGCAACGACAACCCCTCCAGCTTCGCCGTCAACGCCGCGGTCACACTGCCCAGGTCACTACCCGTAGCCGTACCCGAAACCGTCGCACTGCGCTCACCGTCGATCCGCGTCACCTGCGTCGGCCCGTCGACCTCGGCCACCTTCGCCACATCCGACAACTCGACCTCGCCGGCGGCCGACGGCAGCTTCAACGCACCGATCGCCTTCAGATCCTCCGGCGCCTCACCGACCCGCAGGACCAAATCACTGGCCCGCCCGTCCAAGGTGATCTGACCCAGCGGCGCCCCACGGAAACGCTGAGCCACCACCTGCGCGATCTGCGCCTCGGTCAGCCCCTTGGCCGCCGCCTTACGCCGGTCCACCTGAACCTCCACCCGCCGGCCACTGGCCTGCAGGTTGGAGGAGACATCCCGCATCCCCTCAAGACCCGCCATCGCACCGCGCACCACCTCGGCCGCGCCCTGCAACGTCGCGGTGTCCGGCCCCTGGACGATCACCTGAAGCTGGTTGGTCGAACCGCCCCCCGGAGCCCCCTGCCCGCCGCCGACGGTCACCTCACCGACATCCGCCAGCGCCTTCAGCCGATCACGCAACGCGCTCTCCAGCGCCGCGGTGTCGGCCCCCTCGGCGACCGTCACCGAGTAGGAGGCACGATCACCGCCACCCCCCGTCGCCCCCATGAACCCGCCACCGGCACCCACATTGACCTGATAGCCCTCCACGTCCTTCAGAGAGCCCAGCACCTCCTCCACCTTCTTGGCCGCCGCATCCGTGGTGGCCAGGTCAGTGCCGGCAGGCATCTTCTGCGTCACCGAGAGCGTGTTCTGACCCGAAGAGTCCAAGAAGTTGGTCTCCAGCCGCCCGGCCAGACCCATCGTCCCCACGAAAATCACAACACCTACCAGGACGGTGACCAGCCGCCGCCTGGTCGCAAAACGCAACACCGGCATGTAGGCCCGCTGCAACGGACTACGCAGTTCCTTGGCCTCAGCCTCCTCACGCACCGCACGCGCCCGCTCGGCACTGAGCACCGGCGCCTTCAAAAACCAGTAGGCCAGCACCGGGATCACCGTCAACGACACCAGCAACGAAGCCAGCAACGCCACCGTCACCGTGACCGCGAACGGCGCGAACAACTGCCCCACCATGCCGCCGACCACCGCGATCGGCAGGAACACCGCCACCGTGGTCAGCGTCGAGGCCGTCACCGCCCCGCTCACCTCACGCACACCCGCCAGCACCGCGTCACGCTTGGCCTCGCCATAGCCCAGATGCCGCTTGATGTTCTCCAAAACCACGATCGAGTCGTCCACCACCCGCCCGACCGCGATCGTCAACGCCCCCAGCGTGAGCATGTTGAGCGAATAGTCACCCAGCCACAGAGCGATCAGCGCGATGACCACCGACAGCGGGATCGACACCGCCGTCACCAGCGTCGAACGCACCGACAACAAGAAGACCAAGATGACCAGCACCGCGAAGACCAGACCCAGCAGACCCTCGGTGGTCAGATCCTCGATCGAACGCTCCACATACGGCGCCTGGTCGAAGACCACCGTCACCTGCGCCGAATCACCGATCGCCCGGACCAGCTCCGCCTTCTTCTCGTTGACCGCATGAGAGATCGCCACCGCGTTGCCATCGGGCGTCATCGTCACCGACACCCCCAGGCTCGGCTCGCCGTTGGTGCGCGTCAACGAGGTGCTGTCGGCCAGCGAACGCTCGACCTCGGCCACATCACCCAGCTTCACCGGCTTCGGCGCCGCCACAGCAAGCCGCGCCTGCTGGGCCCGCTGCTGAGCCGCGGCCGCACTGCCCTGCCCCGGCACCTGACGCCCCTGCTGGGCGGCCTGCTGAGCCTGCGCCGGCGCCTGCTGGACGGCCTGCGCCGGAGCCGCCGGGATCAGATAGAGATTCCTCAGATCCTCGATCGAGGCGATCCGGCTGCCCACCTGAACCGTCAGCGACGCCTTGTCCTGCACCAGGCTGCCCGCCGGAACCGGCTGCCCGTTGGCGCGCAGCGCATCGGTCACCGCCGTCGGAGCCAGCCCGCGCGCGGCGAGCTTCTTGACATCCGGAGTGATCACCACGGTCTCGTCCCGGGCGCCGGTCACCACGGCCTCACGGACGCCGTCGATGCCCTGAAGCTCCGGCACCATGATCCGCTGGAGCTTGTCGGCCATGGCCCGCTCGTCACCGCCGGTCCCCACCGCCAGCACCAGCACCGGAATGTCGTCGGTGCCGCCGGCCAGGACCTGCGGGTCCACCCCGTCGGGCAGCTGGGCGCCGATCCGCGACACCGCCTGCTGCATCTTCGCCACCGCCGCGTCGATGTCGGTGCCGTACTCGAAGGCCACCTGAACCTGCGACATCCCCTCCTGGGAGGTGGAGGTGACCTCGGTGACCCCCTCGATGCCCTGGAAGCTGTCCTCGATCGGCTTGGTGACCTGCTCCTCCACGATCTCGGGAGAGGCGCCCAGATAGGGGGCGACCACGAACGCGCCCGGGAACGAAAGCGAAGGCAGCAGCTGTTGTTTCAGCGACGGGATCGCGAAGGCGCCGAACGCGCTCAACACGACCGCGATCATTATGACGAGGCTGCGGTTGGCAAGGCTCAACCTGGCCAAGGCGGTCATGGGGGCGGACTCCTAGGGGGACGTCACAATAAGTTTCGCCCACACTAACACTTCGCCTCACACGAATATTTAACGCTGCCTTGCCATCCTGATAACCTTCTCAGGAAGCGAGAGGTGAGTGTGAACGACGAACGCGACCGACTGATCCACCGGATCGGCGAACTCCAGCACGACCTGGCGCGACTCTTCGCCCAAGACCGCCCCCCCTCCCCCCTCTTCGACTCCAACCTCACCATGCGCCAGCTCAAGGTCGTCATGCTCCTGTCCTGCCAGGACTCCGCCTCCGGCCAGGACCTCGCCCACCACCTCGGCGTCGGCCTCGGCACCGTCACCGGCATCGTCGACCGCCTCGTCGGCCACGGCCTCGTCACCCGCCGCGAAGACCCCCACGACCGCCGCATCCGCCGCGTCGAACTCACCCCCGCCGGCCGCACCCTCACCGAACAGATCACCGAGGCCGGCCTCGCCGACTTCCGCCGCCTCCTCCAGTGCCTCGACACCCCCACCCTCCACGACCTCTCCAACGTCATGGACAAGATCCAAGCCGCCGCCCGCACCCTCTCCACCAACAAGACCACCTGAGAACAGGACGACAGACCCCCAAGCACACCGGACCACCACCCAGCGACCACCCTCCACCCACCGGCACCGACCATGATTGAATACGCCCCTGAGCCGAAAACCCCCGGGGGCGCTCATGACCGACACCACGCCCCGGCAGGCCACCAACGCCCGCCGAGCCGTGTCCTTCTTCTTCATCCTCCTCGGCACCGTCTCCGGCGAAGCGGCCGGCGGTCATGGCGGTGGAGAAGACGGCGAAGCCGAGGGCGGCGACGCTCTGGGGGGCGCCCAGGTCTTCGAAGAGGTAGAC
>NZ_NGFP01000415.1 GCF_002149035.1 Streptosporangium minutum
GGGCGGCGGCCTGCGGTGCGGGCTGCGGGATCGAGGAGATCGGCTGGGCCGGCTCGGGCTCGGGCTCGGGAGCGGCCTCCTGAGCCGGAGCGGCGCCCGCGGAGCCGTTCTCGTCGATGACGGCCAGCTCGGCGCCGACCTCGACGGTCTCGTCCTCGGCGACGACGATCTTGGTGAGAATGCCCGCCGTCGGCGAGGGGATCTCGGTGTCGACCTTGTCGGTGGAGACTTCGAGGAGCGGCTCGTCGGCCTCGACGCGCTCGCCCTCCTTCTTCAGCCAACGGGTGACGGTGCCCTCGGTGACGCTCTCGCCGAGCTGGGGCATCTGTACGGACTTCGGCATTGGGTGTCTTCTCTCGTGTTCCGAGTGAGGGCTTGTTATTAGTTGTGGACGTGCAGCGGCTTGCCGGCCAGGGCCAGCATCGCCTCGCCGACGGCCTCGGACTGGGTCGGGTGCGCGTGGATGAGCTGGGCCACCTCGGAGGGCAGCGCCTCCCAGTTGTAGATCAGCTGACCCTCGGTCACGAGCTCGCCGATGCGGCGGCCGACCATGTGCACGCCGAGCACCGGACCGTCCTTCTCGGTGACGATCTTGACCGCGCCCTGCGTCTGCAGGATCTGGCTCTTGGGGTTGCCGGCGAGGTCGTAGGTGAACTCGACGACCTCGTGACCACGCTCGCGGGCCTGGGCGGAGGTGATGCCCACCGACGCGACCTCGGGGTCGGAGTAGGTGATCCGCGGCACGCCGTCGTAGTCGATCGGCACCGGGTTCAGCCCGGCGATGTGCTCGGCCACCAGGATGCCCTCGGCGAAGCCCGCGTGGGCGAGCTGCAGGGTCGGGATCAGGTCGCCGACCGCGTACACACCCGGCACGCTGGTCTGGCAGAACTCGTCGACGGTGACGGTGCCGCGCTCGATCGCGATGCCCGCCTCCTCGAAGCCCATGCCGGAGGAGACGGCGCCACGGCCGACGGCGACGAGCAGCAGCTCGGCGTCGAGGGTCTTGCCGTTGGCGAGCGTGACGATCACACCCGTGTCGGTGGACTTGACGCCCTCGAAGAAGACGCCCAGCTCCTGCTTGATGCCGCGGCGGCGGAAGGCGCGCTCCAGCAGCTTGGAGCTGGACTCCTCCTCCAGCGGGAGCAGGTGCGGCAGCGCCTCGACGATCGTCACCTCGGCGCCGAAGGAGCGCCACACGCTGGCGAACTCCACGCCGATGACGCCGCCGCCCAGAACGATCACCGAAGTGGGCACCCGGTCCAGCTTGAGCGCGTGCTCGCTGGTGATGACCCGCTCACCGTCGATGTCCAGGCCGGGCAGCGACCGGGGCGCGGAGCCCGTCGCCAGCACGATGTTGCGGCCCTCGTAGACCTCGGAGCCGACGGCGACCCGGTTCGGGCCCGCGAGGCGGCCCTCACCCTCGATGATGGTGATGCCCTTGCTCTTGAGCAGGCCCTGGACGCCCTTCCAGGCGCGAGTGACGATCTTGTCCTTGAACGCGTGGACGCCGTCCATGTCGATGCCCTCGAAGCGGGCCTTGACGCCGAACGCCGCGCTCTCCCGGGTCTCGTCGGCCACCTCCGCCGAGTGCAGGAGGGTCTTGGTGGGGATGCATCCCCGGTGCAGGCATGTGCCGCCGATCTTGTCCTTCTCGATCAGCGCGACCGTCTTGCCCAGCTCGGCCGCCCGCAGGGCGCAGGCATACCCACCGCTACCGCCACCCAGGACGACGATGTCGTAGGGGCCGCTGCCATCAGCCACAGGAAAGCTCCTTGTCGGATTGGATTACCGTCTTCACGGTCGCGCCCGCTCCGTGCCCTGGCTGGTCACGCGGAAACTGGTTAGCATCCACGCCTCCCCCTCGGGCACGGCTCGCCGCATCGCCGGGGCCTCGCTCTTGGCCTGACCCCGACAACCGCATCTTTTCATTTGTCCACGTAGCTTGTGACCCGCTTGCGCGGCGCCGGCTAGCTCGCGTAACGCTCGGCGAGGCCGATGAGGGTCCGGGTGATCGCCCCGGTGCCGCCCTTCGGCGTGTAGCCGTGGGGCTCCCCCTTGTTGAAGGCCGGTCCCGCCATGTCGATGTGGGCCCAACGGACCCCGTCCGGCACGAATTCCCGAAGGAAGATGCCCGCCGTCAGCATGCCGCCGAAGCGCTCCGGGTGGAGGTTGGCGATGTCGGCGACGGGGGAGTCGAGCCCCTTGCGGAGCTCTTCCGGCAGGGGCATGCCCCACGCGGCCTCGCCCTGCTCGCCGGCCGTACGGACGACCTCCTCGCGGAGCTCGTCGTCGTTGGCCATGACGCCGGCCGTACGCCAGCCGAGCGCCACGATCTGCGCCCCGGTGAGCGTGGCGACGTCCACGATCAGGTCGGGGTCGTCCTGGCCGGCGCGGGCGATGCCGTCGATCAGGACCAGGCGGCCCTCGGCGTCGGTGTCGAGCACCTCGACGGTCTTGCCCGCGAAGCTGGTGAAGACGTCGGAGGGGCGCTGGGCGGTGCCGCTGGGCATGTTCTCCGCCAGGCAGAGATAGCCGATCGCGTTGACCTTGAGGCCCAGCTCGGCGATCGCGACGAGCGCGCCGAAGACCGCGCCCGCGCCGCTCATGTCGGACTTCATCCAGTCCATCGAGGACGTCGGCTTGAGCGACAGGCCGCCGGAGTCGAAGGTGATGCCCTTGCCGACGAACGCGACCGTCTTGGCGGCCTCCGGGTGGCTGTAGGCGAGGCGGACCAGGCGCGGCGGGTTGGCCGAACCCTGGCCGACGGCGACGATGCCGCCGTAGCCCTCCTCCTTGAGTGCCTTGTCGTCCAGGACCTCGACCGACAGGCCCGCCGCCGAGCCGGTCTGCTCGGCGATCTCGGCGAAGCGGGCCGGCCACAGGTCCGAGGGCGGGGTGTTGACCAGGTCGCGGACCAGGGAGACCGAGGCGGCCACGGTAGCGGCGCGCTCGACCGCGGCCTGAGCGCCGTCGGCGCCGCTCAGGACGGTCAGCTCGGCCACCGGGGCGGTCTGCTCGCCGGTGGTCCGGTACGCGGTGAAGGAGTAGGCGCCCAGCAGGGCGCCCTGGGCGACGGCCCCGGCCCGCTGCGCGTCGGCGGCGGGCAGCGCCAGCGCGACGCGGGCGGTGCCCGCGAGAGCGCGCGACGCGGTGCCCGCGGCGCGGCGCAGGGACTCGGTGTCGTAGTCGCCCTCGGGAGCGTCACCGAGGCCGACGACGGCCAGGAGCGGGGCGGACAGCGCGCCGAAGGTCGGAAGCTTGGCGATCTCGCCCTGCTTGCCCTTGACGCCCATCGCGAGGAGTGTCGCGGCGAGCCCGCCGCCCAGCGCCTCGTCCACACTCTCGGCCCCCGGAGCGGGACGCGGGCCGTCCGGGCCGGTGTGGACGCCGACGACCAGGGCATCGGTATCAAACGAGACAGCGTTGTCAGTTGAGTTCAGCCGCACAGTGGTCACGTCGCCCGATGCTAGTCGGGCTTGCGCAGTACGCATAAACGAGGGTTCGTCCTACGAATCGCCGGGCCCGATGATGCCACTTCGATTAGCACCATTCGAGGTGATGGTGCTAATGTCGATAGCACTATGTTGATCACCTTGGATCTGAACGATCCCCGGCCCCTGCACGACCAGGTGGCCGAGGCGATCCGGCGCGCCGTCGCCGAGGGTTCCTACGCGCCGGGAGACCGGCTTCCACCGGCCCGTGACCTGGCCGAGGCGCTGGGCATCAACGCGAACACGGTGCTGCGCGCCCTGCGCGACCTGCGCGACGAGGGCGTGCTGGAGTTCCGCCGCGGACGCGGCGTGAGCGTGCTCAGCCGCCCCGACCCCCGCAGCGTGCTGGAGGAGAGGCTCCGGTCGCTGCTCGCCGAGGCGGGCCAGTACGGCTACGGGCACGACGACGTCATCGACTTGATCAGAGAGATCTCGTGACCGCGCCGGACGGCCGGTCACCGGAAGGAGAGACCGCCATGGGCCTGCGAGGCCGATTTGTTTCCGTGGCCGCCGGCTGGGTGACGCTGGTGACCGCCGTGCTGGTCGCCGTGCCGTTGACGCTGCGCGACCGGCTGCCCGACCCGCTGGCCGTCCACTGGGGGCCGTCGGGCGGCCCCGACGGGTCGGCGCCCTTCACCGTCGCGCTGGTCGCCTGGACGGCGGTGTGGCTGCTGATCGGGGGCGGGG
>NZ_NGFP01000416.1 GCF_002149035.1 Streptosporangium minutum
GGGCGGCGGTGCGCTGGGACGGTGCCCGCTGTCACGCCCCGCGGAGGTCCAGGGTCCGGGCCGCGCTCCGCGTCAGGATGGAGCGCAGCTCGTCGTCGCCGATCACGATGGGTTCCGTGCGGACGCCGATCTCGATGGGTTCCATGCAGATGACGGGGACGGAGCTGAGCACCATCAGCGCGGCGACGCGGGCCGCCGGAGCCGGGGAGCGGGCGGCCAGCGCGTCGAGAAGCCGGTCCGACATCCCCTGGACGCCGGCGAAGGCGGGGCGCTGGAGCAGCGCGGGGATGTCGTCGTACAGGACGGTGACCTCGCGCCGGAAGCGCATCACGAGATCCACGTATCCCTCGACGGCCGCGAGCTGGACGTCGTCGTCACCGAGGCCGGCCAGCCGGGCGTCGAGCGTCGCGAACGCCTCCACGGCCGGCGCCAGCAGTTCGGCGAGGATCGCGTCCTTGCCGTCGAAGTGGTACAGCAGCGCGGCCTTCGAGCAGCCCACCTCACCGGCGATGTCCTGCAGTGACGTCCCCTTGAAACCGGTCGCGGCGAAGAGCCGGGCCGCCGCGTCGAGGATCTCGCCGCGGGTGCCCGAACGTGTGCTGCGTGACATGAAATCACCCCCTTCACCAGCATGCCTGACCGATCGGTCAGAAGCTGACCGATCGGACAGTTCGGGGGTATGACGTGTGCCACATCGGGGACACGGGAGGCGGACGCGCACCGGGCGGGCCCCGCGCTCCGGCGCCTGTCCGCTGAGGAGCGCGCAGGCCGCCGGCCCCTAGGAGCTGCCCGGTCGACCATGGCGCACCTGCGGTGGGCTCCTCTCCCTCAGCCCGGCCCTTCCTTGAACCGGGGTCTGTCTCAGACCCTGCCTGTCAATCACCGAAGAGGCTCGGGGACACGGCCCAGCCGCGACTGTCAGAGGCGCGCAGTACGGTCCTGGCATGGCAGCCAGAATCGATCTGACCCTTGACTGTATGGATGCGCAGCTCCTCGCCGAGTTCTGGAAGACGGCGCTGGGGTATGTCGACGAGCCTCCGCCCGCTCCCTTCGAAACCCGCGAGGAGTGGTTCGCGCAATTCGACCTTCCGGAGGACGACTCCGTGGAGGACGGCGCGTGGCTCTGCGATCCGGACGGCGTCGGCCCCCGGCTCTCCATCCTCAAGGTTCCCGAGCCCAAAACGGCGAAGAACCGGCTTCATATCGACGTCCGAGTGCCGGGCCATGGCAGTGCCGATGAGCGATGGGAGCGGATCAGAGCGGAGTCCGAGCGGCTGGTGAAGGCGGGCGGGAACGTCCTGGAGGAGTTCGACGGGCACCACATTGTGATGGCCGATCCGGAGGGCAATGAGTTCTGCGTCGCCGCGGCCTCGGCCTGAGGGGCGACAGCCGTCGCTGCGGCGATGTCGGCCGGCCGCATCCGATCGATCATGTGAATCGTTGGATTGTTCGTGGGTCGTGGTGATCTTTCGGGTGCTGAGTGGGAGCGGCCGGCTGTACTGATGCCGGCCGCTTATCCTCGTGGGGGCCGATGGCGTGACCACCGACAGGTGATCAATGGGATCCTGCGGCGGATCCACACCGGAGCGCCCTGGCGTGATGTGCCCGAGCGGTATGGGCCGTGGAAGATCTGCTACGAGCGGAACCCGATCGCCCTCACTCATGATCGACCGGACGGACCCTAGTCGACCTCGGCGCTGCCGTTCACGCGGAGCTTGCGGCGGGCGCGCTCGTAGAAGCTCGTGGTGCCGAGCCGGACGACCCAGGCGGCGGCGCGCACCGCGGTGACGGAGAGCCGGTCCCCGGGCGATAGATGGGCGCCGATCGCCCCGTCCACCTCCACGGCCAGCCGCCCGCTCGTCGGGAGCACCTCAAGGTCGACCACCTCGTCGGCGGAGAGCACCAGGGCCCGGTTGAACGCCGAGTGGGCCGCCGCCGGCACGACGAGGAACCCCTCGACCGTCGGCGACACGATCGGGCCGCCCGCGGAGAAGCTGTAGGCCGTCGACCCCGTGGAGGTCGCCACGATGACGGCGTCGGCCGCGTAGCGGACGAAGGGGTGGCCCTCCACCGAGATCGCCACCGCGGACAGCCCGTCGCCGGGGGTGCGCACCAGGGCGACGTCGTTGAAGGCGGTCACTGTCCTCCCCTCGCCGAAGGTCGCCCGCACCGCCATGCGGGGCTCGACCGTGTACTGGTGGCTGTCGATGGCCGACAGCGCGAAGGGCAGGTCCTCGACGTCGATCTCGGCGAGGAAGCCCAGCTTGCCGAGGTTCACGCCGAGGATGGGGGTGGGCCGTCCGGCGATGAGCCGCATGGTGCGCAGCATGGTGCCGTCACCGCCGAGGCTGACGAGCAGGTCGGCCCGGTCCACCAGGGTGTCGGTGTCGACCGACACCGCGCTGCAGTCGATGCGCCCGACCTCGTCGGGCAGGCCGAGGACGGTCACGCCGTGGGCGCGAGCCCACTCCACGATCGTGTCGATGGCGACCTTCGAGTCGCGTTGCGGGTGCAGCACCAGGCCCACCGTTTCGACCATGCCCATGCGGCCACTGTACGGCGCGCCGGGCCCCCGGCGATCCGGCGCCGACCGGCGGGAACCCCGCGGGCCGGCGCCGTGACGCTGGCCGGGCGGGGCGCGCCCGCCCCGGAGGCCGCGGGCTCAGCTCTGACGTTCCCGCTTCATCCGGGCCTCGTAGAGGTGGCGGCGGCCACCGGCCAGCTGGTCCCTGATCCGCTTCTCGAGGCCGGTGAAGAAGCGGTAGTAGCCGTCGTCGTACTCCTCCATGATCTGGAAGGTCCACCGGTCGGGCAGCACGTTGCGGCCGATCAGCTCGTCGGCCACGACGTCGGCCAGGTCGGGGTGGCCCGCGGCGCGCAGCAGTTCCACGACCCGGTCGAGCTGCAGGTCGGCATGGCCGGTGAGCTGGTGGAAGGAGTAGAGATGGCCACGGGCCCGTTCGGTCGTCTCCAGGGCCTCGGAGAGCCTGCCCAGCGCTTCGACGGTCGTGTCGTCGATATCGGGAGGCGGGGAACCGGCCGGCCGTTCGTCGATGGTCACGAGGTCTCCTCTCAACGGTCCCCGCCGGTCTGGGGCAGGGCAGGGTGACGGGCCCGACGGTCGAGGGCCGGGACGGGGCGGCCTCCGTCCCGGCCGACGGGCCCTGGCTCGCCGCCGCAGCCCTTCACGTCCTGAGCTGCGGGAACATTTCTCTACCCGCGCGGCGGGAGGTGAATCGCCGAGGCCCGTACCGGGAACGGGGCGTGGACAGGGTGATCCGGCGGTCGGACGGGCCCGGCGCGGCGGGCGGGGGGACAGCCTCCGGCGTCCCGCCCGATCCCGCATGTGTCACTCCCCTCTCCACGGGCATACGTTCGGCAGCCGAGTATTGGGAGCGTGGATCATGACAGTTACCGGCATCATCACCGCCATCGTCATCGGAGCGATCATCGGCGCCCTGGGTCGTCTGGTCGTGCCGGGGCGGCAGAGCATCCCGATCTGGCTCACCATCGTGATCGGTATCGTCGCGGCCCTCATCGGCACGGCGATCGCCGGCGCGCTGGGAGTGGCCAACACCGGAGGGATCGACTGGATCGAGCTGATCATCCAGGTCGTCCTGGCCGCCGTGGGCGTCATCCTGGCGGTCAGCATGTACAGCAGGCGCGGAGTCCGCTAGCCGATCGGAGGCCTCCACCGGACGTCCGGTCCGCCGACACGGGCGTCGACCGTCTCAAGGTGGCCCCGGCCCGGGATCTCCCGGCCGGGGCCACCGCCGTACGGTCCGGACCCCGCTGAGGCGCCGGCAAGGCGGCCGACCCGCCCCGGCGGCGAGGACCCCGCGATCCGCCCCGGCGGTGCGCAGGCGGCGAGGGCCGGGCAAAGCCGCACGCGCGGTCAAGGTGATGGGACGCCTGTCGTTCATGCTCTCGGGCGTCCAGCTCGGCATCACCGTCACCGCGCCGGCCGTCGGCTTCATCGCCGAGCCCGCGCCGGCCGGGCTGATCGCCCCCGCGCTGCGGGCGGCCGCCGTGCCCGAGGCGGCGGTCGGCGGCGTCGCCCTGGCACCGGGCCTCATCGACACCGATGACCACGTCGTGCTCACCTAGGTGCCGAACGCCCC
>NZ_NGFP01000417.1 GCF_002149035.1 Streptosporangium minutum
GGGCTGGGGATCGATCCCCGGCGCCGACCAGGAGGCCGAGATCGAGCTCACCGTGGAGGACGCCTACCGGGGCGGCCGCCGTTCGATCACCGTGGGCGGCCGCCGGATCGACGTCAACATCCCGGCGGGCGTGACCGACGGTCAGCGCATCCGGCTGGCGGGGCAGGGCGGCCGGGGCAGCGACGGAGCCGCCGCCGGGGATCTCTACCTGATCGTCAGGATCGCGCCGCACCCCCGCTACCGGGTCGAGGGGCGCGACATCCACGTCCAGCTCCCGGTCAACCCGTGGGAGGCGGCGCTGGGCGCGTCCGTCGCCGTCGACACCCCGGCCGGCGAGGCCAAGGTCAAGGTGCCCGCCGGGACCTCCAGCGGCCGGAGGCTGCGGCTGCGCGGCCGGGGGATGCCGAACCCGCGGGGCGCGCCCGGGGACCTGTTCGCCGAGGTGCGGATCATGGTGCCGCCCACGCTGTCGGACGAGGAGCGGCGGCTGTTCGAGCAGCTCGCCGCCGTCTCGACATTCGACCCGAGGAGGCGGTGATGGCCTGCCCGCACGCGCGGGCCCGGCGTCCCGCGAGGCGGCGGCGATGACCTGCCGTCCGCCTGTGAGATCCCTGCGACCCCTCCCGAGGAGGCGGCGATGATCTACGCCCTCGTCAGACCCGCGCGGCTGGACCTGGAGGCGTTCGCCCGGGCCACCGGGACGCATCCGGATCTGGTGCGCCGTCTCGTGGCTCTCGGCGTGCTCGACGCGCAGCGCGACGCGGCCGGGGCCCTGTGGTTCCCGCCGGCCCAGATGTACGCCATGGCCCGGATCCAGCGCCTGCGCGCCGGGTTCGGCCTCAACTACGCCGCACTGGGCCTGGTGGTGGACCTGCTCGACCGCATCGCGGAGCTGGAGGCCGCCCAGCGCGACCGCTCCCGCATCACAGGCACCCCAGGAGGACCGCAGTGGACGTGAACCAGTTGACACAGAAGTCGCAGGAGGCGCTGCACGACGCCCAGACCAAGGCGCTGCGCTTCGGGCACACCGAGATCGACGGGGAGCATCTGCTGCTGGCGCTGCTGGACCAGCCGGACGGCCTGATCCCCCGCCTGCTCGTCAAGGCCGACGTCGACCTGGACCGGCTCGTCGCCGACCTGGAGGCCGAGCTGAGCCGCCGGCCCAAGGTCAGCGGCCCCGGGGTCGACCCCGGCCAGGTCCGGGTGACCCAGCGCCTGTCCCGCCTGCTGGAGACGGCCAMGAGGGAGGCCGACCGGCTCAAGGACGACTACGTCTCGGTCGAGCACCTGCTCGTCGCCCTGCTGGAGGAGGGCAGCGCGACCTCCGCCGGACGGCTGCTCCGCCAGCAGGGGCTGAGCAGGGACGCCTTCCTCCGGGTGCTCACCGAGATCCGCGGCAACCAGCGGGTCACCTCGGCGATGCCCGAGGTCGCCTACGAGGCACTCGCGAAGTACGGCCGCGACCTGGTCGCAGACGCCGCGGCGGGCAAGCTCGACCCGGTCATCGGGCGCGACAGCGAGATCCGCCGGGTCATCCAGATCCTGTCCCGCAAGTCCAAGAACAACCCGGTCCTGGTCGGCGACCCCGGAGTCGGCAAGACCGCCATCGTCGAGGGCCTCGCCCAGCGGATCAACAACGGCGACGTGCCCGACGGCCTCAAGGACAAGACGGTCTTCAGCCTCGACATGGGCGCCCTCGTGGCCGGCGCGAAGTACCGGGGCGAGTTCGAGGAACGCCTCAAGGCGGTGCTCACCGAGGTCGTGGCCGCCGAGGGGCGGATCCTGCTCTTCGTCGACGAGCTGCACACGGTCGTGGGCGCGGGCGCGGCCGAGGGCGCCATGGACGCGGGCAACATGCTCAAACCCATGCTGGCCCGCGGCGAGCTGCACATGATCGGGGCCACGACCCTGGATGAGTACCGCAGGCACATCGAGAAGGACGCCGCCCTGGAGCGCCGCTTCCAGCCCGTGATGGTCGACGAGCCCTCGGTCGAGGACGCCATCTCGATCCTGCGCGGTCTGCGTGAGCGGCTGGAGGTCTTCCACGGGGTGACGATCCAGGACGGCGCGCTGGTGGCCGCCGTCGTGCTGAGCCACCGCTACATCTCCGACCGCTTCCTGCCGGACAAGGCCATCGACCTGGTGGACGAGGCCTGCGCGATGCTCCGCACCGAGATCGACTCGATGCCCGCCGAGCTCGACGAGCTCACCCGCAGGGTGATGCGGCTGGAGATCGAGGAGGCCGCGCTGGCCAAGGAGGAGGACCAGGCGAGCAGGGCCCGCCTGGAGGAGCTGCGCAAGGAGCTCGCCGACCTGCGCGCCGAGGCCGACGCCATGCGGGCGCAGTGGGAGGCCGAGCGGCAGGTGCTGCGCAGCGTCCAGAGCCTGCGCGAGGAGATAGAGCGCGTGCGCACCGAGGCCGAGCGCGCCGAGCGCGACTACGACCTCAACCGCGCCGCCGAGCTGCGGCACGGCAAGCTGCCCGAGCTCGAACGGCGCCTGCAGTCCGAGGAGGAGCGCCTGCGCGCCAAGCAGGGCGCAGGGCGGCTGCTGCGTGAGGTCGTGACCGAGGACGAGATCGCGATGATCGTCTCCAGGTGGACGGGCATCCCGGTGAGCCGCCTGCAGGAGGGGGAGCGGGAGAAGCTTCTGCACCTGGACGAGATCCTGCACGAGCGGGTGATCGGCCAGGACGAGGCGGTGCGGCTGGTAGCCGACGCCGTCATCAGGGCCCGCTCCGGCATCAAGGACCCGCGCCGTCCGATCGGGTCGTTCATCTTCCTGGGGCCGACGGGCGTGGGCAAGACCGAGCTGGCCAAGGCGCTCGCGGCGGCGTTGTTCGACACCGAGGACAACATGATCCGCATCGACATGAGTGAGTACCAGGAGCGTCACACGGTCAGCCGTCTGGTCGGCGCCCCTCCCGGCTACGTCGGGTACGACGAGGGCGGCCAGCTCACCGAGGCGGTACGGCGCAAGCCGTACTCGGTGGTGCTCTTCGACGAGGTGGAGAAGGCCCATCCCGACGTCTTCAACACGCTGCTGCAGGTCCTGGACGACGGGCGGCTCACCGACGCGCAGGGCAGGACCGTCGACTTCCGCAACACCGTGCTGATCATGACCTCCAACATCGGCTCGATCTACCTGCTCGAAGGCGTCACGCCGAGCGGGGAGATCAAGCACGACGTGCAGGAGCAGGTCATGGCGGAGCTGCGCTCGCACTTCCGCCCGGAGTTCCTCAACCGCGTCGACGACATCGTGATCTTCAAGCCGCTCACGCCGCAGGAGATCGAGCACATCGTCGAGCTGATGTTCGGTGAGCTGCGGGCACGGCTCGACGAGCGGGGGATAGGGCTGGAGGTCTCCGAAGACGCGCGCAGGTACATCGCCGAGCGGGGATACGACCCGGTGTACGGCGCGCGCCCGCTGCGCCGGTTCATCGCCAGGGAGGTCGAGACCCGCATCGGCCGTGCGCTGCTCACCGGTGACGTGCACGACGGCGCCGTGGTCCGGGTCGGACTGGCCGAAGGCGAGCTCGTCGTCACCTACGAGTGAGGAGAAGCGGGCATGTCATCAAATATCGTGCAATGTAAGAACTGCGGGCAGAAGAACAGGGTCCCCGCGGTCGCGTCGAGCGCTCCGCGCTGCGGCAGGTGCCATCGGCCGCTGCCGTGGCTCGCCGAGGCCGGCGACGACGACTTCGCCGAGGTGGCCGAGGGCTCGCCGGTCCCGGTGATCGTGGACTTCTGGGCGGCGTGGTGCGGGCCCTGCCGGATGGTCAGCCCGGCGCTCGACCGGGTCGCCGAGGACCTCGCGGGCACGGTGAAACTCGTCAAGGTCGACGTGGACCGCTCGCGCAAGCTCTCCGAGCGCTTCACCGTCCGCAACATCCCCTACCTGATGGTGATGAGCGGCGGGCGGGTCGTGGCCGAGAGGGCGGGCGCCGCGCCGGCCGCCGAGCTGCGCACCTGGGTGGACGGGGCGATCGCGACGGCGGGG
>NZ_NGFP01000418.1 GCF_002149035.1 Streptosporangium minutum
GAGCAGGGACCATGTCCCCCTCAACCGGACCCACCGGAACGGGTGCCGCTTCCCCTGCCCGCCCCACGGGAGCAGGGACCATGTCCCCCTCAGCCGGACCCATCGGAAGGGGAACCCGACCTGAGCCGTCACCGTCCCGCCCAGCACCAGCACCAGCACCAGCACCAGCACCAGCACCAGCACCAGAGGTGTCCTSTCCCGCCGGAGCGGGAACCACGTAGGCGACCAGCCGCCGATCCCCCGGCCGGTCCTCMCGCACCACCACCGCCACCCCGGACACCGACCGATGACGGGCCAGCACCGCCTCGACCTCACCCAACTCGATCCGGAACCCCCGCACCTTCACCTGAAGATCAGCCCGTCCCAGATAGTCGAGCCGGCCGTCGGCACGCCAGCGGGCCACGTCGCCCGTCCGGTACATCCGCTCCCCCGGCCCCCCGAACGGGCACGCCACGAACCGCTCCGCCGTCAGCCCACCACGCCCCAGATATCCCCGGGCGAGTCCGGGACCGGCCAGGTACAGCTCCCCGGCCACCCCTACCGGAACCGGCCGCAACCACGGATCCAGCACGTAGACGCGAGCGCCCGACAGCGGCGACCCGATCGGCGGGGTCTCGCCCGGAGCCAGGGGCCCGCTCATCGTCGCGGCGATCGTGGCCTCGGTGGGGCCGTACGCGTTGATCATCAGGCGACCGGGAGCCCAGCGGGCGACGAGCTCGGCTCCGCAGGCGTCTCCGCCGACCACCAGGGTTCGCAGATCCGGCAGCGGCGCCTCCGGCACGCTCGCCAGGGCCGCGGGAGGGATCAGGGTGTGGGTTATCCGTCCGGCCTCCAGCACCTCCGCCAGCGCCGGCCCGCCGTACACGCCTGGAGGGGAGATGACGAGCGCCGCCCCCGCGGCGAAGGCCATGAGCATCTCCATGACCGAGGCGTCGAAGCTGGGAGAGGCAAACTGGAGCACCCGGCTGTCCGGGCCGACCCTGAGCCGCTCGGTCTGCGCAGCCGCGAACGCGGCGATGCCCTCGTGGGTCACGACGACCCCCTTGGGCCGTCCGGTCGAGCCCGAGGTGTAGATCACGTAGGCGGGGTGCCGTGGCGACGGCCGTACGTCCAGGTTCTCCGACGGACGCCCGGACACGTCCGCGCCGGCCAGGAACGCCTCGTCGATCACCTGGGAGGGGGCGGCGTCGGCGAGCATGTACGCGACCCGTTCGGCCGGATAGGCCGGATCCACCGGTAGGTAGGCTCCGCCCGCCTTGACCACGGCCAGCGCCGCGACGATCAGGTCGGCGGAGCGGGGCAGCACCAGCGCGACCACGTGCTCCGGGCCGACGCCGCGCTCGGCCAGCAGCCGGGCGAGCCGGTTCGCCCGGCGGTTGAGCCCGCCGTAGGTCAGGACCGTCTCACCGTCCACGAGGGCGACGGCGTCCGGGTCCCGCGCGGCCCCGCTCTCGAAGATCTCGGGCAGCGTACGGCAGGGCACCGGCTCGCCGGTGTCGTTCCACTCCTCGACGATCTGACGGTGCTCGGCGGCGTCCAGGACGCCGATCCGGCCGACCGGCGTCTCCGGGGCGGTGACCAGCGTGGTGAGCAGCAGCCGCACGCGCTCCAGCAGCCGCCGGGCCTGGGCTCCGGTGAACAGGTCCGGACGGTGGTCCAGGCGCAGGGTGAGACGGTCGCCGGGGATGGCCGCGAGGGCGAGAGGGTAGTGGTGGGCGTCCACGGAGCCGAACCCGGTCAGCCGGACGTCGCCGAGGGCGGTGTCCGCGGCGGAGGGGTCGAATGGGTAGTTCTCCAGCACGGTGACGGTGTCGAACAGGACGCCGCGGTGGATCTCGGTCAGCCCCAGGTGATGGTGGGGCAGCAGCTCGGCCTGCTCGTCCTGGAGGCGTTCCAGCAGTTCCCCGACCGGCTCCTCCGGGCGGAGCCGTACGCGCACCGGAACCGTGTTGATGAACAGGCCGACCATGCGCTCGACGCCGGGCAGCTCGGGCGGCCGTCCCGACACGATCGTGCCGAAGACGACGTCGTCGCGCCCGGTCAGCCGGGACAGCAGCACTCCCCACAGCCCCTGCAGCACGGTGTTGACGGTGATCCCCCGGCGACGGGCCAGCCTGGCCAGCGCGGTGGACAGGCCGGCGTCCAGCTCGATGCTCACCTTGTCCGGCGGGACGTGCGTGACCGTGCCGGGCGCGATCAGCGTCGGCTCCTCGACCCCGTCGAGGGCACGGTCCCAGGCCTGCCGGGCGGCGGCCCGGTCCTGGCGGGCCAGCCAGGCCAGATACCCCTTGTACGGCGGAGCCGCCGGGGCGTCCACCCCCAGATAGAGGGCGAACAGCTCGGCGACGAGGAGCGGGGTGGACCAGCCGTCGAGCAGGATGTGATGGTTGGTGAGGATCAGCCGGTGCCTATCCGCGTCGAGCCGTACCAGGACGAAACGCATCAGGGGCGGCGTGGCCAGGTCGAACGGGCGGGCCCTCTCCTCGGCGGCCACGGCGGCCGGATCGGCCGAGGCGACCTCGCGCCACGACGGCTCCACGTGGTGCGGGATGACCTGGACCGGCCGGCTGAGCTCCTCGTGCCAGAAGGCGGCGCGCAGGTTGGGATGGCGTTCGAGCAGCCTGGCGGCGGCGCTCCTCAGGGCGGGGACGTCCAGCGGACCGTCGAGGTCGAGGGTGACCTGGGCGGTGTAGACGTCGTGCTCGTCGTGGAGGGCGTGGAAGAACAGGCCCTGCTGCAGCGGCGAGAGCGGGAGGATGTCCTGGACCTGCGTCATCGCTTCTCCCACGCGGCCTGGATGCGGTCGATCTCCTCCTGGTCCAGGTCGACCAGGAGGTCGCTCGGCGTGTAGCCGCCCCGGCCGTGCGCGGCCAGCCCTTCGAGGGCCTCGGACCAGGTCCCGGCCAGATCCCTGACCTCCGCTCCGGTGAGCACCCCTTCCGGCCAGGACCAGACGGCCTCCAGGTGGGGGCCGTCCCGTCGGTCGTGGGTGGTCACGTTGATCTCCAGGGTGTGGGCCACCGGCATGCCGGGGTCGTGGCCGCCGAACCCGGACGGGACCAGGTTCCAGTCCCCTTCCGCGACGGCGACCCGGCCGAGGTAGTTGAACACGATCTGCGGCTGGGGAAGCGCGGCCAGTTCGGGGCCGGTCACGGGGTCGAGATGGCGGAGCAGACCGTAGCCCAGGGGGTTGGGCACCGCTCTGAGCTGCTCCTTGACCTTCTTGATCGCCTGGGTGACGGCCCGCTCGTCGGCCCAGCCGCCGATACCCGCGTCGAGCCGGACGGGATACATGGCGGTGAACCAGCCGACGGTCCTGGACAGGTCGACGCCGGGGAAGATCTCCTCCCGGCCGTGTCCCTCCAGGTCCAGCAGGACCGAGGTGCCCCGGCCGCCGCGCTTCCTGCGCCAGTGCGCCACGGCCAGGGCGAGCCCGGTCAGCAGCACGTCGCCGGCCCGGCCGTGGAACGCGGCGGGGACGGTGGTCAGCAGGGGTCCGGCCTGCTCGGGGGGGAGGGTGAGACGGAGGCTGCGTAGCGTGGCGACGGTGTCGATCCGCGGGTCGAGCGGCCGGCTGCCGACGAGTGGATCGGGGCCGTCGAGGATCTCGATCCAGCGGCCGAGTTCGGCGGCCCTGTCACGAGCCTTGTCTCTGTCGCGGACCTCGTCCCTGTAGGGCGCCTCGTCCCTGTAGGCGGCCTCGCCCCTGTCGCGAGCCTTGTCTCTGTCGCGGACCTCGTCCCTGTAGGGCGCCTCGCCCCCGTCACGGGCCTCGTCCCTGTCGCGGGCTTCGTCCTGGAGGCGGTGGGCCCAGGTGCGGAAGGAGGTCGGGACCGCAGCCAGCTCGGGGACGGCTCCCCGCACGGCCGCCTCCCAGGCCGCGAACAGATCGGGCAGCAGGATCCGCCACGACACGCCGTCGACCGCCAGATGGTGGACGGTGAGCACCAGCCTGCCCGAGGTCTCCGGCCCGGCATCCAGCCACGCGACCCCGACCA
>NZ_NGFP01000419.1 GCF_002149035.1 Streptosporangium minutum
GACCGGCGCCGGACGGTCGCCCGCTACGAGCTGGCCCTGGAGGCCACCCGCCGCCCCGAGCTCCGCAAGGTCTACGACCAGGTGGGGGGCCGTTTCCGTGATCCCGTGGTCGCACTCCTCGCCGCCGCGGGGTCGCCGGACCCGGTACGGCACGGCCGCCAGATGGTCGCCTTCAGCGAGGGAGTGATGTTCGACGCCATCGTCGGAGCCGGAGCCCAGCCGACTATGGGCGACCTCCGGCTCGGGATCGGGGAACTGCTGAAGGGAATGCTGGGCTGACGTCCTTCCCGGGGCTGACATCAGTCCCAGGGCTGAAGCCGGGGTCTCCCGGGGAGTTCCTGACGACCTCCACCGGATGCCCGGCCGTCACCGTTCGGCGTCAGGCGGCCTCGGCCGGGCGCCCGGCCGTCACCGCTCCAGCAGGCGGGCGCGGTGGGCGGGCCATTCGTCGTCGAGGATGCTGAAGTAGACGGTGTCGCGCCAGGTGCCGTCCGGGCGGCGGCGCTGGCGGCGCAGGACGCCCTCGTGGAGGCCGCCGATCCGCTGGATCGCGGCCTGGGAACGGGTGTTGAGGTTGTCGGTCTTGAGCTGGACGCGGTTCACGCCGAGCTTGTCGAAGGCGTGGTCGATCAGCAGGATCTTGCAGGCGGTGTTCACGGCCGAGCGCCACACGGCCCTGCCGTACCAGGTCCAGCCGATCTCGATGCTGTCGGCGTATCCCGGCGTGGCGATGTAGGTGGTCCAGCCGACCGCGCGGCCGGTCTCCCGGAGGATCACCGCGAACGGCACGTGCTCCGGGTCGTCGATCAACCGCTCCGCCGTCCTCGCCAGCTCGTCCTCGGTGCGCGGCGTCGGGATCGGGAGCCAGCGCCACACCTCCTCGTCGCCGCCGGCGGCCAGGAACAGGTCGGGGACGTGGGCGAGGGTCAGCGGCTCAAGCCGTACGGCGTCGCCTTCCAGGGTGACGGGGGCAGGCATGTTCGCGGTCATGAGGCGACCCTAGGGCGGGCGGCGGACCTGCCAGAAGGTCCACTCGGGGGCGGTCCCCGGGGACCACTTCACCGGCGGTCCGCCTGATCCCGCGGCCGGGCGCGGACGTCCTCGGAGACCGGGGAGGACGCGGGCCCCACGGCGTTGGGCCGGAAGGGTGTGTCGACATCCATACCGTCCGGTCGGTACGCTCCTGGGAGACCGTGAGGAGAACCCATGGATTTCGCGTTCGACGCCACGACCGAGAAGCTGCGGGGACGGCTGCTCGACTTCATGGATGAGTGCGTCTACCCGGCGGAGGAGGCCTTCGAGGCCCAGTCGGCCGAGAGCGGATGGGCCAGCCCTCCGCTGATGGAGGATCTCAAACAGGAGGCGCGCGGGCGGGGGCTGTGGAACCTGTTCCTGCCGGGCGAGCACGGTGCGGGGCTGACCAACCTGCAGTACGCGCCGCTGGCCGAGATCATGGGCCGCTCGCCCCGGCTCGCCCCCACCGCGACCAACTGCGCCGCCCCGGACACCGGCAACATGGAAGTGCTGTCCATGTTCGGCAGCGAATGGCAGCGCAAGGAGTGGCTGGAGCCGCTGCTGAGGGGGGAGATCCGGTCGGCGTTCGCGATGACCGAGCCGGACGCCGCGTCGTCGGACGCCACGAACATCGCCCTGTCGATCGTCCGGGACGGCTCCGAGTACGTGATCAACGGGCGCAAGTGGTTCGCCTCCGGGGCGATGAACCCGGCCTGCAAGATCTTCATCGTGATGGGGAAGACCGACCCGGAGGCCTCCTCGCACCGGCAGCAGTCCATGATCCTGGTGCCGCGCGACACGCCCGGCATGGACGTACGGCGGGGCATGCACGTGTTCGGCTACTCCGACGCCGACCACGGCGGGCACGCCGAGATCGTCTTCGAGGACGTCAGGGTGCCGGCGGACAACCTGATCGGCGAGGAGGGCGGCGGCTTCGCGATCGCTCAGGCGCGCCTCGGGCCGGGACGGATCCACCACTGCATGCGGCTGATCGGCATGGCCGAGCGGGCCGTCGAGCTGATGTGCACCCGGACCCTGTCCCGGAGCGCGTTCGGCAGGCCGATCGCCCAGCAGGGCGTCGTCCAGGACTGGATCGCCGAATCGAGGGTGCGGATCGAGCAGCTCCGCCTGCTCGTGCTGAAGACCGCCTGGCTGATGGACACCGTCGGCAACCGGGGCGCCCACACCGAGATCCAGGCCATCAAGATCGCCACCCCGCGTGACGTGGAGTGGATCCTGGACAAGGCCATCCAGGCCCACGGCGCCGGAGGCGTCAGCCAGGACTTCCCGCTGGCGGGCCTGTGGGCGGGCGCGCGGTCCCTGCGGCTCGCCGACGGGCCCGACGAGGTGCACAAGCGCTCCCTCGCCTACCGCGAACTCAAGAAGCACATGACCTGAAACCCCCGCTGTCCTCGATCGCCATGCTCCGCCGTACCGGCGTCACCACGGCGGGGCGCGGGATCTCCCGTGTCCGAGGCGGGGCCGGGATCGGATCCATCGATGAAGGGAATGTCCGTGGCGTTGGACGAAGAGACGATCAGGGAGCGGGCCGTCGCGTTCCTGGCCGGGCACGACCCCGGGGACCGGCTGGAGTTCCTGCGGGCCCGGTTCGACGCGGGGCTGGCCTGGGTGCACTTCCCCGAAGGGCTCGGCGGCCTCGGCGCCCCGCGAGAGCTGCAGAACGTGGTGGAGCAGGTGCTCGCGGGGACTCCGCAGCTCGACACCGGGGTGCAGGGGATCGGGCTGGGCATGGCCGCGCCGACCATTCTGACCTTCGGCACCGAGGAGCAGCGCAGGCGGTTCCTGCGGCCGCTGTGGACGGGCGAGGAGATCTGGTGCCAGCTCTTCAGCGAGCCCGGCGCGGGGTCGGACCTGGCGACACTCGGCACGCGGGCGGTCCGTGACGGCGACGAGTGGGTCGTGGACGGTCAGAAGGTGTGGACCTCCGGCGCCCACCACTCCCGCTGGGCGATCCTGGTCGCCCGGACCGATCCGGACCTGCCCAAGCACCGGGGGCTCACCTACTTCGTGTGCGACATGCACGCCCCCGGCGTCGAGGTCAGGCCGCTGCGGCAGATCACCGGGGAGGCCGAGTTCAACGAGGTCTTCCTCACGGGCGTACGGCTCGACGACTCCCTGCGGCTCGGTGAGGTGGGCGACGGGTGGCGGGTCGCCCAGACCACGCTGATGAACGAGCGCGTGGCGATCGGCGGCGCGCCGGTCCGGCGGGGCGGCGGCATGGTCGGCGTGGTCGCCGAGACCTGGCGGTCCCGGCCCGAACTGCGCACCCACGACCTGCACCAGCGGCTGCTCCGGCTCTGGGTGGAGGCGGAGGTGACGCGGCTGGCCGGGGCGCGCCTGCGCGAGCAGCTGTCCGCCGGGCAGCCGGGACCGGAGGGGTCGGGCATGAAGCTCTCCTTCGCCTCGCTCAACCAGGCGCTGTCCGGGCTGGACGTGGAACTGCGCGGGGAGGAGGGACTCGGCTACGACGACTGGACCTTCCGCCGCTCCGACAGCGTGGACTTCTTCGGCAGGGGGCCCGGATACCGCTATCTGCGCGCCAAGGGGAACTCGATCGAGGGCGGCACCTCGGAGATCCTGCGCAACATCGTGGCCGAACGGGTGCTCGGCCTGCCGTCGGAGCCCCGCGTCGACAAGGACGTCCCCTGGAAGGACCTGCCCCGGTGACGCGGAGCGAGCCCGACGCGGTGAGCGGAGTGGTCGGCGAGGGACGAGTGGCCCGCGTAGTGAATGAGGAGGGGTGAGCGACCGATGACGCTGTTGTACACCGAGGTCGAGGAGGAGCTGCGGGCCTCCGTGCGGGATCTGCTCGCCGACCGCTGCGGCTCCGACGCCGTGCTGAGGCGGGTCGAGTCCGCCTCGCCGTACGACATGGATCTGTGGAAGACGCTGTCGCGGGAGATCGGGGTGGCGGGGCTGCTCGTGCCGGAGGAGTACGGCGGGGC
>NZ_NGFP01000042.1 GCF_002149035.1 Streptosporangium minutum
CGCGTCGGATGTATCAACCAAAGGAATCCGTCCCCCACCGAAGGCGGGTTGGACGGGGTTGTGCTTCATGCACTGGCTTTTAACACACTGTTGAGTTCTCAAGCAACGGACGCGTTCTCCATCTTCCCGGCCAACTGGCCCGGCGTCCGGTGCGTTTCGTTCGTTCCGTTGTGTCTTTATTCTTTCAGGCCCGCTTTTTCGTGTCAAACCGGCCCGTTCGGAGCCACTTGACTTGATCTAGCTGGTCTTACCGGAATTCCGACCGCCCCGTCTCCGGAGCAACCCTTCTAACTTACTCCGACATTCAGGCCTTGTCCAACCGTTCAGACAGAACCGGATTCTCGGTGATCTTTTAGAGGGGAGTGCAGGAGCTCGTCCTGCTTGATGAACTCTAGCAGTCCACTCGGGCTGCCATGACCCACTTCGCGGTAACAACTAGGTCTTCCCTGGGCCAGGGGCTCCCAAACGCGGGAGCCCGGAGTCAACGGACTCCGGGCTCCCGATCAAGAACGCGCCTCGGACGCGTGCTCAGCCGGCGGGGAGCGCGGCCAGCTGGGCGGCCAGCCGCGTGATGTCCTGGTCGGCCTGAGCCGCACGGGCCCGGACCTTGGTCACCACGTCGTCAGGCGCCTTCGACATGAACTGTTCGTTGCCGAGCTTGGCCGCCACCTGGGCGGCCTCCTTCCGCGCCACGGCGAGGTCCTTCTCCAGGCGCTTGCGCTCGGCCGCCACGTCGATCGTCCCTGCCGTGTCGATCTCCACGACGATCCCGCCCACATCGAGGCGGGCGGTGGCGGCGAAGGATTCCGACGGCTGATCGAGCCGGAGGAGCGATCGGATCGCGCCCTCGTGCGAGGAGAGAGCCGTACCGGTCAGGGACAGGCGCGCGGCGACCCGCTGACCGGGCTTGAGGCCCTGATCGGAGCGGAATCTGCGGACTTCGGTGACCAGCCCCTGGACGGCGAGGACCTCCTCCTCGGCCGAGGGGTCGCGCAACGACTCCTGGACCGTCGGCCACGGGGCGACGACGATCGACTCGCCTCCGGTGACCGCTCGCCACAGTTCTTCGGTCACGAACGGCACCAGCGGATGGAGCAGCCGCAGGAGCGAGTCGAAGACGTGGCCCAGCACGAGCCGGGTGTGCTCCTGGCCCGAGGCGATCTGGATCTTGGCGAGCTCCACGTACCAGTCGCAGACCTCATCCCAGGCGAAGTGGTACAGCAGGTCGGAGACCTTGGCGAACTCGAAGTCCTCGAAGGCCGCGTCCACCGACGCGACGATCTCCTGGAGCCGGGACAGGATCCACCTGTCGGCCGCGGTCAGCTCCTCGACCGGGAGCTCGCCGACCGCGGCGCCGTTCATCAGCGCGAAGCGCGTGGCGTTCCAGATCTTGTTGCAGAAGTTGCGGGAGCCTCCGGCCCACTCCTCGCTGATCGCCACGTCGGAGCCGGGGTTGGCGCCGCGCAGCAGCGTGAAGCGGGTGGCGTCGGCCCCGAAGCGCTCGACCCAGTCAAGCGGGTCCACCACGTTGCCGAACGACTTCGACATCTTCTTGCCGTACTGGTCGCGGACCATGCCGTGCAGGGCCACCGTACGGAACGGAGGCCGGCCGTCCATCGCGTACAGGCCGAACATCATCATCCTGGCGACCCAGAAGAACAGGATGTCGTAGCCGGTGACCAGGACGGAGGTCGGATAGAACTTGTCCAGCTCCGGTGTCTTGTCCGGCCAGCCCAGGGTGGAGAAGGGCCACAGGCCGGAGGAGAACCAGGTGTCGAGGACGTCCGGGTCCTGGACGTAACCGGCGGGCGGCTCCTCGTCCGGCCCGACGCAGACGACCTCGCCGGCCGGGCCGTACCAGACCGGGATCCGGTGGCCCCACCACAGCTGCCGGGAGATGCACCAGTCGTGCATGTCGTCGACCCAGTCGAAGTAGCGCTTGGCCAGCTCCGGCGGGTGGACCCTCGTCTGGCCGTCGCGGACCGCGTCACCGGCGGCCTTGGCCAGCGGGGAGACGTTGACGAACCACTGCAGTGAGAGCCGGGGCTCCACCACGGTCTTGCAGCGCGAGCAGTGGCCGACCGAGTGGAGGTAGGGCCGCTTCTCCGCGACGATCCGGCCCTGCTGGCGCAGGGCGGCCACGACCGCGGGCCGGGCCTCGAAGCGGTCCAGTCCCTGGAACGGGCCGTGGGCGGTGACCACGCCTCGCTCGTCCATGACCGTGATGGACAGCAGCGAGTGGCGACGGCCGATCTCGAAGTCGTTCGGGTCGTGCGCCGGGGTGACCTTGACCGCGCCGGTGCCGAAGGCGGGGTCGACGTGCTCGTCGGCCACGACCGGGATCCGGCGCCCGGTGAGCGGGAGCTCCACCTCTCGGCCGATCAGGTGCGCGTAACGCTCGTCGGACGGGTGGACGGCCACGGCGGTGTCACCGAGCATGGTCTCGGCACGGGTGGTCGCGACGACGATGGAGTCGTCGCCGTCGCCGTACCGGATCGAGACGAGCTCCCCCTCGTCCTCGCTGTGCTCCACCTCGATGTCCGACAGCGCGGTCAGGCAGCGCGGGCACCAGTTGATGATGCGCTCGGCGCGGTAGATGAGCCCGTCGTCGAAGAGCTTCTTGAAGATCGTCTGGACGGCGCGGGAGAGCCCGGGATCCATGGTGAAGCGCTCGCGCGACCAGTCGACGCCGTCGCCGAGCTTCCTCATCTGGCCGAGGATCCGGCCGCCGGACTCCTCCTTCCACTGCCACACACGCCCGACGAAGTCCTCCCGGCCCAGGTCGTGCCGGGACAGGCCGTCCTTGGCGATCTCACGCTCGACGACGTTCTGAGTGGCGATGCCGGCGTGGTCCATACCCGGCAGCCAGAGCGTCTCCTGGCCGCGCATGCGGGCGCGGCGGGTCAGCGCGTCCTGGATGGAGTGGTCGAGGGCGTGGCCGATGTGCAGGACACCGGTCACGTTCGGCGGGGGCAGGACGATGCTGTACGGCTCGCGCTCGCTGCTCGGGTCCGCGGTGAAATATCCCTCCGACACCCAGCGCTCGTAGCTCCGGGTCTCCACGTCGGCGGGCGTGTACTGGGTAGGCAGCTCTGGCGTCGTCACGATGTCCAATTCTAGGGACGTCCGGGTGGTCGATGTCCCATGGTCTCAAGACTTGAAAGGTGTCTATACATCTTCTAGCTTATCCATACATGTCGACTCTTTACCGGCGGCTTGCCGACGAACTACGTGCGGGCATCGCCAACGGGACCTACCCGCCGGGCTCTCGGCTGCCGTCGGAGAGCGAGCTGGCAGAGCGGCACGGGGCTGCGCGGGGGACCGTCCGTCAGGCGTTCACCGTGCTCGCGGCCGATGGGCTGATCTCCTCGCGCAAGGGCACCCGGCGGCTGGTCCTGGGGCCGGCCCTCAGGCAGAGCTTCAGCCAGTTGCACAGCTTCTCCCGGTGGGCGGCGTCGATCGGCGAGACCCCGGGCGTCCGGATGGTGGAGCTGGTCCGGCGCGAGCCGACGGATCTGGAGGCCGAGCGGCTGGAGCTCTCTCCCGGCACCCGGATCTACCACCTGACCCGTGTCCGGCTGCTGTCCGGCCGGCCGGTGATGGTGGAGCGCACCGCCTACGTGGAACGGATCGGCGCCCTCGTCGGCGGGATCGCCGCCGACGCCGGCGACGAGTCCGTCACCGCCCGGCTGGAGGAGCTCGGCGTGGTGTTCGCCCACGCCGAGCACACCGTCAGCGCGATCACAGCCGAGGCCGAGGACGCCCGGCTGCTCGGCGTCCGCCCCCACAGCGCCCTGCTGCGCGAGCTCCGCCGTACCACCGACCCGGACAACCGCCCGCTGGAGTGGTCCGACGACCGCTATCTCGGCGACGCCGTCGCCTTCACCGTGCACAACTCGGTGCGGGCCAGCACTCTCATCCGCTCCTCCGCCCCCTCCCGCTGAGACGCCCGCCCTCTCGCCGCTCACAGGCTGATCCGGTCAGGTGGGGGCGGGCCGTGCCGGCGGAGACGGCGACGCCCCCGCAGAGTGACTCTGCGGGGGCGTCGCCGTGCGGACGGGTTACGCGGACTTCTCCCGCGGCGGCCGCTGCTGCTTGTTGAGCTGGTCACGCGGCACGAGCGTCGGGTTGACGTGCTCCAGCACCGACTCGCGGGTGATGACGACACGGGCCACATCCTGGCGGGAGGGCACCTCGTACATCACCGACAGGAGAACCTCCTCCAGGATGGCCCGCAGGCCACGCGCGCCGGTGCCGCGCAGGATCGCCTGGTCGGCGATGGCCTCCAGGGCGTCGTCGGTGAACTCCAGCTCGACGTTGTCCAGCTCGAACAGGCGCCGGTACTGCTTCACCAGGGCGTTGCGCGGCTCGGTGAGGATCTGGATGAGCGCGTCACGGTCGAGGTTGTGCACGCTGGTGATCACCGGAAGACGGCCGACGAACTCGGGGATCATGCCGAACTTCAGCAGATCCTCGGGCATGACGTCACCGAAGATGTCGGAGGAGTCGACGTCCTCCTTGGAGTGGATGATGGCGTTGAAGCCGATGCCCTTCCTGCCGACCCGGGACTCGATGATCTTTTCGAGGCCCGCGAAGGCGCCACCGCAGATGAACAGCACGTTGGTGGTGTCGATCTGGATGAACTCCTGGTGGGGATGCTTGCGCCCGCCCTGCGGCGGCACGCTCGCCGTGGTGCCCTCCAGTATCTTCAACAGGGCCTGCTGCACGCCCTCACCGGAGACGTCCCTGGTGATCGAGGGGTTCTCGCTCTTACGAGCGATCTTGTCCACCTCGTCGATGTAGATGATGCCGGTCTCGGCCTTCTTGACGTCGTAGTCAGCGGCCTGGATCAGCTTGAGAAGTATGTTCTCGACGTCCTCGCCCACGTAGCCCGCCTCCGTCAGGGCGGTGGCGTCGGCGATGGCGAACGGCACGTTCAGCATCTTCGCCAACGTCTGGGCGAGCAGTGTCTTGCCGGATCCGGTCGGGCCCAGGAGCAGGATGTTGGACTTGGACAGTTCGATGCCGTCGTCACGCCCGCGCTCACCGGACTGCACCCGCTTGTAGTGGTTGTACACCGCCACCGAGAGTGCCTTCTTCGCCTGGTCCTGACCGATGACGTAGGCGTCGAGGAACTCGTAGATCTCCCTCGGCTTGGGCAGACTGTCCCACTTGAGCTCCGAGGACTCGCTGAGCTCCTCTTCGATGATCTCGTTGCAGAGATCGATGCACTCATCGCAGATGTATACGCCGGGTCCGGCGATGAGCTTCTTGACTTGCTTCTGGCTCTTCCCACAGAAAGAGCACTTCAGCAGGTCTCCCCCGTCGCCGATGCGTGCCACCCCAGATACTCCTTTGCGTGGGACCGCTCTGGCTGCCGCGGTCCGTTTCTTCCGACCGGCCCGATACCCGGTACGAAAAGTCATCCCGCTCAGGTTTCGACGTTACCGTCTTCTGAGCCCTCAGTGAGCCCCCTAGCGGCGAGTCGCACCGGAACGTGCCCAATTGGGCACCGTTCCGGTGCGATAGGCCTCATTAAGAGGCTATGGCCTTGGCCAGCTTCTTGCGGGACGGGATGATGTCGTCGATCAGCCCGTACGCCTTGGCCTCCTCGGCATCGAGGATCTTGTCGCGCTCGATGTCCTTGCGGACCTCGGCGGGTGTCTTGCCCGAGTGCCGGGCCAGGATCGTCTCCATCTGCGAACGCATGCGCAGGATCTCCCGCGCCTGGATCTCGATGTCGCTTCCCTGGCCGCCGCCCTCGGTGGAGGGCTGGTGGATCAGCATGCGGGCGTTCGGCAGGGCGAACCGCTTGCCGGCCGTACCGCCGGCCAGCAGGATCGCCGCGGCCGAGGCCGCCTGCCCGAGACAGACGGTCTGGATCTCCGGCCGGACGAACTGCATCGTGTCGTAGATCGCCATCATGGCGGTGAACGACCCGCCCGGCGAGTTGATGTAGACACTGATGTCACGGTCGGGGTCGAGGGACTCCAACGTCAGCAGCTGGGCCATGACGTCGTTGGCCGACGCGTCGTCCACCTGCACGCCGAGGAAGATGATGCGGTCCTCGAACAGCTTGTTGTACGGGTTCATCTCCTTGACGCCGTAGGACGTGCGCTCGACGAAGGAGGGAAGAACATAACGGCCGTTGATGTCTCCCGGCCGGATCAACTCACTCACCTTGTGCCCCTTCAGGAGACGGCGCCCGTGGAGGGCACCTGCCGCGCGCTACGGACGACCTGGTCGATGAAGCCGTAGTCCTTGGCCTCTTCCGCCGTGAACCAGCGGTCGCGGTCAGAGTCGGCCTCGATCTGGTCGAGCGGCTGACCGGTGTGGAAGGCGATGCGCTCGGCAAGAGTCTTCTTGACGTAGAGCATCTGCTCCGCCTGGATGGCGATGTCGGCGGCGGTACCGCCGATGCCTCCGGATGGCTGGTGCATCATGATGCGGGCGTGCGGCAGGGCGTAACGCTTGCCCTTCTCGCCGGCGCAGAGCAGGAACTGGCCCATGGAAGCGGCCAGACCCATCGCGACCGTGCACACATTGTTCGGCACGTATTCCATCATGTCGTAGATCGCCATACCGGCGGTCACCGATCCGCCTGGCGAGTTGATGTAGAGCCAGATGTCCCGGTCCGGGTCGTCCGCGGCGAGCAGGAGCAGCTCGGCGCAGATTCGGTTGGCGATCTCGTCGTTGACCTGGGTGCCCAGCACGATGATGCGCTCACGCAGCAGCCGCTGGTAGAGCTGGTCTTCGAGCCTGAACGAGCCGTTCGGCTGGCTCATCGACTCGGGCCCGGAGCCGGTCGGCTGGTAGAAGGTCGGCGGGCTGGTCACAGCGTCACCTTCCGATGCGTCGTAATCGATTGGCTTTGCTTGTGACCTTAACGCGCGCCGCCCACCGGACATGCCCCCTCCGAGTGCTGTTCGCTGACGGCGCATGCTCGTCACCCCGTCCCAAGCTCTTTCGCACGACCCCTCGGGACCAGTTTCCGCCCGGGCCGGCCAGCGTGTCGACGCCGGGTCCCGGGCGCGGAACAGCCGTTTCCCGGGGCGAGTACCGTCCTCGGGTACGGCTCGCGGCCCCTCAGCGCCGTCCAGACGGCGCCCGCCCCCTCACCGGGGCGGGAAGAGGCGGCACCGGGAAACGACGAGGCCCCCCGCCGTGCCGGGCACGTCGGGGGGCGTCGGGCGCGTCGCGGCGGAGCCTACTTGGCGGCCTCGGCCTCGGCGGGCTTGTCAGCCGAGTCCTCAACCGACTCCTCGGCGTCCTCCTCGGCGGGCTCCTCACCGTTGATCTCGGTGTAGATGGCCTTGAGGTCCACCTCGTTGCCGGCCTCGTCGGTCACCTTCGCGGCGTCACCGACGACACTCTTGGCCTTGTCCCGGACGATCTCGACCATGGCCAGCGTGAGCTGGTCGTTGTCGGCGAGGTGCTGGGCGAGCGTGTTCGGGGCGACGTTCATCTGCATGGCGCGGCGCACCACGAAGTTGGTCAGCTCCTGCTCGCTGACACCGAGCTCCTCGGCCTTGACGATCTTGTCGAGGACGAAGCCGGTCTTGAGCGCCTTGGCGGCGTTGTCGTCGAACTCGGCGTAACGCTCCTCCTCGGTGGTCTGGTAGAGGCGGAAGTACGCCTCCTTGCTCAGGCCACTCTCGGAGATCTGGTGCTCGAGGTTGTGCTTGCGGCTGTCGACCTCGGCCTTGAGCGCGCTCTCCGGCAGCGGAATGTCGATCTTGGCGAGGAGGGCGTCCAGGGCGTTCTCGCGGGCCTGGACGACCTGGTCGATCAGCTTGTTGCGACGGGCCTGCTCCCGGATGCTGTCCTTGAGCTCGTCGAGGCTGTCGAACTCGCTGGCAAGCTGGGCGAACTCGTCGTCGAGCTCAGGGAGGACCTTCTCCTTGACGCTCTTGATGGTGATGGTGACCACGGCCTCCTCGCCGGCGTTCTCGCCGCCGACCAGGCTCGTGGTGAACTCCTTGGTGTCACCGGCGGACATGCCGACCAGCGCGTCGTCCAGGCCCTGCAGCACCGAGCCGGCGCCGACCTCGTAGGAGACGTCGTTGGCCTGCTGCTCCTCGATGTTCACACCGTCGATCGCGGCGGCGAGGTCCATGACGACGTAGTCGCCGTTGGCGGCGGCGCGCTCGACGCCGGTCAGCGTCGCGAAGCGCTGGCGCAGGCCGTCCAGCTGGGCGTCGACGTCCTCGTCGGACACCTCGGCGACCGGGACGGTCACTTCGAGGCCCTGGAAGTCGGGAACGTCGAAGTTCGGGCGGATGTCCACCTCGGCGGTGAACTCGACCTGCTCGCCGTCCTCGATCTTGGTGACCTCGATCTCCGGCTGGCTGACCGGGAAGATGTCGCTCGCGTCGACGGCCTGGCCGTACAGCTTCGGCACGGCGTCGTTGAGGGTCTCCTCCAGCACCACCGCGCGGCCGAAACGCTGCTCGATGATCCGGGCCGGAACCTTGCCGGGGCGGAAGCCGGGAACGCGCACCTGCTGCGCGACCTTCTTGTACGCCGCCTGCAGGCTCTCGCCGAGCTCCTCGAACGGCACCTCGACAGTGAGCTTGACCCGAGTCGGGCTGAGCTCCTCCACAGCGGTCTTCACGGGGTGGTCTCCTTGATCAAGCTTCGAGTGATCGCGGGCGCGTCAAGTCGTACGGCTACCGCGGCAAGCTCGCGCGCCGCGCCCACATGAGCGGCACCGGGCACAGCCGTCGAGACATGCGAGATTAGGGCATGCTCCACTGTGGCGGGTGTCCAGCGCCGCTGGCCAGTCTAGGGCAGACCTACACCTCGGAGCGACCGCTGCTTGTTCAGTTCTCCTTGATGATGCGCCTCAGGATGTCGGTGGTCTCACCCGGGGTGGTGCTGACCGCGCACAACCGCTCCATGACCTCGCTGTAGCGGTCGACTTCCTCTCGTTTGTCCAGGTAGAGGGCGCTGGCGAGCTGCTCGACGTAGACCACGTCGGGGAGCTCCTGGTCCTGGAAGCGCAACACGCTGAAGGCCCCGCCCTCCGCGCTGTGGCCGCCGAAGCTGAACGGCATCACCTGAATCGTGATGTTGGGCCGGCGCATGAGGTCCAGCAGGTGTTCCAGCTGGGCCCGCATCACCTCGGAGCCTCCGATGGGACGCCGCAGGGCCGCCTCGTCGATGACCGCCCAGAAGAACGGCCCGTCGGGCCGGTCGAGCACCTGCTGGCGCTCCATCCGCAGGTCGACGCGGCGAACGATCTCCTCGGGGGCGACTCCGGCGCTCCCCGCGGTGATGACCGCCTTGGCGTACTCCTCCGTCTGGAGCAGGCCCGGCACGAACTGCACCTCGTAGGTGCGGATCCGGGACGCCGCCTCCTCCAGGCCGACGTAGGTCTGGAACCACGAGGGCAGCAGGTCGTTGAACCGGTGCCACCAGCCGGGCTCGTTGGCCCTGAGCAGGAGGTCCATCACCGCCGAACGGGCCGCCTCGTCCTCCACCCCGTAGAAGGTGAGAAGGTCGGCGACATCGCGCTCTCTCAGGCCGACCCGTCCGAGCTCCATCCTGCTGATCTTGGATTCGGAGCCCCGGATCAGGTGGCCGGCCTCTTCCCGTGACAGACCCTTGGTCTCGCGCAGCCGGCGCAGTTGGGAGCCCAAAAGGATACGCAGAGCTGTGGGACCTGATCCCTGTTGAACCTGCGTCACTTCGCCTCCCTCTTCACTTGGGCCAGCGCACACAGTGTCACCACTTCCGGCCTCGATGACAAGGTCTCAACACCGTGTCCGATTCGCCAACTTCCTGTCGTAACTGCCCATGCTGCTGCACATTGCAACTGCACGTGCATTTGGGTCTTGCAGCGGGCGTTCCGGTGACCCATGATGGCCTAGTGCATATTGGGCTTATGGTGCACAGGCTCTGAAAACTCACAACTGGCACGGAGACTCACGATGACAGCGGGAGGTACCGGCAGGATGGTGGAGGAGCCAAAATCGGCTGCCGACTACCTGCAGGCGACTCGCGAGGTCGGCTTCGACGAGCTGCTCGGGGCCAACCACTCCGACGCCACGGCGTGTCCGCTCCCCCGACAGGCCGATTCCGTGAAGACCGCCCGGGATGTGACCCGATCGACACTGAGCGACTGGGGTCTGTCGGAACTGAGTGATGACGCAGCGCTAGTGGTTTCGGAACTGGTGACGAACGCTGTCCGTTACGCACTGTGCCCGGCCAGTCAGGTCGAGGCCACCCCGATCACCCTGATGCTGCTGCACCTGTCGCCCCACGTGCTGCTCGCCGTGGCCGACCCCAGCGACGAGGTCCCCACCCCCAAGGAGCCGGACTTCATCTCCGAGAACGGCAGGGGCCTCTACATCGTGGAGACCTACAGCCAGTGCTGGGGCTGGGACCACCTCGACCGCGGCGGCAAGGCCGTCTGGGCCCTTTTCAGCGGCACCGACTGATCCGCTCGCCGTACGGCCGCTCCCGTAAAGCTCCCGGCACGCTCCGCCCGCGCAGGGCCCTCCACCGAGCCTTCCCGCACATCCCCCTCCTTCTCACAGCGTCTCGCCGCATGACCCGCCGCTGACCCCCGCCGAACTGCCGTTTCCGGCCATGCGATCCGCCGCCCGGAGAACGGAAAAGGCCGCCTCCGGAAATCGGAGACGGCCTCTAGCTCGTATTACGTGTCGGGGTGACAGGATTTGAACCTGCGGCCCCCTGCTCCCAAAGCAGGTGCGCTACCAAACTGCGCCACACCCCGGTCCGTCGGGTACGCGCTCGCTCCGGAACTCCGGTACGATTACGCCCTGACGACCGGATGAAGTCTAGACCAGACTGACACCGGCTCGCGCGGACGTAGCTCAATGGTAGAGCCCCAGTCTTCCAAACTGGCTACGCGGGTTCGATTCCCGTCGTCCGCTCAGATGGCAGAAGGCCAGGTCAACCGATACCGGGAGACCTGGCCTTCTGCTTTTCCCTAAAACTTTACGATCTTCCGTTCCCCTGGCGTGCCCGATGGTTTCTGTGCCGGTGGCCTCGCGCCTTTGTGAGGGCCTGCCCGAGCGGTGGCCTCGTCCCGGTCCTTGCTCGCGCACCGGCAGGACGACGCCCTCCCGGGCGGTGGGCCGTCAGCGCGGCACCGCGCGCACCCATCCCCGGTCGCCGTTCAGGAATCCGGACATCGTCAGGCCCGCCTCGCCGAGTTCCGCCTCCAGGAAGTCGTCGTCAAGGCGCCTGCTGAGGTAGGAGTGGGTCCATTTCCGCTCCCCCACCGTGTATTCCAGGGTGAGGTCGAGGAGATGGGGCTCGGGCCGGACGACCTCGGCCAGGCGGACGACACGGCCGTCGCCGCCGTCCCGCTCGAAAGGCTGGACCGTGTCGTACCACTCGGGGGGCTGACGCTGCAGGATCACGCACCCGTCGTCGGCGACGTGCTCCCGGCAGGTGCGCAGGAACGCCCGGCGGAGTCCGTCGTCGGCCGTCTCGATCACGAACGACATGAGCAGGACGACGTCGAACCTCCTGTGGAGCGCCAGCGTCTGGATGGACGAGCAGACCGTCTCGGTCCCCTTGATGTGCGCGAGCATCTCCGGCGACTCGTCCACGGCGACCACCTCGTGCCCGAGTGCCAGGAGGCTGTGGGTGATCCGTCCCGCGCCCGCACCGAGCTCCAGGATGGACGCCCCCTCGGGGATCGCCGCGTGGATGTGTTCCGGCTCACCCTTGGGGGTGAGGATGGCGTAGTGGTCGACCGCGCAGCCGTCCGGCGTGATCGGTCCTGGGCCGGTGCCGTGATAAAGCCTTCGAGGAGTCACGATCACCATCCTGCGCGACGGTCCGGAGGATCGCGCGAGGGGTTCCCGCTCCCCCGGGGCGGACCGCCGGCGGGATCGTGCGGCTGCGGGAGGCACCAGACGGGCATCGGCAGGTCGATCTTGACTGTGACGCCACATATCGGGACCATATGGTTGAGATCAAGAAATATCGATGAATCTCCGTCAAACACGGACCCAGGCGTAGATCATTCTTTACGATTCTCCTGAACGGCAGTCAAGTCGCACTGGAGGAGAATGTGACGGGGTTCGACGGCGTGATCATCGGTGGCGGTCACAACGGGCTCACGTGCGCCGCCTATCTCGCCAGGGCGGGCCTGTCCATAGCGGTCGTCGAGCGCAACGACGAGGCGGGCGGAGGCTGCAGCACCCAGGAGCTCACCCTCCCCGGATTCCGGCACAACACCCACAGCAGCTACCACTTCCTGGAAGAGGGCCCGGTCCCGGCCGACCTCGAACTCCAGCGGTACGGCCTGCGCTACGTCTACCCCGAGACCCAGCACTCCACGATCTTCCGGGACGGCCGCGCGATCACGGTCTACACCGATCCCAAGCGCACCGCCGAGTCCTTCGCGCGCTTCTCCCGCGCCGACGCCGACCGGTGGCTGGAGCTGTACGAGCGCTACGCCGAGGCGGCCAGGGACCTGATGAACGGCTTCCTGTATTCCAGACCGCTGCCGCCGCCCGTGCTCGCCGAACGGCTCCAGGGCGACCTGGGCCGGGACCTGCTGAGCTACATGCCGCTGTCGCTGTACGAGGCGGTGGACAGGAACTTCGAGAGCGAACAGGTCAGGGTGCTGTTCAAGTCCTTCCTGCACGCGATCTCGATCGAGAACGTGCCCGGGACCGGCGGCTTCCTGCCGCGCCTGCTCTCCCGCATCGCCAGGCTCGGCGTGCCCGTGGGCGGCGCCGTCAACGTCGCGAACGCGCTGCGCGGCGTCATCGAGGAGCACGGCGGCATCGTGGTCACCGGCGCGCACGCCGAGCGGATCCTGGTCGACGACGGCCGCGCCGTCGGGGTCAGGCTCGCCACCGGCGACGTCCTCAGCGCGCGGCGGTTCGTGGCCAGCGCGGTGGACGCCCCCCAGACGGTACGGCTGGCGGGCCCGGAGAACTTCGGCGCCGACGTCGCGGCCAAGGTCGAGGACTACAAGTGGGCCGGGCACAGCCTGGTCACCCTGCACCTCGCGCTGGACGAGGCGCCGCGTTACCTGGCGGCCGAGTTCGAGCCCGATGTGGACCGGGCCTTCCTGGTCGTCCTGGGCGCCGACGACAGCGAGCAGCTCGGCCGTACCTTCGACCAGATCCACCAGGGGCGGCTGCCCGACCGGCTGGCGGGCAACGGCGCCTGTCCCTCACTGTTCGACCCCTCCTACGCCCCGGACGGCAAGCACGTGGCCTTCTGGTGGCCGTGGGCCCCCTACGACCTCGGCGGCGACGCGGGGAACTGGGACCGGCAGCGTGAGGAGGTCGGCGAGCGGCTGCTCGCCGAATGGTCGGAGTACGCCCCCAACCTGGCCCGGGGCGCCGTGCTCGGCAAACGGGTCTTCTCTCCACTCGACATAGAACGGCACTGCGTCAACATGGTCCGCGGCAGTCATCACGTCGGCGCCTACGAGCCCGCTCAGCTGGGCGGCAACCGGCCCGTCCCCGAGCTCGGGCAGTATCGCACCCCGATCACCGGCCTCTATCTCTGCGGCGCGAGCAGCCATCCCGGCGGCTCGGTCTCCGGAGCCCCCGGCTACAACGGCGCCAACGCCATCGCCGAGGACCTCGGCCTCAACACCTGGTGGACCCCGGTCCCGGCCCCCCGGTGGAGCGCGTGAACCGCCGCTTCGTCGCCAAGGACCCCGCGGCGGCCGCACCGCGGATGAGCAGCCCCGCCACCATGAACGAGCAGCTCTCCCTGCTCAACGCGGCGAGCAAGCGGATCGGCAGCACCCTGGACATGTTCGAGACCGGCAGGGAGCTGATGGACGTCGCCGTGCCGCGCTTCGCGGACGCGGCGGGCATCCTGGTGCAGGACCGGCTCATGACCGACGGGGAGTTCCCGCAGCGCAGCACCGACGGCACGGCGCTGGTGCGGCGGATCGCGGTCGGCGTGTCCGATCCCGCACCCGGCGAGTACGCCAGGGCGTTCCCGGTGGACGAGGTCGCGGTCTACGAGGCGTGGACGCCCTACGCCAGGTGCATGGCCACCGGCAACCCGATCCTCTATCCCCGCTTGGGGCGCCGGACCGCCGAGGAGATCGGGCGGTTCTGGAAGCGCGACTCGGTGTCCAGGGTGCTGGAGGACAGCTCCTTCCTGGTGGTCCCGCTCAAGGCGCGCGGCCGGGTGCTGGGCTTCGTCGTCTTCACCCGCAGGCCCGACAGCGAGCCCTTCGAGGAGCAGGACATCGGCCTCGCCGAGGAGCTGGCGGCCAGGACCGCGGTCTGCCTGGACAACGCCCGGCTCTACAACCGCGAGCGCCGTACCGCGCTGACCCTGCAGAGCAGCCTGCTCCCGGCCGACCTCTACCAGCCGCTGGGCCTGACGATCGCCTCCCGCTACCTGCCCGCGAGCGACCTGGTGGGGGTGGGCGGCGACTGGTACGACGTGATCCCGCTGCCCGGCTGCCGCGTCGCCCTCGTGGTCGGCGACGTCATGGGGCACGGCATCAGGGCGGCGGCCACGATGGGCCAGCTGCGCACGGCCGCCCGCACGCTGGCCAGTCTCGACCTCAGCCCGGCCGAGGTGCTGTTCCGCCTCAACCGGATGAGCCAGGACCTGGACGCCACCCAGATCGCGACGTGCGTCTACGCCACCTACGACCCGGTCACCCGGATCTGCGCGCTCGCCTCCGCGGGGCACGTGCCGCCGATCCTGGTACGGCCCGGCGGCAAGCCCGAGCTGCTGGAGCTGCCGCCGGGGCTCCCCCTGGGCATCGGCAACGAGCCGGTCGAGATGCGCGAGCTCGTCCTCCCGCACGACGCCGTCCTCGCCTTCTACACCGACGGCCTGGTGGAGAGCCGCGAGCGGGACATCGACGAGGGCATCGGCATGGTCTGCGATCTGCTCGCCGGCCAGAACCGGGACCTGGAGGAGGTGTGCGATCTCACGATCAGCGCGCAGCGTCCGGGACACGAGCGCGACGACATCGCGCTCCTGCTGGCCAGGGTGCGCGAGCTGGACGAGGACGACATCGTCGAGATCGACTTCCCGTCGGATCCCCGCTCCGCCTCCAAGGCGCGCCGTTTCGTCCGGGCCACGCTGACCGAGTGGCGGCTGGACTCGATCGCCGACGCCACCGAGCTCATGATCAGCGAGCTGGTCAGCAACGCCATCAAGCACGGCTCGGGCACGGTCGGCCTGCGCCTGCTGCGCGGTCCCACGCTGGTGTGCGAGGTGGCCGACCGCTCCCTCGCGATGCCGGTCATGCGTGAGGCCGGCAGCGGGGACGACACCGGCCGCGGGCTGCACCTCATCAACTGGCTCGCGCATCGGTGGGGCTCCCGGCTGACGCCCAAGGGCAAGGTCGTCTGGGTGGAGCAGAGCCTGCCGTGAGGCCCGCCGGCCCGGGGCGCGAGGTCGGGAGAAGGCCTCGCGCCCCGGGGCAGGGACGCCGTTCGGGGCAGAGGGCGTCCAGGTGCGGCCCGGCCGTCCTCACGCCGGGCGGATGAGCCGGGCCTCGTAGGCGAAGACCACGGCCTGCACCCGGTCGCGCAGCTCCAGCTTCAGCAGGATCCGGCCCAGATGCGTCTTCACCGTGGCCTCCGCGAGGTGCAGGCCGGCGGCGATCTCGGTGTTGGACAGGCCGCGGGCCACCTCGATGAGCACCTCTCGCTCGCGGGGGGTGAGCCGTCCCAGGCGCTCGTCGCTCGCCGGGACGCCGCCGGTGGGGAGCTGGTGGGCGAAGTTCTCCAGCAGGCGGCGGGTGATCCGCGGCGAGACCGCCGCGTCGCCCGCGGCGACGTTCCGGATCGCCGCGAGCAGTTCCTCGGGCAGGGCGTTCTTGAGGAGGAAACCGGAAGCTCCGGCCCTCAGACCGGCGAAGGCGTACTCGTCGAGGTCGAAGGTGGTGAGGATGAGGACCCGGGTCTGCCGGCACTGCCGGACGATCCGGCCGGTCGCCTCGATTCCGTCGGTGCCGGGCATGCGTACGTCCATCAGGACGACGTCGGGACGGAACCGCCGTGCGAGCTGCACGGCTTCGACGCCGTCCCCGGCCTCGCCGACCACTTCCATGTCCGGCTGCGCTTCCAGGACCATGGTGAACGCCATGCGGAGCAGGGGTTCGTCGTCGGCGAGCAGGATGCGGATCGTCACGCGTCGCCGCCGGCCGGGCCGAGGTCGAGGGTGGCCGAGACCTGCCAGCCGCCGCCCGGAAGGGGGCCGGCGTCCAGGGTCCCGCCGTACGCGGCGGCGCGTTCGCGCATGCCGGGGATGCCGTGTCCGGAGCGTGGGCCGGGGGCCCGCGCGGTGCGGCCGTCGTCGGTGACGTCGATGGTGACGGCGTCGGACGAGCAGCGCACCCGGACCTCGGCGCGGGTGCCGGGCGGCGTGTGCTTGAGGACGTTGGTCAGGGCTTCCTGCACCAGGCGGTAGGCGGTGAGCTGTGCGGCGGCGGGGATGGGGATGGGATCGCCCTCCAGGTCGAGGCGGGTCGGCAGCCCGGCTGCGCGCATCTGGCCGGCGAGGGACTCCAGCTGCGCGATGCCGGGCATCGGATGGCGCAGCGCGTCCGGTCCGTCGGCCCGCAGGACGCCGAGGGAGCGCTGCATGTCGGTGAGGGCCTGCCGCCCGGTGCCGGAGATCTGGTGCATGGCGGTGGTCGCCTTGTCCGGTGAGCGGTGCTGCGCGAAGACCGCGCCGTCGGCGAGCGCGACCATGACGGACAGGTTGTGGGTGACGATGTCGTGCATCTCTCGGGCGATACGGGCCCGTTCGTCGGCCACCGCGAGCCGGGCCCGCTGGTCGCGTTCGCGCTCCAGGCGGACCGCGCGGTCCTCCAGGGAAGCGAGGTGGGCGCGCCGGATCCGCGCGTTCGTACCGGTGACGGCGACGGCGACGGCCACGGCGGTCAGGAAGACGGCTGAGCTGAGGAATCTCCCGTCGGGTGCCGCCCAGCGGGCGGAGGCCAGCAAGATGCCGGCTTCGAGGACGGCCCCGGCCATGAGCGTGCGGTGCCAGGTGGAACGCGCGGCCACCGTGTACAGGGCCACCAGCAGCGCCACATCGGTCAGCAACTGGACGTCGGCGAGCCACTGGACGGACGCCACGGCGGCCACCGCGAAGAACACCGCCAGGGGCGCGCGACGCCGCCACACCAGGGGCAGCGACAGGGCCGCCTGGAGGATCAGGGCTCCGGGAGGGTCCCGGTAGACCTGGCCGGTGAGGCCGACGCTCCCAAGGAAGATCACGGCCGCCAGTGAGGCGTCGAACGCCACCGGCGGGAGCCGCGCACCCAACCGCAGCAGGGTCCGTACCGGTCGCGCTCTCCGTGCGGAGCCGAAAAGGGTGGGGACCCGGTTCATGGCGCCAACATAGTCGGCTCCGGCTGGAGGACGACACGTCCGGCCCGGCCTTTCGGGCGACCGGCAGGGCGGGGTCCTCTCCCGCGCGAGATGACCGGCGAGCCCTCCCGCGAGCTCACCGGAAGGCCCGCCGGACCGCGATCGCGTCAGCCTGGAGTCGTACACGGATTCCCCGGATGGGATATCCGGCGCGGCTCCGTCCCGAAGGAACCGCTGGTCAGAGGTAGGGCGGCCGACAGCCCCCCGAAAGCGCACGGCGATCGCGCACAGCCGCGGAAACCCCGACCGGGGACTGACGCGCCGGACCGGCCGTGCGGCCTAGCTTCGTACCCGTGACGGTGCGGCCCGTGATCTCCACGGGCCGTTCAGGCCGCCGGGGAGCCGCCCGCGCGCCGTGCCGTCGGGCCCGGAACCGCCGTGACCCATCAGGTCCGGAACCGCCGGGACCCGTCAGGTCCGGAAACAGGACGACCGTCAGGTCCGGAAACAAGGCAACCGTCGTGTCCAGAAACAGGGCAAGAGGAGAATTCGATGCGTGGACGAAGGATGACTGTGGCCGGGGTCGTGATGGCGGCCCTGGCGGGCACCGCCGTGATCGGCGTGCGGCCGGCGTCCGGGACGGCCCAGGCAGATGCCGGCGGCCGTGCCCAGGAGGACGGGGCGGCCCGGTTCCAGCGGCAGGAGGTCACCTGGCATCGCTGCCAGACCGGCCCGGACGACGCGATGGGCAAGGAACTGGACGACGCGAAGGCCCAGTGCGCCGAAGTCACCGTGCCGCTGGACTACAGCCGTCCGGGCGGGCGGACCATCAAGGTCGCGATGTCCCGGCTGAAGGCCACCGATCCCGGGCGCCGGCGGGGGGCGCTGCTGTACAACCCCGGAGGCCCCGGCGTTCCCGCGACGTACCTCGCGCTCAAGGTCAAGCAGGCCGAGCCCGCGGTCGCGGCCCGCTACGACCTGATCGGGATGGACCCCCGCTTCGTCGGGCGCAGCACCCCCCTGAACTGCAAGTGGCCCACTGTCGGCATCGGCTCCGCCGGATCGGACCGGCGCACCTTCGATCGGAGCGTGGCGCTGGCCAAGGATCTGGCGGCCCGCTGCGCCGCTCACCGGGACGTGCTGCCCCACGCCTCCACCCGCAACACCGCCCGGGACATGGACGTGATCCGGGCCGTCCTCGGCGAGCCGAAACTGTCCTACCTCGGCTCCTCCTACGGCACCTACCTGGGCGAGGTCTACCTGCAGCTGTTCTCCCGCCGCGCCGACCGGGTCGTTCTCGACAGCGCCCTGAACCCCGACCTGTTCGGCCCCGACCTGACACGCACGGCGGGACCGGCCGCCACCGCGGTCCTGGAGGACTGGGCGGCCTGGGCGGCCCGCCACCACGGCCGCCATCGTCTGGGCGCCACCCCCGCCGAGGTCCTGGCCACCGTCGACCGGATCAACCGGGCCGTCGCCCGCGGCCCGCTGCGGGTCGGCCGCCACCGCGTCGACAGCGGCACCCTGCCCCAGCTCCTGTGGAACGTCACCGCCGGCGACAGCGACGAGGCGTACGCAAGCTTCGCCGCCGACGTCAAGGTCCTCCGCGACGCCGCCGGCGGCGTCGCGGTCACCCCCACCCCGGTCCTGGAGCAGGTCCTGACCGGCCTGTCGTCCCCGGACGCGGATGGATCCGCCAGCGTCCAGACCGCGATCCAGTGCGCGGACCGGGACGCCTCCCGCGACCCCGAGACCTACTACCGCGACATCCAGGCCCATCGCGCCGACGAGCCCCTGTTCGGCCCGCTGACCCGCAACCTCACTCCTTGCTCGTTCTGGCCGACCACTCCCGCCGAGCCCCCCACCCGGGTCCGCAACGACGTCCCGGTCCTGATGGTGGGCGCCACCGGCGACCCGGCAGCCACCTATCCGGGCCAGCAGGCCGCGCACCGCGCCCTGACCGGCTCCCGCCTGGTCACCTTGCGTGGCGCCTTCCGCCACACCGTGTACGGGGGACTCTTCTCCCCCGGGAACGCCTGCGTCGAGAAAGCCGTCAACCGCTATCTGATCGACGGCGTCCTGCCCGCCGGCGACACCACCTGTTCCGTCACTCCGGCGGGCCGGTGAGCTCCGGCGTCCGTCAAGGGCGGCCGGGGAGCCGGCCGCTGATCAGCGGGGTGGCCCAGCGGGCCGCAGGATCGGAGTCGAGCAGCAGCGCGCGGGCGAAGGCGCTGAGCGGCACCGCCAGAATCGCCCCCAGGGCGCCGAGCACGTAGGCCCACACGAGCAGGGACAGGATGGTGACCGTGGTGGACAGACCGGCCGACTCCCCTACGAACTTGGGCTGGATCACCGACTGGATGACGAAGTTCAGCACCGAGTAGACGACCACCACGGCGACCATCGTGCTCGGCCCGGAGTCCAGCAGCGCCAGCAGCGCGGGCGGGATGACCCCGATGACGAACCCGACGTTGGGGATGTAGTTGGTGATGAACGCCAGCAGCCCCCAGAGCAGCGGCAGCGGCACACCCATGATCCACAGGGCGATGGTGTCGAGCACCGCCACGATCAGCCCGAAGACCGTGGAGACGATCAGATAGTTGCACGTCCCGTGGGCGAACTCGCTCAGCGCCTGGACCATGTGGGGCCGCGAGGCCCTCAGCGACCCGATCGCGTCGTGCGTCACGGTGGCGTCCAGGCTCATCCCGAACAGCAGCAGCGTGATCAGGATGAGGGCCGAGCCGACGCTGAGCAGCCCTCCCAGGAAACCCTGCACCAGTCCGATGAGCGAGCTGGGGTCGAGCTTGCTCAGCGCCGACCTGACCTGTTCCTGGGTGATGCCGAGGTGGTCGATGCCCTGGGCGATCGAGGACAGCAGCCGCTGGTACTGCGCGGCATAGGCGGGCAACAGGGCCACGAGCTGCGCCGCCGAGACGACCAGCGAGCCGACCAGCGCGACGAGCAGCAGCAGGACGGTGAGAAGCGGGACCGCGACCAGCACCCACGGTGCCGCGCCGCGACGGCGCAGCCAGACCCTGAGCGGGCTCACCGCGATGGTGAGGGTGAGTGCCAGGAAGGCCGGGCCGGCGATGCCGGCCACCGCCCTGACCCCGGCCAGCGCCACCACCGCGGCGGCCAGCCCGAGCAACAGCCTGAAGCCACTCGACGATCTCGCGGGTCCGGACACTTCGGCCATGGTGACACTATGGCGTGACACTCTCACGGAGAGCGTCAACCGCGCCGCAGCGTCGCCTCCTCCCGCGACCCGGCCCTTCGGCGGACCGACGCCGCGATGGCCACCGGATGAACCCCCGTGGTCGGGTGCCGCGCCCCGGCCGGTCATGCCCCACGGGCCCGATGACGGGGTGCCCCTCAGGAGTTACGGTCGAAATGACGACTCGGGAGGACATGATGACTATCGACATACGTGAGGCCTACCGACGCACCCTGGATGACTTCGGTGCTCTTGTGCACCAGATCCGACCGGACCAGTGGGAGAACAAGACGCCGTGTGTGGACTGGGACGTGCGCGCCCTGGTCAACCACGTGGTCGGGGAGAACCGCTGGGCCCCGGAACTGCTCGCCGGACGGAGCGTCCCGGACCTCGGCGACGCCCTCGACGGCGACCTGCTCGGCGACGACCCGTTGAAGGCGTTCGACACCTCGGCGGTGGCCGCCGCCCAGGCGGCGGGTGGCGAGCGTTCCCTGACATGCGTCGTCCACCTGTCGTTCGGCGACGTGCCCGGCGAGGAGTACATCACCGAGCTGTTCGCCGACGCGCTCATCCACACCTGGGACCTGGCCCGTGCGATCGGCGCCGACGAGCGGCTCGACCCCGAGCTGGTCGAGGCCTGCGCGACCTGGTTCGCCGGCGCGGAGGAGGGTTATCGCCAGGCGGGAGTGATAGGAGAGCAACAGCCGGTGCCCTCGGACACCGATTCCCAGACCAGGCTGCTCGCCTCGTGGGGGCGCCGCAGCTAGCGGGCAGTCGGCCGTTTGCCGTGGTTGGCCCTGCGCTTCCTGCGTGACCGGCTCTTGCGCGCGCGTCTGCCCATGCCGCACCCCTTCCGTCGGGTCCGGCCTTCACATTCCTCCTCGAACGCGCGCCGTACAAGACCTGACGCGTGCCGTACAAGGCCTGAGGCGCGCCGTACGGGACACGGGGGACGAGCCGTCCGGCGGCGGCCGGCACGGCGGCCGGCCGTGGTTCTAGGCTCCCCGCATGAGCGCGAATCTGATGGACCGCTGGCGGTCGCTGGCCGGGCCCGAGGCCGAGAGCCTCGGGCGGGATCTGATCACCCGGTACGGCGAGCCGCACCGCAGATATCACACGGCCGACCATCTGGAGGCCGTACTGGACCACATCGACACGCTGGCGGAGAACGCGACGGCTCCCGACCTCGTACGGCTCGCGGCCTGGTTCCACGACGCCGTCTACGACCCGCGGCGCGGCGACAACGAGGAACGCAGCGCCCGGCTGGCCGAGCGGATGCTGCCCGAGATGGGTCTGCCCGCCGCGGCGGTGGCCACGGTGGCCCGCCTGGTGCGGCTCACCCTGACGCACGACCCCGCGCCGGACGACATGGACGGCGCCGTGCTGTGCGACGCCGACCTGGCGATCCTGGCCGCCCCGCCCGAGATCTACTCGGCCTACGCGGCGGCCGTGCGCCAGGAGTACTCCTTCGTCCCGGACGACGCCTTCCGGGCCGGTCGGGCAGCCGTGCTGCGCTCGCTGCTCGACCTGCCGACGATCTTCCGGATCGCCGGTCCGGAGGCAGCGGCCAGGGCGAACATCCACGCCGAGCTTGAGCGGCTGTGAGCCGCTATTCACCAGGATCCAACAGCGTTCACCCAAATCTCCTGTGATAATTTGGTGGAATCTGTTTGATTAAGGAGTGGGTCAATGCTCGCCCAACAGCGGCAGCAGGCGATTCTGGAGCGGGTGCGCGGCAGCGGCGGGGTCAGGGTCGCCGACCTCGTCCGCGAACTCGGGGTGTCCGACATGACGATCCGCAGGGACCTCGAGGTGCTGGCCGAGCGCGGGCTGGTGGAGAAGGTCCACGGCGGGGCCACCGCCGCCGGCCCCGGCTCGACCGAGGAGCCAGGATTCGCCGCCAAGTCGATGCGCCAGCAGCCGGAGAAGGAGGCGATCGCCCAGTACGCCGCCCAGCTCGTCCGGCCCGGCACGGCCATCGCGCTCTCCGCCGGCACCACGACCTGGACGCTGGCCCACTGCGTGGTCGACGTGCCCGACCTGACCGTGATCACCAACTCGATCCGGATCGCCGACGTCTTCCACCGCTCCCCCCGCGCCGACCGCACCGTCGTGCTGACCGGCGGCGTCCGGACCCCCTCGGACGCGCTGGTCGGCCCGGTCGCCGTGGCGGCCGTCCGCGGGCTCCACGTGGACACCCTGTTCCTCGGCGTGCACGGGATGGACGCCCGCGCCGGGTTCACCACGCCCAACCTGCTGGAGGCGGAGACCAACCGCGCGCTGGTCGCCTCCGCGCACCGCCTGGTGGTGCCCGCCGATCACACCAAGTGGGGGACGGTCGGGATCAGCACGATCGCCGGGCTGTCCCAGGCCCACGTCGTGATCACCGACTCCGGCCTGCCGGACGAGGCCCGCGACGAGCTCACCGCCCAGGTCGGCGAGCTGATCGTCGCCGAGGCGCGGCCGGCGAGCGAGGCGCTGGGCCGATGAAGCGCACGATCACCCACCTGGCCGACGGCCGGGAACTGTTCTACTTCGACCGGCGTGACGACGCCGACCGCGGCGCGACCGACATGCGCGACCTGCCACCCCGCCCCCCGGCCTCCGAGCTGCGATACGACCCGCTCACCGAGGAGTGGATCGCGGTGGCGGGGCACCGTCAGGGTCGCACCTTCCTGCCGCCGGCGAGCGAGTGCCCGCTGTGCCCGTCGACCCCCGGCAATCTGACCGAGGTCCCGTCGAGCGCCTACGACGTCGTCGTCTTCGAGAACCGCTTCCCCTCCTTCTCCGCCCAGACGGGCGAGCACCACCAGGTGGGGGGGCTGAGCGAGGTCCGTCCGGGGGTCGGGCGATGCGAGGTGGTCTGCTTCACCTCCGACCACGGCTCGTCCTTCTCCGAGCTCTCCGCCGGCCAGGTCGAGCTGGTCATGGAGGCCTGGATCGACCGTACGGCGGAGCTGTCCGCGATGCCCGGCGTGGAGCAGGTGTTCTGCTTCGAGAACCGGGGAGCGGAGATCGGCATCACCCTGGCGCACCCGCACGGCCAGATCTACGCCTATCCCTACGTGACCCCGCGCACCAGGCTCTCCCTGGGCGCGGCCGAGCGCCATCGGGAGCGGACCGGGGGCAACCTGTTCGCCGACGTGCTGGCCGCCGAGCGGGAGGCCGGGATCCGCGTGGTCGCCTCGAACGAGCACTGGACGGCCTTCGTCCCCGCCGCGGCGCGCTGGCCCGTGGAGGTCCACCTCTACCCGCACCGCCAGGTCCCCGACCTGGGCGGGCTGGAGCCCGCCGAGCGCGCGGCGTTCGGACCGCTCTACACGGAGGTGCTCCGCCGCCTGGACGGGCTCTTCGGCGTGCCGATGCCGTACGTCGCGGCCTGGCACCAGGCGCCGGTGAACGTCGGCCGGGAACTGTCGTACGCGCACCTGGAGCTGTTCAGCATCCGCCGGGCGCCGGACAAGCTGAAGTATCTCGCCGGATCGGAGTCGGCCATGGGGGCTTTCGTGAACGACGTCCTGCCCGAGGAGGCGGCCCGCCTTTTACGTTCCGTTGTCACAGTATGATCACTTATTAGTCTCAGATTAGGGTCGCGTTACCCTGGGTTTACCACTACTATCCTCACACATCGGACCCAATGTCCGATATGCCTAATTCCGGGCGCGTCGTCCGGGAGCCGGGGACCCACCGCACTTGGGGTGAACCACTTCGGTGGAAGGGCTTCCTCCAGCCCGAACCCGTCAGCTAACCCGGTAGGCGGAAGGAGAGGAGAGTCGTGGCGGCTCTATCCCCCACGTTCCGTCGCCATGCGGCTTTGACCATTTCCATGGTCTCGGCCCTGGCGTTCACCCTCGGCACGGCGACCGCGGGCAACGCGGCCCCCAAACCGAAGGAGTCCCAGCTCCGCGCCGAGCTGGCCCAGCTGAACAAGAAGGTCGACAAGCTCATCGAGGCCTACGCGGCCAAGCGCGAATCCCTCAAGAAGGCCAGGGCCGCCGAGAACGTCGCCAAGTCGGACCTGCGCAAGGCCGAGGAGAGCTACGCCGAGGCCGAGAAACAGGTCGACGCCCTCGCCCAGTTCCGTTACCAGAGCAACTCCGGCGACCTGCCCTCCCTGCTGTTCTCCACCAACCTCGACGGTGCCACGATCATGGAGCAGCTCAGCGCCCAGCAGAGCAGCTACCTGCAGGGCTTCGCCCTGAGCCGGGACCTCAGGAAGCAGGCGGCGGACAAGGCCGCCCAGCTCACCAAGACGATCGGCGAGGAGGCGGCGGCGGTGGAGAACCAGCGTGAGGAGGCCGAGCAGGTGATCGGCGACATCGAGAAGAAACTCGACGCGCTCGTACCCACCGGCTCCGGCCGCCGCGCCGACGGCAGCTGGGCCCCCCAGCTCCCCGCCGGCGCCGACAACATCACCGACCGCACCCAGATCATGCGCGAAGCCATCAAGAAGCGCTTCCCCCTGCCCTACCAGGTCGGCTGCTACCGCGCCGCGAACGACGGCGGCGAACACCCGCTCGGCCGCGCCTGCGACTTCATGATGAGCACCGGCGGCTCGATGCCCTCGGCCGCCCACGTCAAGCTCGGCGACGAGATCGCCGCCTGGGCCATCAAGAACAAGGCCGCCCTCGGCGTCAAATACGTCATCTGGCGCCAGCGCATCGACACCGGCTCCGGCTGGCGTCCGATGTCCAACCGCGGCGGCATCACCGCCAACCACTTCGACCACGTCCACATCTCGATGTACTGAGCTGCTGGGGCGGTGACCTGCGGTGAACGCGTCGCGGGTGGCTCTCCGGACACATGACGCGTTCTCCGCCGCCGACATTCCCGAGCTGCTCGATCACCGGGTGGCGCCCGGCCCCGTCGTCGAACGGTGGCACCCGTCAGCGACATGGCCGGACACGGGGTTGACGGGTGTGCCGCGCGGTTACCAGCCAACAGGTGGGCGATTACCTCAAGAGCCACCCAGCCACCAACGGATCATCGTAGATCTGGCAGATATCTACCTCTCCCGGTCACGTGGGACTTTGCGTACCGCCCCGCCGTACGCTCGCGGACAGGGCATCAGAGCCCGAGTTGATCAAACAGACGGCAAGGAAGTCCATGCCCTCTCCCCCGTAGTCCGACCAGTCCGCACCGCCCGCGTAGCGGGCCCAGTCCGCCTTGTCGATCTCCGCGCCGGGGTTACCGCGGCAGGCCGCCAGCTCAGGGTCGGCGACGACCTCGGCGAGGCCCCTGAGATCCCACAGGGAGACCCCGCCGGGACCGGCCGCCAGGGCGATGCCGCCATCGGCGCTGAGAGCCACGGAATCGATCTCCCGCGCGTATCCCTTCAACGCGGCCAGCCGGGCCGGCCTGGACGGGACGGAGAGGTCCCAGAGGATCGCGGAATCGCTCGGTCCGGCGAGCAGGGCGGTCTTCCCGTCGGAGGTCAAGGCCATGTCGTACATGTCGGCGAGGGGCACGTCGAACACAGCCGTGCTGACCGGGCGCGACCGGTCAGCGAGGTTCCAGAGCCCGGCCCGATGCGCGTTCCCGACGAGGACGGCGCGCCCGTCCGCGCTCATCGCCATCTCCGCGGACTTCGCGGGCAGGACGCGGTCGGCCGACCTGGCCGGACGCGAGGGGTCGGCGAGGTCCCAGACCGTCACCGCCCCATCGTTGTCCACGGTGACGGCGACCCCGCCGTCCGCGCTGAGAGCGAGGTCGCGGAAGACGGAGGAGGTGGGCGCCCTCGTCACCGACAGGCGCACCGGACGAGACCGGTCGGTCAGATCCCACACGGTCACGTCGCCGTCGTCGTCGGCGATCACCGCCGTATGGCCGTCGCGCGACAACGCCGCCCGCACGCCGCCGAGGTCCTCGGCGTTCTTCCCGCCCGCCAACGCGGCCGTCCGGATCGGCTTGGCCGGATCGGTGAGATCCCACACGATCGTGACGCCCTCGTCGCCACCGGTCAGCGCGGTCCGCCCGTCGAAGGACAGCGCCACCGCGCCCACGTCCTCCTTGTGGCCCTTCAACGCGGCGATCCGATCGGACTTCTCGACGACCTTGGGGTCGAGCCAGGTCGTGAGGTCCCATACGCTCACCTCGTCGCCGGCACCGGTCAGGGCGATCCGCCCGTCGCCGCTCAGCGCCACCTCGCTGGAGGCGTCCGGCGTGAGTTCGGCGCCGCGTTCCCCGACAAGCGTGTCGATCAGCCCCGCCCGGGTCTGCCCGTCAGAGTGGATCTTGACTGCGGCCAGGCCGAGGTCCCGAGCCGTGCCGGGGGCGGCGTCACGTAGTTCCGCGGCGTGGAGCGCGAGCCCATGAGCCAGTGCGACACGCTCCTGAGCCGACCCCCTGTCACGCTCGCGCTTCCACACGAGTCCAGCGGCGACCAGGGAGACGGCCAGGAGCACGGCGAGCACGATCGCGCACGTTCTCCAGCGGGTGCCGCGCGCATCTACCCGCCGGGCTCCGGCCAGGTCATTCATCTCGGTCTCCAAATTGTCCGGCTCACAATGGTGCGTACACTTTTTGGATGACGTGCTCGTAGTCCGGGCCGCAGGTCCCGCGACCACTACGGGTCGGGGTGCCGTGCCGGCAGTCACAGGTCACGGTGAACCCCTGAACGCCTCTCCGCTCGCCGTGTTCCCTTTTCGCATTCTGAGTTCCTGTCGCTGCGATTGTCACCGAGGCCGACTGGCGCGCGCTGACAGAGAGGATCCTCTCTGTCCTCCCCGGCGACAACCTCTTCAGGTCGAGGCCCTGCGCTCGGGCTGCTCTCGACCCAGCGCGCGGTGTCGGACCTCGGCGCAGGTCCGGCCGCCTCGTAGGGTTGCCCCCATGACCGCTGAACCGGCACATGTCGTCCCCGCCGTGCGCATGGCCTCGCTCCACCTGGCCACCCGGAACGCCGCCGCCTTCTGGACGGCTCTCGCGCAGACCCGTGGACGCGGACTGCTCACCCGCCCCGGTTTCGTCGGCGTGGACGGAGGCGAGCGCGGTGGCCTGCGTGTCCTGCTCCTCTCCCCGGAGCCGGACGCGGACGATCTCGCCGAACTGACGGAGCTGGTCCGGCGCCGATCAACCGGCGGGGTGGTCGTCGAGGACCCGTTCAGCTCGGTCGGCCTCGGCGATCTGGGGCTGAGCCCCCGGCGGCTCCCCGTCATGATCCGCCGACCCGGTCCGGTCCCCGCGCCGACGGCGGTGGAGGTCGAGCGGCTGGAGCCGGGTGGGCGGCTGGAGACCGCAGAACGGATCGTGGTCGACGGATTCCCGCTGCCGGGCTTCCAGCCGTACCGCCCGGGCGAGGTGTTCCCCCGGAGCCTGCTGGAGCGTCAGGGGGTCGACCTGTTCCTCGCCACCCGGGACGGGGTGCCCGCCGGAGCGTGCATGACGGTCACCGACGACGCGGCCGGCGGGGTCTACTGGGTGACCACTCTGCCCGAGCACCGCTCCCGCGGGGTCGGACGGGCACTCATGCACGCGGTCCTGGGACACCTGCGTGGTCCCGTCACCCTGACCTCGGCGACGGCCGGCAAGCCGCTCTACGACTCCCTCGGTTTCGACACCGTCGCCGACGCGACATGGTGGAGTGGCAAGATGTGACCCCATGACCGACAACCGTGTAGACCCCCCGTATATCGCCGACGAGACCCCCATGCTCCGGTCATGGCTGGACTGGCACCGGGAGACCCTGGCCGTGAAGTGCGCCGGGCTGTCGGAGGAGCAGCTCCGCCTGCGCGCGGCCGCGCCGTCCACGCTCTCCCTGCTGGGTCTGGTCCGCCACATGACCGACGTCGAGCGCTACTGGTTCCGCAACATCCTCAACGGCGAGAACACTCCGGGAATCTACTGGTCCGACCTGCATCCCGACGCGGAGTTCGACCTGGTGGACACCGCCTCGGCCGAGGAGGCGTTCGCCCGCTGGCAGGGCGAGATCGACCACGCCCGCGAGGTCTCCGAGGGGCTGCCTCCGGACACCCTGGGCAAGCAGCAGCGCAGGGGGGAGGACGTCTCGCTGCGCTGGATCCTCATCCACATGAACGCGGAGTACGCCCGGCACAACGGCCACGCCGACATCATCCGCGAGCAGCTCGACGGCGTCACCGGAGAGTAGTCGGCTCCTGGATCGCCTCGGCGATCACCTGGTCGAGGTTGACCAGGTCGGCGGGGCGGGCCATGGCCGCCTCGGCGAAGCGGGTGAGCAGCCGGGCGAAGGTCTCACGGTCCGCCTCGTCCCAGTCGGCGATCAGCCCGTCGAGGTAGGTCCGCCGGTGGTGGACGACCACCTCCAGCACCCGGCGCCCTCGCCCGCTGAGCACCAGCCGGGCCCGCCGGGCGTCCACCTCGGACTCCTCGCGCTCCACGAACCCCGCGCCGATCGCGTCGTTGACGAGCCTGCTGGCCGTGGAGGGATCCACGTCCAGCTGCTCGGCGACGGCGCCGACGGTCACCTCGGGCACGTCCAGGCTCAGTTTGTGCACGGCGTGCACGACCATCACGTTCGACAGCTGCACCGGCCGTTGCGGGTCTGCGATCTTGCGCGAGCGCAGCGGCCGCGCCCAGATCCGTCGCAGCCGGAACAGCGCCACATCGATCGCCGCCCCTGGCGTCCCGTCCCTCACGGAACAACCCTATCGGCGGGTAAGGCCTGCCCCGGCGCCCGCCGTGGCCCGGCCGATCAGCCGGTGAGGCGGACCGGGTTCACCAGGTCCGCGTACAGGAGCAGGCCGAACAGGATGATCATTGTGAAGGCCAGGGCGTAGGTCAGCGGGAGCACCTTGGCGATGTCCACGTGCGCCGGCTCGGGTCTGCGGGTCACCCGGGCGAAGGCCCGCTTGAGCCCCTCCCAGAGGCCGCCCGCGATGTGACCGCCGTCGAGCGGCAGCAGGGGGATCAGATTGAACACGCCGATGGCCAGGTTGAACCCGGCCAGCAGGCTCAGCAGGGCGACGAACTTGTTCTCGGTGGGGGCGGCGGAGGCGGCGATCTCGCCGCCGATCCGGCCCGCGCCGACCACGCCGACCGGGCCGTTGGGGTCGCGTTCCTCACCGGAGAAGGCGGCGTTCCAGACGCCGACCATCTTCTCCGGCAGGTTGACCAGCGACTCGGCGACCCTGCCGGTGAGTTCCACCATGTGGCCGACCACGTAGCCGAAGCTCTGCTTCTCCATGACCTGCGTGGGCGCGACGCCGAGGAAGCCGACGTTCTTCTCGATCTTCTTGGGGTCGTCGACCGCGGGGCGGTCCTGGGAGATCAGGGTGACGTTCAGCGTCTGCGGCCTCCCGTCCCGCACGATGCCGATGGTGACGGGCCCGGCGCCGTTGGCCCGGATCTTCTTGGTGGCCTCCTCCCAGGTGGAGACCGGCACGCCGCCGAACGCGACGATCTTGTCGCCGGGCTTGATGCCCGCCTGCGCCGCCGGCGTCGGCGGGTCGGCCGCGGTGCACGTGCGGCCCGGCTTCAGCGACTCGCTGTAGGGGATGACGCACTTGGTCATCCCCGACACGACCGGCTTGAGCACCGGGACGCCGAAGCCCATGATGACGATGGCGAAGAGGACGAAGGCCAGCACGAAGTTCATCGCCGGACCGCCGCTCATGATGATGACCTTCTGCCACCAGGGCTTGCGGTAGAAGACCCGGTTCTCGTCCCCGGGCCGGACCTCCTCCAGCGCGACCTCGCGGGCGCTCTCGATCAGCCCCTGCCACGGCCCGGTGGCGGCCGAACGCAGCTTGGTGGGGTCGTCGGTGGGCCGGGGCGGCAGCATGCCGATCATCCGGATGTAGCCGCCGAACGGGATCCACTTCACGCCGTACTCGGTCTCGCCCCTGCGCCACGACCACATGGTCGGGCCGAAGCCGATCATGTACTGGGTGACCCTGACGCCGAACCGCTTCGCCGGCAGCAGGTGACCGATCTCGTGCAGCCCGATCGACACCATCAGCCCCAGGAGGAAGACGATGATCCCGATCACGAAGAGCCAGCTCAAGGTTCATACCCCCGGTCACGGATTTACCGACAATGCCCCATAAGAGATTAGCCCAACCATCCGGAGTCAGGATCCCCTGAAACCAGGCCTTCTAGATCAAGCCACTTGCGCGAGCTTTGTCGAATGGAGACACTTTGTTGACGGTAAGCAATCATTCGATCACCCTTCGAGAAGAAGAGTGAGAGGAGAATTTTGATCGGGATCCTGGTGGCCGAGCATCTCCCTCTGGTCCGGCGAGGCCTGGTGGCGTCGCTGGACTGTGAGGCCGACCTGAAGGTCGTCGCCGACGTGGGCAGCGGGGAAGAGGTCGTCCCCTCCGTCCTGAGGCACGGCCCCGACACGGCGGTCATCGACGTGGATCTCCCCGACGTCGACGGGTTCACCGCGGCGCTCCGGCTGCGCGAGAACACTCCCGACTGCCGGGTCCTCCTGCTGTCCCGTCACCCCAACCCCGGCCAGGTGCGCCGCGCCTTCGCCGTCCAGGCACTGGGGTTCATGAGCCTGGACGTGGGGCCCGAGCAGCTGGTCGACGGCGTCCGGCGGGTCGCGGCCGGCGGCCGGGCGGTGGACTCGGAGCTCGCGGTGGCGGCCCTGGAGTCGGCCGAGAACCCGCTGACCCGCCGGGAGCTGGACGTGCTCCGGCTGGCCGCCCAGGGGGCGCGCTCCGACGAGATCGCCGACCAGCTGTTCCTGTCCGTGGGAACGGTCCGAAACCACATGTCGAGGATCATGTGCAAGACCCATGCCCGCAACCGCCTCGACGCCGTGCGGATCGCCAGCGACTCCGGGTGGCTGTGACATCGTCCGGGCGCCGGGCCGTCAGGGGCGCCAGATGAGGATCAGGGCGCAGTCGTCGTTGTGCCCCGCCGACATCGAGGTGACCAGGTTGCGGGCGCCGTCGCGGAACCCGGAGGGCAGCAGCCGCTCGGCCTCCCCGAGCAGCCGGTCGAGGCCCGCGTCGATGTCGCGGCCGGGCTGCTCTATCAGCCCGTCGGTGTAGAGCATGAGCGCCTCGCCCTTGCGGAGCGTCCCCCGGTCCGGCTCGCAGTGCAGGTCGGGGACGATGCCCAGGACCACGCCCTTGGCCGGGGAGACGCGCCAGGTGCCGGTGCCCGCCTCGAACTTGACCACCGGCGGATGGCCGGCCGATGTGATCACGTATTCGCCCGTGACGAGGTTGAGCCGGACGTGGACGGCCGTGACGAAACCCTCGGCCTCACGCTGGCGGTGCAGGTAGGTGTTGCAGGCGGGCAGGAAGTCGTCGACCGAGCCGAGCAGGCCGCCGAAGGTTCCCGACAGCATCAGCGCCCTGGTGCCCGCGTCCACGCCCTTGCCGGACACGTCGACGAGGGCGAGCTCCACCGTGTCGCCCTCGCGCATGGAGACCAGGAAGTCACCGCCGAAGGAGGAGCCGCCGGCCTGCTTGAGCACCACCCGGGAGTCCCAGTCCTTGGGCAGCGAGGGCAGCTCGCTCTGGTTCTTGAGGCGGTCGCGCAGCTCCAGCAGCATCGCGTCGCCGCGCAGGCCCTGCACGCCGAGCTTGCCCCGGGTGCGGGCCATCAGCGCCGCCAGCACGGTGGTGAAGCCGAAGGTGACCAGCAGGCCCGGGCCGATGTGCCCCACCCCGCGCGCGATGCCGACGTAGAGCAGGGCCGCCGCGACCGCGCACAGCAGCTTGGCCAGGCTCCGCAGCCGGAGCTGGAGGCCGCCGACGAGAGTGATCGGGATCATGAGCGCCGGGGAGAACCACTCCATGGAGACCCGGGCGGCCAGGCCGGCGAGCACCACGGTCAGCACGATCAGCGTGATGAGCAGGTTGCGGTCACGGCCCAGCGGCCCGCGGCGCAGGAACCGTACGATGGGCACGAGAAGGGGCACCCGCACCAGGAACGCGCGGAGCCCCGGAGGGATCAGCGGCACCGGGCGAGAACTCATGATGCGTTCGACTGTATCTGCCCGTCCCCCGTTTGGGCAGCCCACTTGACCAATGGCCTTGATCATTAAGGGCGGATATTGAATGGCCGGAACGGTTTGCCCCCTCTACCGTAGGAAAAATGAGCCTTAGCCTGCGTCCGATAGCCGAGAAAGAATGGTCCGCCTGGATCACGCTCGACGAGGAGGCGTTCGGCAACGCCATCCCTCCGCACCGGGCGGAGCTGTTCAGGAGGAACGCCGAGTTCGACCGCTCGCTGGGCGCCTTCGAAGGCGACCTGCTCGTGGGCGTCACCTCCGTGTGCAGTTTCACCATGACGGTGCCCGGCGGGCCGATCCCGGTCGGCGGCGTCACCTCGGTCGGCGTGCTGCCCTCGCACCGCCGCAGGGGCATCCTGTCCACGCTGATGACCCGCCAGCTCACCGACCTCCACGAGCGGGGCGAGGCGGTCGCCGCGCTGTACGCCTCGGAGGCGGCGATCTACGGACGCTTCGGGTACGGCAGGGCCGCCGACAACCTCTTCTTCAACATCACCAAGCGCGGTCCGGCCCTGGCCCGGCACGCCCCGACCGACCCCGCGCTGCGGCTGCGCATCGTCGCCCCCACCGAGGCCAGGGCCGTCTTCGAGAAGGTCTTCGAGGCCGTGCTCGACAGCCGCCCGGGGCTCTACGCCCGCACGCCCGCGCGCTGGGACGCGGTGCTGTCGGACCACGAGGTCGATCAGGGAGGCGCCGGGCCGCTGCGCGCCGTGGTCGTCGAGGACGACGGGGGCCCTCGCGGCTACGCGCTCTTCCGGATCAAGCCGAATTTCACCCAGCACGACGTGCCGGACGGCGAGCTGCGGCTCAAGGAGCTGTTCGGCCTGGACCCGGCCGCCTACGCGCTGCTCTGGCGGCACGTTCTGGAGCGGGACCTGGTCACGCGGGTCTCGGCCTGGCAGCGGCCGGTCGACGACCCGCTGATCCACCTGCTGGCCGAGCCGCGCCAGCTCAACGCGGGGTGGCTGGACGACCTGTGGATCCGCCTGGTGGACGTCGAGCGGGCGCTGCCCGCGCGCCGCTACTCGGCGCCGGTGGACGTGGCCATCGAGGTCGAGGACGCCGTCTGCCCGTGGAACGCCCGCCGCTGGCGGCTGACGGCCGATGCCTCCGGCGCCCGGTGCGTGCCCACCGAGGACCCGGCTGACCTGACGCTTCCGGTCACCGTGCTGGGCGCGGCCTACCTGGGCGGCCGCCCGCTGGCGGCCCTGCAGGCGGCGGGGGTGGTGCACGAGTCTCGGGCGGGAGCCGTACGGGAGCTGTCGGTCGCGATGTCGTGGGAGCCCGCCCCCTGGGCCGGTCTGATCTTCTGATCCGTCCGGTCGCGCGGGTTAGGGTGACCGCATGGCACTGCAGAGCTTGCAGATCAGCGCGATCACCGCGATGCGGGCCCGGGACGTCTCCCGGCCCGCGCAGGAGCAGCAGGAGGCCGCGGACCGGCGGCCTCTCCGCGACGAGACGCCGCGCAAGGAACCGGCACGCAAAGAACCGCCGCGTCGCAGATGAGGCGCCTGCCCGCCCGTGGCGCGCGGGCAGGCGCACCCGGCCCCTGTGGAAGGGACCGGGCCGGTCGGGCGGGGTCTACGGCAGCGACGGCAGCTGGCCGATGGTCTCGTACGAGGTGAGCTGCGCGATCCGGCGGTTGTGCCGCTCGGCGCCCGAGTAGGCGGTGCCCAGGAAGAGCTCGACGAACCGGGTCGCCTCCTCCTGGGTGTGCATCCGCGACCCCAGGCTGACCACGTTGGCGTTGTTGTGCTCGCGGGCGAGCTTGGCGGTGTCCTCGCTCCAGGCCAGGGCGGCGCGGATGCCGCGCACCTTGTTGGCCGCGATCTGCTCGCCGTTGCCCGAGCCGCCGATGACGATCCCCAGGCTCCCGGGGTCCTCCGCGACGCCCTCGGCCGCACGCAGCACGAACGGCGGGTAGTCGTCCTCCGGGTCGTATACGAACGGACCGCAGTCCGTGACCTCGTGGCCGTGCTCCTTCAGCCAGGAGACGACGTGGTTCTTGAGCTCATAGCCGGCATGGTCGGCACCGATGTAGACGCGCACCCGCCCAGTTTCGCAGGTGTGGGTGGCCGGCTCGACCCCCACCCCGACTAGAGTAACGACCGCTCTGCTATTCGAACCCTTACAAGAGAGAGTCCCGATGCGTGACATCCGAGTGGTCGGGGATCCGGTCCTGCGCACGCCGGCCGAGCCGGTCGTCGACTTCGACCGTGATCTGCGCCGCCTGATCGACGAGATGTTCGACGCCATGTACGCCGCACAGGGCGTCGGCCTGGCCGGTCCGCAGATCGGCGTGTCGAAGCGGGTCTTCGTCTACGACTGCAGCAACCGCAAGGGCCATCTGATCAATCCCGTGCTGACGGTCGACGACGACGCGGAGGTCCTCGACGAGGAGGGCTGCCTGTCGGTCCCGGGCCGTGAGACCGGCACTCCGATCTACGCCAGGACGCCCCGGGCCGCCGGGGTCACGGTCCGCGGTCTCGACCGCCTGGGCCGGCCGGTCCAGATCAAGGCCCGCGGCCTGCTCGCGCGCTGTTTCCAGCACGAGACCGACCATCTCGAGGGGATGCTCTACGTCGACCGCCTCGCCAAGGACGCCGCCAGGAAGGTCCTCCTCCAGGCTCCGTGATCGAGCCGGCCGGGCTCCGCGCCGTCAGTCTCCGGGGGCCCTGGGGGCTCCGGCGGTCTCGGCGGTCCGGGCCGTGCCGCGCCGCAGGCGTATCACCGGCCTGGCGGCCAGGCCGAGACCGGCCACGAGGAGCAGCGCGACCATGATCCACTCGTTGGAGCCGCCGGGGCCGTAGACATGGCCCCGGCGGCCGGTGTCGAAGGCCCGCGACGTCTGGCCGGGGACGAACGCCTCCCGGTCCGCGCCGTAGAACGCGACCTCCGGGCGTACCTGCCCGCCCGCCCGGAACTCCCCCAGCCAGGTGCACTGCTCGTGGCCGGGGTGCTGGACGCACTCGACCCGGTGGGCGGTGAACGTCCCCCAGGCGCCCTCGCCCCGCAGCGCGGCCAGGGCCGATCCGAGGTTCTGCGCGGCGAGCAGCACCAGCGCCAGTCCTCCCACGGCTATCACCAGGTCGAACGCGCTCAGACGCTTGGTGCCCAGTTTCATTCGTCGCCTTTCGGAAGGGCGAAGGTTCCCTTAAGGCGGGTTTACCCAGAAGATCCGCCGATGACAACCCTTTTCGGGCTGATCGGCAATTTCGGAGAACAGCGGCCGGTGATTTCGCGGAACGCCGCCCCGGCGACCTCCGTTATCGCCGGGCGGTGATTCCGGAGAACACTGCCGGACGATCACGGAGAAAACAGCCATGGGCGCGGGCCCGTCCCCGGCTCCGCGGGACGCCCCCGGGGGAGACGTCCCGCGGGAGGTCAGAGCTGGACCGACTTGATCTCCAGATACTCCTCAAGGCCGAACTCGCCCAGCTCGCGCCCCAGCCCGGACTGCTTGTACCCGCCGAAGGGGGCCCGCGGGTTGAACTGGCCGCCGTTGACGGCCACCTGGCCGGTGCGCAGCCGCCGCGCGACGGAGACCGCGTGCTCCTCGCTACCCGCCCACACCGCGCCCGCCAGGCCGTACGGCGTGCCGTTGGCGATGGCCACGGCCTCGTCCTCGCCACGGGTGTAGGGGATGATCGTCAGGACCGGGCCGAAGATCTCCTCCTGCTCGATCACCATGCCCGGCTCCACCCCGGCGAACACCGTGGGCTCCACGTAGAAGCCCCGCTCCAGGGGCCGGTCGGTGCCTCCGGCGACCAGCCGGGCGCCCTCCTCCTGCCCTCGGTTGATGTAGTGGACGACCCGGTCGCGCTGGGCCGCGGAGACCAGCGGGCCGAGGCGGGTGAGCTCGTCGAAGGGGTCGCCGACGGTGTACTTCCTCGCGGCCGCCACGGCGAGCCCGACGGCGTCGTCGTACTGGTCGCGGTGGACGATCATGCGGGTCCAGGCCGAGCAGGTCTGGCCCGAGTTGAGGAAGGCGTTGGCCACCGTCACCTTGGTCGCCGCGGCCAGATCGGCGTCCGGCAGCACCACGCTGGCCGACTTGCCGCCCAGCTCCAGGGCCACCCGCTTGACCGTCTCGGCGGCGAGCGAGGCGACCCGCCGCCCCGCCCTGGTGGAGCCGGTGAACGACACCATGTCCACGTCGGGATGGGTGACCAGGGCCTCGCCCACCACCGGGCCGTAGCCGCTCACCATGTTGAACACCCCGGCGGGCAGCCCGACCTCGTCGAAGATCCCGGCCAGCGCGAAGGCCGCCAGCGGCGCCACCTCGCTGGGCTTGAGCACCACCGTGCAGCCGGCGGCGAGCGCCGGGCCCACCTTGCACACGATCTGGTGGAGGGGGTAGTTCCACGGCGTGATGGCGGCGACCACGCCGACCGGCTCCCGGAAGATGCGGGAGTTGCCGACCCTGCCGCCCTCGAAGTCGTAGGTCTCGGCGAGCTGGCCGTAAGAGGCCAGCACCCCGGCCGGCATCAGCGTCTGCACCTTCATCGCCACGTTGTAGGGCGCGCCCATGTCCGTGGTGATGATCCGGGCTATCTGATCGGAGCGTTCTCGTATCAGCTCGGCCGCCGCGGAGAGGATCTTGCCTCGTTCGGCGGCGGCCGTACTCGACCACGAGGGCAGGGCCGCGCGGGCGGCGGCCACGGCGATCTCGACGTCGGCGGGCGACCCGGCGGGCACCCTGTCGACTGTCTCCTCGGTCGCGGGGTTGACGACGTCGACGCTCTCGCCGGACGCCGACGCCCGCCATGCTCCGTTCAGATAAAGATGACGCATGACTCTCATCCTTGCGTGCGGACCGTCATAAGGCGAGAGCCCGGCAGGTCACGGGATACCTGCCCAACCGCATGAAGATCGCAATTTAGGCGTATGCCGTCCTCGCTGCGGCGGGCCCTCGGCCGCCCTCTGTGAGGAGGGTACGACGAAGCACGCTCATAAACGGCGAATTACCTAGATACTTAAAAACTCGTAATATCCGGATAAGCGAGGAGAGGTTATGCCCGGCGGGAGTCTCGGTCACGCGACGGCGCGCGGAGGACGGCCCCGCCGGATCCCCCGCACGCCTCGCACACCAGTCCCGCCCCGCTCGGACGCGCAGGTGGCAGGGCGGGTCCGGCGGTCACTCGAAGATCGGCCCCCGGGTACGGGAGCGCTTGATCTCGAAGAAGCCGTCGATGCCGGCCACCAGGCGGACGCCGTCCCAGAGCTTGCCCGCCTCCTCGCCCTTGGGCGCGGGCGAGACGACCGGGCCGAAGAAGGCGACGCCCTCCACCGCGATCACCGGGGTGCCGACCTCCTGGCCGACCCGGTCGATGCCGTCGTTGTGCGAGGCGCGCAGAGCCTCGTCGAACTCCTCCGAGTCCATCGCGTCGGCGAACGCCGGGTCGAGCCCCGCGGCCTCCAGCGCCTCCTCGACGGTCTCGCGGAGCCTGTCGAGCTCCTTGAGCCTGCCCTGGTTGTGGAAGCGGGTGCCGAGCTCGGTGTAGAGCCGGCCGACCGTCTCGGAGTCGTACTTCTCCTGCACGGCGGCGACCACCCGGACCGGGCCGATGGCCTTGGCGATCTGCTCGCGGTACTTGTCGGGCACATCCTTGCCCTCGTTGAGCACGTTGAGGCTCATGATGTGCCAGCGCGGCTCGATCGGCCGGATCTTCTCCACTTCCAGCAGCCATCGGGAGGTCATCCACGCGTACGGGCAGAAGGGGTCGAACCAGAGGTCCACCGGGGTGCGCTCAGTCATCTCTCAGCTTTCTGATCGTGAAGCTTCTTCGCATAACGACAACCCAGGAGGCCGAGTTTCCTATTCCGCGTGGGGATTACCACGTTGACTAGCGGCTTTATCCTCGGATGGAGCGGGCGGCCCGTCCCCCGGCATCCGGGGCGGCGATCTTCTGTCTCACATGGCAGGATTCAGGGATCCCTGCGCAACGGAGCGGGGGAAGTTGTGACGAGGGAGCGGTAGTGGCAGGCAATCTGACCCGTGACGAAGCCCGCGAGCGCGCACGTCTGCTCAGTGTGCAGTCATATGCGGTGGAGCTCGACCTGACGGAGGGCGAGGAGCGTTTCGAGAGCGTCACCACGGTCCGGTTCACCAGCGCCCAGGCGGGTGCGGAGACGTTCATCGACCTGGCCGACGCGAAGGTGCGCAGGGCCGTGCTGAACGGCACCGAGCTCGACGTGAGCGGCTACGACCCGGAGACCGGGCGGCTTCCGCTGCCCGCCCTGGCCGAGACCAACGAGCTGCGCGTCGACGCCGACTGCTCCTACACACGCACCGGCGAGGGCCTGCACCGCTTCGTCGACCCGGTCGACAAGAGCGTCTACCTCCACAGCCAGTTCGAGACGGCCGACGCCCACCGGATGTACGCCTGTTTCGACCAGCCCGACCTGAAGGCCACCTTCGAGCTGACCGTGCTCGCGCCCTCCTACTGGGAGGTCATCTCCAACGCGGCGCCCGACTCCGCCGAGGAGCTCCAGGAGCACCGCGGCCGCCACGGCGCGCTCCAGGCCGCCAGACGCTGGCACTTCCCCGCCACCCCGGTGATGTCCACCTACATCACCGCCCTGTGCGCCGGGCCGTACCACAAGGTGACCTCCGAGCACGACGGCATCCCGCTGGGCCTGTACTGCCGGGCCTCGCTCGCCGAGCACCTCGACGCCGACAACCTCTTCGAGATCACCCGGCAGGGGTTCGACTTCTTCCACAAGGTCTTCGGCGTCCGCTACCCGTTCGGGAAGTACGACCAGCTCTTCGTGCCCGAGTTCAACGCGGGCGCGATGGAGAACGCCGGCTGCGTGACCTTCCTGGAGGACTACGTCTTCCGCTCCCGCGTCACCGACGCGATCATCGAGCGCCGCGCCGAGACGATCCTGCACGAGATGGCGCACATGTGGTTCGGCGACCTGGTCACCATGCGCTGGTGGGACGACCTGTGGCTGAACGAGTCGTTCGCCACCTACGCCTCGGTGCTCTGCCAGGCCGAGGCCACCCGCTGGGGCCAGGGCGCGTGGACGACCTTCGCCAACGTGGAGAAGGCCTGGGCCTACCGCCAGGACCAGCTGCCCTCGACCCACCCGATCGCCGCCGACATCGTCGACATGCACGCGGTCGAGGTCAACTTCGACGGCATCACCTACGCCAAGGGCGCCTCGGTGCTCAAGCAGCTCGTCGCCTACGTGGGGCTGGACAACTTCCTGGCCGGCGTCCGCGACTACTTCAACGAGCACGCGTGGGGCAACACCACGCTGGCGGACCTGCTCGGCGCGCTGGAGCGCACCTCGGGCCGCGACCTGTCCTCCTGGTCCAAGGAGTGGCTGGAGACCTCCTGGGTCAACACCCTGCGCCCGTCGTTCACCACCGACCCCGAGGGCCGCTTCCTCTCCTTCGAGGTGCTGCAGGAGGCCCCGGCCGACTACCCGACGCTGCGCTCGCACCGCGTCGCCATCGGCCTGTACTCCCTGCGGGGCGAGGAGCTGGTCCGCACCAAGCGGGTCGAGCTCGACGTGGTCGGCGCGCGCACGGCGGTGGCCGAGCTGGTCGGCGAGGTCCAGCCGGACCTGATCCTGATCAACGACGACGACCTGACCTACGCCAAGGTCCGGCTCGACGAGCGCTCGCTGCAGACGCTGGTGAACGGCGGCATCGCCAGGTTCAACGAGTCGCTGCCGCGCGCCCTGTGCTGGTCGGCCGCCTGGGACATGACCCGTGACGCGGAGATGTCCACCCGCGACTACGTCGCCCTGGTCGTCTCCGGCATCGCGTCGATCAAGGACATCACCGTCACGCAGACGGTGCTCCGCCAGGCCCGCCAGGCGGTCCAGCAGTACGCCGACCCGGCCTGGCGCGCCGAAGGTCTGGCCCTGCTGGCCTCCTCCCTGCGTTCCCTGGTCGCCGGGGCCGAGGCCGGCTCCGACCACCAGCTCGCCTACGTCAACGCGCTGTCCGGCGTGGCGACCTCCGCCGGGGACCTGTCGTTCCTCAAGGGCCTGCTGGACGGCTCGACCGCGCTCGACGGGCTGACCGTGGACACCGACCTGCGCTGGACGCTGATCCACGCCCTGGTCTCCGGCGGCGTGCTCGGCGAGGAGGACATCGCCGAGGAGCTCCTGCGCGACGCCACCGCCACCGGCGAGCGCTCCGCCGCGCTCTGCCGCGCCTCCCTCCCGACGGCCGAGGGCAAGGCGAAGGCCTGGAGCACGATCACCGAGGGCAAGCTGAGCGGCGCCCTGCTCCGCTCGACGGTCATCGGCTTCATGGACCCCCGGCACCCGGACCTGCTGGAGCCGTACGCCGCGAAGTACTTCGAGGAGATCGGCCGGATCTGGAAGACCTGGACCTTCGACAGCGCCCAGAGCTTCGCCAACGGCTGCTACCCGGCCCTGGCCATCTCCCCGGAGACCGTCGCCAGGACCCAGGACTTCATCTCCGCCGACCAGCCTCCGCACGCCCTCAAGCGCCTCCTGCTGGAGGGCGCCGACGGCATCAGCCGCGCCCTGCGCGCCCAGGCCAAGGACACCCGGACGGCCTGACCCGGCCATCCCTGACGCCCCCCGCCATCGCGGCGGGGGGCGTCTTCGCGTCCCCGCCGCCGGACTGCCGGCGGCCACCCGGGACGTCGCGATCGATGCGGCTGCCACGGCCAGATGATGGTAAAAATAGGCTCTACCTGCGGGAACGTATTGAAATCCCACTTTGCACAGACAATGTCCTCCAGCATCCGCACGCCGTGAGAAGGTGATCAAGTGGAATCGGCACGTGATCTACTCGTCTCCCTGGCGCGGAGATACGCCTTCGCCGACCTCGGAGCACTGGCCTCGGACGTCGTCGAGGACGCGGGTGACATCGAGGCGGTGTGCGAGTTCGGGCAGCGGTTGCTCTCGCTCGACGCGGAGGACTTCGCCGCCGAGGCGCGGGCCGTGCCCAACGATCTGAGGCGCCGGGCCCGGGCGTGCACGATGCCGCAGACCCCCCGGGAGCAGCCGCGTGGCGCGCTGGAGTCGCTGCGGCCCGCCTACGGGCTGCTGCTGGAGACGATCGCGGTCCGGTGGCACCGGCGCGAGCTGAGCCCCATGGTCGCCGCCATCCACATCGCCAGCGAGTATCTGCCGCTGCTCGCCTTCGAGCCGCTGCTGGGCAACGCCGGCGACCCGGCGCGCTGGCCTCAGGGCCTCAGCGCGGAGGGCAGCAGGTTCGGCGTGATCGGCGACCGTGAGTGCGACCACACCAAGTCGGAGCAGTCGGCCGTCAACCGGACCCTGCGGGTGGCCGGGGAGCCGGCCGAGGGCTGGCGGGCCTACTTCGACCGGCAGCACAGCCAGGTGGCGGGCGCGCTCGCCACCTGCGTGGCCGGCTGCCGCACCCCCTGCACCGCGATGGACTGGGTGGCCCCGGAGCGCCGCGAGGACCTCGCCACGCGCGCCCGGGTGGCGCTGACCTTCGCCGACACCCCCCTGGTACGGCTGCGCCACGCGGCCCCGGTGGGCCACGGGTTCGGCGTGCCCTCCCCCGAGGAGGTCCTTGAGGCCTGGCAGCGCAGCCGGGCGATCCTCAGCAAGAACGAGGTGGGCGACGAGGCCACCAGGGAGGACGGCTTCCCCCTGCCGGGCCTGCCCAGCCTGTTCTCCGCCGTCGCCGCCGCGCCCGTGCCCCCTTCGACGCTGCTGACCGACATCACCACCCATCTGGTGAAGCTCCTGCGGCGCTGACCGGGAGGTCCGCCGAGGCTGGGGAGGACCCGCCGCGGGCTCCGGGGTGGAGGATCCGCCGAGGCTCGCAACGCTCCGCCGCCGGCTCAGGACAGGGGTCCGCCGGGGCTCGGAAGGGGCCGCCGCGGGCTCAGAACAGGGGTCCGCCGGGACTCGGAAGGTCCGCCGAGGCTCAGGAGGGGGCGTCGCAGGCCGCGGACGGGGCGCAGTGGCCCGCTGCGGGCGTCGGCTGGACCGCCGGGGCCATGGGCCTGCCGAAGAAGTCCCACGACGTGATGGCCTGGCCGACGATCACCGACAGCGCGCAGCAGATGACGGAGACCACCAGCAGGATCGTCCCCCTCCGGACGTAGCGCCTCTTGGCGTCGGCGAGGGCGCTGAGCCTCCTGATCCCCCGCACGAGCTCGTCGGCCCGGACCCGGGTGTCCTGGCTCGCCATGCGGGCCCTCAGGTCCGCGAGCGCGCTGCGGGCGAAGGCGCCGGCGCGGGAGTCCTCGACCGGGGAGTCGCCGTCATGCGGGCTCTCGGCATGCGCGAGGCCGGCGTAGGAGCGGCGGCGCTCCACCGTCTGCCCGGCGAGCCGCGCGCTACGGGGGTAGAGCGCGCCGGCGAGCATCAGGACTCCCATCGCGCAGAAGAAGACGCCGGTCCACCAGAGCCACTCCACCTGGCTCGGCAGCGCCTCCGGCCGCCAGCCGTTGCCCAGCAGCCCGCCGAGGACGGCCGCCACCAGCAGGGCGACGGCCCTGCGGTCGGCCCTGCCGATGTCGGCGCGCACATCGGCGAGGACCGTCGTGATGTAGCCGAGGGCCTCGTCCCGCTCCTGCCGCACCGTGTCTCCCCCCGAGACGTGACCCGCCGGCGTGTCACCCACGATCTCCAGCACCACCCGATTATGAGAGAAGATCACCTACGGCGGGAAGCCAGATCCGCGAGCAGCCCCAGTCCGGCGACGAGCCCGTCGGCCAGGTCTCCCTCGCCGAAGGCGGCCGCCATCGACATCGCGGCCAGGCGGCACTCCCTGTCAGGAAGCCTACGTCTGGCGTGGGGGCCCGTGACGATCTCCACGGCCCTGTCTCCCGGATCCACGAAGACGAGCACGGCCCTGGCCGCCTCCTCCCCCAGCGCGGCGTGCAGCCGTTCGGAGAAATGACGGCGCGGGCCGACGGCCGGGCCGAGGTAGGCGGCGAAGCGCAGGCCGCTGCGGCACCCCGCGGCGCGCAGCGCCTCCCGGACGCCGTCCTCCTGCGCCGGGCTCAGGCCCGGCAGCGCCGTCACCATCGCGCCGACGCCCCGCCGGCGTACCGCCCCGGCTCGGAGAGCTCCGCCATCGAGACCCAGTCCACCCC
>NZ_NGFP01000420.1 GCF_002149035.1 Streptosporangium minutum
TCCCGGCCCCCGGAGCCAGGGCCACGCCTGCCCCATCCCCGCCGGACGGCAGGGGCACGGCCGGACCGTCCTCCCAGGCGAAGGAGGCCTCCACGGACGGGGCGAGGGTCAGGGTCACGGTCCCTCCCTCCGTCGGCCCCTCCGTCGGCCCCTCGGCCCGAACCCGCGCCCGCGCGTCCCAGCTCTCCGTCAAGCAGGTGTACCGCATCCACGGCAACTACCAGCGAGGCCTGTCAGCCGCTCAGGCCGCGCTGAACCACGGCGCGATGGGGAAACTGGAACACGGGCTGGCGCTGGAGATGACACGGGCGAGCTTCAAGACCGCCCGGCTGGAGGGCACGTCGGTGGCGTCGGGGATATGGCCCAACCCGCAGGTGTGGGTTCCCCGCCATGTCGAGGGCAGCCCCGACTGGTTCGTGGCGGTCTCCTACGATCCGGGCGTCGCCCGGATCACCGACGTGATGAGCTCCACCCCCGCCGGATGGCGGCTGGTGGCCTCCGCGGCCGACACGCGAGCCACTCCCGCCCGGTTCCCCAAGATCGCAACCGACTCCGACGGCTACGCCACGAGCCTGCCCGAGAACGCCCCCGGGCTGCTCGCGACCCCGCGCCAGATCGCCCGTGCCCACCTGGCGAGCATGGAGAACGCCGAGCTGGACCCGGCGTTCGCCGACGGGCCGTGGACGAGCGACACCGTGACGTTCTGGCAGCAGGAGCGCGCCCAGCTGGAGGAGGCCGGCTGGACCCTCAAGCTCTCCTATGTGCCGGAGGGCCCGGTGCGCGCGCTGAGGACCAGTGACGGGGGCGCACTGGTCTGGTATGCCGCCCGCTCGACCGACGCGCGCAAGGCTCAGCGCGTGGGTGCGAAGGTCACCCTGAAGGGTTCGGCCGCCGTCCGCACCGAGAACAGGTCCTTCACCCACTCGGTGAGCGCGACCTACGGACGCATGTACGTAGCCCATGTCCCCCCCGCCGGTTCCACTGAGCCCGTCCGCGTGCTGGGTGAGTGGAGCGATGTCCTGGAGAGCCACGGCGACTGACACCCCCCTGGAAGAAGAGGAACATCCATGATGACACCCTCACGTAAGGCCTCACGCGCGACGGTGATCACTGTAAGCATCGCAATCGGCGTGTTCGGGGCCGGCGCCGGGCTGGGAACCGTCATCGCCGCCCGTTCCCATCCCGGTGAGGGGCAGGTGCTGCGTCTGGCGGCGGGCACCTACCACCTGGCCGACGGCGAGCGGGCGTGGAAGTCCCAAGGGGCGGCCGACAGGGATCAGGGCGTCCCTCTCTCCGGCGCGGACGAGGGCAGCACGATCGCGAAGAAGAAGTCCAAGGACCCCCGGCTCTGCCTGACCGCCACCGCCGACGGGCGGGCGGTCGGCGGCGGCGGCGCGGCGGGATGCGTCGACCTTCCCGCGGTCCTGGCCGGCGCCGCCGCCCCCCTGCAGCGGCCGGGAAACCCCAGGAGCACGGGGTCGGCACCGCCCAAGAAGGCCTCCTCGGCTCCGGAACCCCGCCGTTCGACGGCGGCGCAACCCGCCCCGGACACCCGCCGTACGGCGGCGCAGCCCGATCCGGCCCCCCGCCGTACGGCGGCGCAACCACCTCCCGCGAGACCGATCCGCTCCCAGCCCTCCCCGACGCAGACGAAGAAGATCGCCGGCGACATCTCGGAGAGCGGCAGCCTGGTCGAGAAGCCCGCGGAGCCGACCGAGAAGAAGCGTGACGTCAACACCGCTCCGAAGGAGCCGACTCCCAAGTCCGCGTCGCCTTCGGCGACCTCCCGGCCGGAGGCGTCCCCCAGCACCGTCCAGCCCACGCCCTCTCCGAACACGGCGACGCCCACGCCTCCGGGCACCGCGGAGCCGAGCCGGCCGACGGCGACCCCGGGCCCCTCGCACACCCACAGGAACTCCCGCCGTCCGAGGACTCCCGCCCCTTCGAGCACCCTCCAGCCGGCCCAGCCCTCAAGCCCGGTCACGCCCTCCCCGGACGCACAGCTCCCCACTCCGGACCCGGACACACAGCTTCCCTCGCCGGACCAGAACCCGACCCGGACTCCCGACGGAACCGTGCTGCGGACCGCCCAGCCGTCCTCTCCGAACGGAGAGATCACCGAGAACGGCGCCTCCCTGCCGATCTTCCAGGACCCGGAGCTGCTGCGGCGGGCCCAGGAGGCCCTGGGGCTGGACAAGAACATGCGCTACACGGATGAGAACGGCGTGTGGGACCTCAACATCGCCCCGCCGGGCACTCCCCCGTGCCGGAACTACTCGGCCGCCGAGCTCCAGAAGCTCCAGAAGCTGGATTCGCCCCAGAGCGGCAGCCCGTCCATCCCCCGCGACTCGTGCCAGTGGCCCGCCTTCATCCGCTGGCTCTACGCGGAGCCGTCGCCCGGGGAGGTCAGCAACTGGACCAAGTTCACCGGACTGCCCGAGCGGAACCTGGAACTCGTGGTGACCGACCCCTCCACCCTGCCGCCCGCCCCGGCAGGAACCAGCCAGGTCGAGCCCGACACCGGCCAGGTCCAGCCCGGCACCCGCCAGGTCCAGCCGGACACCAACCAGGTCCAGCCCGACACCCGCCAGGTCCAGCCCGGCACCCGCCAGCCCCAACCTGACACCGGCCAGATCCAGCCCGACACCCGCCAGACCCAACCTGACACCGACCAGATCCAGCCGGACACCGGCCAGGTAGAGCCCGACCCGTTCGGATACAACGACCAATGAGCAGCTCCTCCGGAGCTGGGCGTGTCGTGCTCGGTCCCGGCCAGGGGGCGGCCTGGGTGGGCGAGCACGGCGCGCACCTGATGGACTACGCCGCCTACCACCTCGCCCCTGACCGGGTGCCGGCGGCGGTCGCCTCCGCGCTGGCGGCCTGCCAGGCCCAGCCGGCGGCCAAGGGCCTCACACCCCGGGGGCGGTTGCTGGCCGTACTGCGGCGCAACTGTCGTGCCGCCCCCGGCTACCGGGAGCAGTACGTCCCGGAAGCCGGGCCGGGCATGCCGGACGCCCGGCTGATCGAACGCGTCTGGACGATCGTCGACCCGCTGGGCACCGAGGCGCTCCGGCTGATGTACCGCCACGAGCTGGCCACCCTGGATCTCTCCCACATGCTGGCGATGCCGGTGGAGGAGGTCGGCAGGCTCGTGACGCGCACCCAGGACCTGATCGAGACGCTCGTGAGCGGGCTGGACGCCATCGAACACGGCCGTCACACCTGCCCGGAGCTCTCCCCGCTGGTCGACGCCCTGTTCCCCGGCGGCCTCAGCGGGCCCGGCGAGGACGGCGAGGACAGCGATGCGGGGGAACAGCGGACGCTTCCCCCCGCCGAGTTCGACAGTGCCCGCACGGACCTGCTGTCCCACATGATCACATGCTCCGTGTGCACGCGGCCGATCAACATCCGCTACACGGTCCCGCAGATGATCTCCAATCCGCGGATCGCGCCTCTCACCGCCGAGGTGAGAAAGCGGCTCCTGGACTCCCTCCCGCCCGCCGTGGAGCCGCCCGTCCCCGAAGCCGGCGCCGCGCCCGCCGGGGCGCCGGATCCCGGCCCGCGCCCGACCTCGCAGGAGGAGACCCAGCCCGGCCGGGCCATACGGGCCGGCCGGCCGGCCCGTTCGGACCGCTCCACCCTCCCGTACCTCCCCGTCCACCCGGACCGTTCCACAACGCGGCGTCCCACCCGCCCCGACCACGCGGAACGCCCTGACCGCACGGAAGACACGGAACGCACGGACCGTTCAAAACGCTCGGACCGCACGGAACATTCGGACCGTTCAAAACGCCCGAGCCGCCCAGACCGCACGGAACGCACGGACCGTCCAGATCGAGCGGACCGCACGGACCGTCCGGACCGCTCCACGCTCCCGTACCGTCCCGTGCTGCCGGACCGCACTTCCTCCCCCTCCCCGCC
>NZ_NGFP01000421.1 GCF_002149035.1 Streptosporangium minutum
CGGCAGGGACCTGTCGGAGGAGGTGGGCGGGCTGTCCACGCTCCGTGCCCTTGAGGCGCTCGACGCCGATCCGGCGACCGAGCTGATCGTGCTGATCTCCAAGCCTCCCGCCCCCGAGGTGGCGCGCACCGTGCGGGAGGCCGTGGCGGAGCTCGGAACCCCGGTGGTGACCGCACTGCTCGGCTCCGGCCAGGACGACCTGACCGCCGCCGCCGAGAACGCCCTGCGCGCGCTCGGGGTGGCGGTGCCCTCGTGGCGGTCATGGCCGGCGCCCGCCCCGCCCCCGCCGGACGACCGGCCTCGGGCCGGCGGGCGGGACAGCGGCGGTGCGGGCGCCGGCCGTACCGGCACGGACACGGAGGGGGCGGGCGGATCCGGGGGCGGCACGCGCGCCGGGACGCTGCGGGGCGTCTACTCGGGAGGGACGCTGTGCGCCGAGGCCCGGCTGATCGCCGGGACCGGGAGATTCACCGACTTCGGCGACGACGCCTACACCCGCGGCAGGGCCCACCCGATGATCGATCCCGCGCTCCGCCTGGAGGCTCTGGCCGAGGTCCCGCCCGGCGACGTCGTCCTGCTCGACGTGGTCCTCGGCCACGGCGCCGACCCCGACCCCTCGGCACGGCTCGCGCCCGGGATCGCCGCCGCCGTCGCCAGGGGCGTGCCGGTGGTCGTCGCGCTGGTCGGCTCCGAGGGCGACCCTCAGGGGCTGAACGCCCAGGCGGAGGCGGTGCGGGCGGCGGGGGCCGCGGTGTTCGCCTCCAACGCCCAGGCCGCCCGGCACGCGGCCGGCCTGCTCGCGAGCGCCCGTTGACCCGCCGGTCGCGGCCCGGTACCGGTGACCGCCCGGCCCGCAGCCGCCGTTCCCCGCTCAGGAGTACTCCATGACGCTTCCCATGCTCTCCGGAGAGCCTCAGGTGATCACGGTCGGAGCCGAGCTGCTCGGCGAGGCGCTGGACGCGCAGGCGGTGCCCAGGGTGGGGGTGGACTGGCGCCCGCCGATGCCCGGCACCGCCGGCGACCTGGCGCGGGTGCTGGCCGATCCGCGCAGGGTCCGGGCCAACGAGACGGCCGTGGGCCGCCTGACGGCCGCACGGCCCCAGCTCGTCGGGGTACGGCCCGCGCACGAGGTGCTGGACCTGCCCAGGGGCACCTTCCTGCACGCCGGGCCGCCGATCGACTGGGAGCGGGCGTCGGGCCCGATGCGGGGTGCGCTCATCGGGGCGATGCTGCTGGAGGGACTGGCCGCCGACGCCGAGGAGGCCGCCGGCCGGCTCGCGGCCGGGCAGGCCCGGCTGGAGCCCTGCCACCACCACCGGACGGTGGGGCCGATGGCGGGTGTGGTCAGCCCGTCGATGTGGATGTTCGAGGTGCGCGACGCCGAGCACGGCGGCACCGCCTACTGCTCGCTCAACGAGGGCCTGGGCAAGGTGCTCCGGTACGGCGCCTACGGCCCTGAGGTGCTGGAGCGGCTGGGCTGGATGGGCGAGGTGCTCGGTCCCGTGCTGCGGACCACCCTGGAGCGGACCGGGCCGCTGGACCTCAGGTCGCTGGTCGCGCAGGCCCTGCAGATGGGCGACGAGCTGCACAACCGCAACCGCGCCGCCACCTCGCTGCTGGCGCGGGAGCTGGCCCCGGGGATCGTGGACGCCGCTCCCGGCCACGCGGCCGAGGTGCTGCGCTTCGTCAACGGCAACGACCACTTCTTCCTCAACGCGGGCATGGCGGCGTGCAAGGTGAGCACCGACGCGGCCCGGGACATCCCCGGCTCCACCATGGTCGTCGCGATGGCCCGCAACGGCACGGACTTCGGCGTCCAGGTCTCCGGGCTGGGCGGGCGCTGGTTCACCGGCCCGGCGGGCGTGCCGGACGGCCTCTACCTCGGCGCGTACGGCCCGGCCGACGCCAACCCCGACATCGGCGACTCCACGATCACCGAGACGGCGGGCCTGGGCGGCTTCGCGATGGCCGCGGCCCCGGCGATCGTCAGGTTCATCGGCGGCGACGTGTCGGACGCGATGGCGGCCACCCGGTCCATGTACGAGATCACTCTCGCCGAGCACCCCGCCTACCAGATTCCCGGGCTCGACTTCCGGGGCACGCCGGTCGGCGTCGACGTCGCGCTGGTCGCCAGGACGGGTCTGCTGCCCACCGTGAACACCGGTATCGCGGGCCGGGTCGCGGGCACCGGACAGGTGGGCGCGGGTCTGGTGAGCCCGCCCGCCGCGGCCTTCACCGCCGCCCTGGCCGCCCTGGCCGAGGCCGCGGAACCCGGCGGGGGAATCGGGTAGGCAATCGTTTCCCGCGGAGCCGTGATCGGGAAAGTCGTGATCGGTTCACGGTGAACGCGGCGGCTTTTCACGACCTCCGGCGGCGACCTCCGGCAGCAGGTCAAACGCGCGAACGGCGGCACCGACTAACAAATGCCGCGATGCGCTCTTCCGCATGTCAACTTCCATTACCGATTGTGAGCCCGATATCGTGGCCAACCTTACGAATAGGGTTGGCTCTGGGGGGACGGGGTACGATGACCGATCGCTTGCTCGGCAAGGCCCCGACCGGCCCCGAGGGCGAGGGGGTCGGCAGATCCGCGCCGGCGGCACAGGGCAAGCTCGTCGGCAGGCGCTACCGCCTGGTGTCACCGGTCGGCCGCGGCGGCATGGGCATGGTGTGGCACGCCCACGACGTCCTGCTCGACCGGGACGTCGCGGTCAAGGAGCTGATCCTGCCCTACGGGCTGGACCACGCGGGCAAGCAGGTGGCCCACCGGCGCATGCTGCGCGAGGCCCGTTCGGCGGCACGGCTCAGCCATCCGGGGATCGTCACCGTCCACGACGTCGTCGAGGAGGACGGCCGCCCCTGGATCGTGATGGAGCTGGTCCGCGCCTGGTCCCTGGAGCAGGCCGTACGGCAGAGCGGGCCGCTGCCCGTGGCCCAGGCCGCCGAGATCGGCGTCCGGGTGCTCGACGCGCTCCGCCACGCCCACGCCGCCGGAATCCTGCACCGCGACGTCAAGCCCGGCAACGTGCTGCTCACCTCCGACCGGGTGGTGCTCACCGACTTCGGCATCGCCGCGATAGAGGGTGACGTCACGATCACCCAGACCGGCCTGCTGATGGGCTCCCCGGCCTACATCCCGCCGGAGCGGCTGTCCGGCCGGCCGGTCACGCACGCCGCCGACCTGTGGTCCTTCGGGGCCACGCTGTACGCCGCGGTGGAGGGCCGCCCGCCGTACGAGGGCCCCGACGCGGTGGCCGTGCTCGGTGCGATCCTCACCCAGGAGCCCACCCGGCCGCAGCGGGCCGGGGCGCTGGCCGCCGTCATCGAGGGCCTGCTCCGCAAGAACCCGGCCGACCGGATGRCCGCCGCCCAGGTGTCCGACCTGCTGGACCGGGTGCTGCGCAGCCACGGCTCCACGCCTCCCAACCGCACGCCCGTCACCCCCGCCCCCTCGCCGATGCCGGTCCCCGGCGACTCCGTGCCGGTGCGTCTCCCGCCGCCTGACCCGCCGTCCGGGCCGATGCCCTCGCGGATCATCGAGACCCCCTCCGGCCCGGTGCGGGTGCCGTACGACCCGCTGACCGAGGCGCCGGGCGGCCACGCGGCGCCCCGTGACATGCCGSCCGGCGGCCCGGGCGGGTACCGTGCGGACCCGCTGTCCGTGCCGGGGCACTCCCCCGTCGGCGCCGCCGATCCGCCGGGCGCCCCGTCCGGCGGGCACCAGCGTGGCTACGAGGCGCTGCGCAGCCCCTCGGCCGACCTCGGGCGCCCTCTGCCGTCCGATCCGCCCGGCGAGCTCACGGGCACCCCGCCGCGCGGCACGGCCGTCCCGGTCTCCGGAGCCGGGCTGTGGCCCCTCCCCGCCGGCCAGGGCTCCCGCGACGGTGCGCAGGCCTCTCAGCCCGTC
>NZ_NGFP01000422.1 GCF_002149035.1 Streptosporangium minutum
CCCTTCCCCCGCCGTCCCGTCATGACCGGCTGGCGCCAGGAGCCGTCCTGCACGGCGGCGGTGACCAGGGCCATGCAGAGCGGGCTGGCCACCACCGAGTTCTGGCCGATGGCGTCGGCGCCCAGCTCGTCGGCGTTCCCGTGGGGCTTCACCGTGCCGCAGACCCCAGGGCCCTCGATGTCCTTGTTGAACCCGAACAGTTCGGCGGCGTCCACCAGGCCGCCGGCCGACAGCAGCCGGACCGACTGCTCGGCGAAGGTCGTGTTGCAGGAGACCGCGAAGGCGCCGGTCAGCGTGGTGGTCCCGGGGGCGGCGTGCCCCCCGGCGTTGGTGAACGGACGGCCGTTCGGAGGCGTGTAGGTCGCGGGGCAGGACACCCGCGAGTCCGGGGTCAGGCCCCGGGAGAGCAGCGCGGCGGCGGTGACCACCTTGAACGTCGACCCCGGCGGGTAGAGGCCGCGGATGGCGCCCTGCCCGCCCAGCTCCCCGCCCAGCCGGTCGGCGAGCGCGAGCACCTCGCCGGTGTCGGCCTTGACCGCGACGATCGCCGCGGGGCTGTCCACGCCGTCCAGCGCGCGGGCCGCCGCGGCCTGGACCGGCCGGGAGAACGTGGTGCGGACCCTCCTGGCGGACGGCGGCGCGAACGCCGCCAGCTCCTGGACCGTCCCGTCCGTCCGGACCGCCTCCAGGGCGTAGCCGCTGCCGCCCCCCTCCAGGTCGGCGCCGAGCATGCCGAGGTAGCTCTCCGCCCCGCTGTCGCGCGGGAACCGCGTGCCGGAGCGGGTCACCAGCTCGACGGCGGGCCCCGGGACCTCCTTCAGCCGGATCCGCCCGCCGTCCTTCAGCGCCGGATGGAGCGTCTCCGGCGTCCAGAGCACCTTCCATCGCCCGTCCCGCCGGACCAGCCGCAGCGTCGACGCGAACGGCCACGCCCCGAGGTCCCTGATCCCCCTGACCCCCTGGAACGGCAGCTCGGCCACCTGTCCCCCGTGCCGCCGCAGCGTGCCCGGGATGAGATCCAGCGACTCGATGTCCAGGTCGCGGGAGAAGGCGAGATGCCGCTCGGCGAAGTCGGCGGGCGTGTCGGCGACCAGACGGCTCATCGCGCCGATGTCGCTGCCCTCCCAGGCCGCCAGATAGGCCGTCGCCGTCTCCTCGGGACCGGCCACCGGCCGGCTCTCCGCCCCCGTGGGGCGCACCAGCACGTAGAGCCCGGCGCCGATGACGGCGAGAACGACGATGATGAGTGTGAGGACCGCTCGACTGCGCATACGGTTTCTCCCAAGGGTGTCCCCGGGTTGTATATCAGAGGAAAGAGGATCAAGGTGATGGTCAGGCGGGAACCGAAGGGGCCGATGCCGGGCCGTTATCCGGTGACCTTCGGCGAGGTCGAGCTCCTCGGGGATCTGGACCGTCCCTCCGGCTGGGTGATCTCCAAGGACGGCGTGCCCCAGTCCTATGTGGACCTGGAGGATCCGACCTATCTCGACTTCGAATACGTCCGGCTGATGGCCGCCGTGATCGACCTGCTCGACGAGGGCCCCCTGGACGCCGTGCACGTGGGGGGCTGCGCCTGCACCCTCCCCCGCTACGTGGCGGCGACCCGTCCGGGGTCGCGGCAGATCGTCGCCGAGCCGGACGGAGGCCTCGTCCAGCTCGTCAGGGACCAGCTCAGCCTGAAGTCGGTGCCCCGCCTCAAGGTGAAGGTCCTCGACGGCCGTACGGCGACCGCCGGGCTCCAGGACGCCTCGGCCGACCTGATCGTGCTGGACGCCTTCAGCGGTGCCACGATGCCGCTCGACCTGGCCACCTCCGAGTACATGGGCGACGTCGCCCGCGTCCTGCGCCCGGCCGGGACCCTGTTGATCAACATCGCCGACGGCAAGGGCCTGGCCTTCGCCCGCCGGGTGCTCGCCACCGTCGGCGGCGCCTTCCCTCACGTGGCGCTGCTCGCCGACCCCGGCGTCATGCGGGGCCGCCGCTTCGGCAACCTCATCGTCGCCGCCTCCCGCGCCGGACTGCCCCTCACCGGCCTGACCCGGCGGGCCGCCGGCGGCATCACTCAGGCCCGGTGCGTGTACGGCGAGGACCTGACCAGGTTCGTCGCCGGAGCTCCGCCGCTCAACGACGGCGACGCCGTCGTCGTGCCCGTCCCCCCGCCGGGGGTCTTCGGCTGAACGGAGGCCCACCGGGGGCTCCGACCGAACGGATGCCCGCCGGAGGTTTTCGGCTGAGCGGAGGCGGGCGGCTCTTCCTGCCACCGGGCGACCCCGTCGGCATATTCTTGGTATTTCCTACTTACAATAAATGATATTTCCAGCACGCCGGGTACCGCCGACGTGCCGTGTCCATGGTTCACAGCGTGGGAGTGCACATGTCCGAGGCTCCGTCCTATGGTCCCCCAGACGCGCCCGGGGGAAGATCCGCCGCATGGCAGGGACCACCCGCCGAACTGGCGATGTCCCCGGACGACCTGAAGTCGTCCATCGCGAAGGCGTTCCGCATCGAGAGCACCGACCTCACCGGCGCGCTCGTCAAGGAGGTGAACGAACTGATCGCGGTCGGTGACTTCTGGGGCGGCGACGAGGCGGGCGCGAAGTTCTACAACGGCGACGCCGAAGTGCTGGGCTACGCGGCGACGGCCGAGGCGGTCATGACCGAGGCGAGCGCCATCTCGTCCTTCTACACCGGCGTCGCGGCCCGCATTCACGACATGGGGAGAAACGTGGAGGCCGCCGACTGGGCCAGTATCGCCGAGATGCCCAGGATCCTCCGATGAGGCTCAACCGCTCGGCGCTGTTCCCGCTGGGGGCGGCGGGCATGATGGGGATCGTCCTCAACGACATCTACCGGCGGTGGCCGGAGGGCGATCCGGACGGGGCACGCCGGGCCGCCGCCGTCTGGAGGTCGATCGGCGCGCTGGTGGCGACATCCCAGGGAGACATGGAACGGCAGGCCGCGCGCGTGTGGCAGAACAACCCCAGCGAGGGCAGCGACGCGTTCCGCGCCTTCTGGGCGGGCGGCCTCTTCAGTTCCCTGCCCTCCGGCGCGCAGGGTCCGACGGCCCGTTTCTCCTTCCCCGACTACGCCGAGGCGGTCACCGCCCACTGCGAGCGCACCGCCGAGGCGTGCGAGGAGTACGCCGAGGCGGTGGAGGCCACCCAGCACGCGCTCAAGGTCCTCGCGGCGACCGAGGTCGCGCAGCTGTTGTTCGCCGGAGCCTGGCCGCTGGTGGGCGGCCCCGGCGCCGCCGCCATCAAATGGGCGGCGGACAAGCTGCGCCGGCAATATCAGGTCGAGTACCTGATGATGCTCTTCCAGAGATACGTCGCGGAGATCGTGCGGAAGAAGATGGCGGACTACGCCGCCGGAAGCGCCTTCTTCGCCCTCGGCGACACCACCCTGTCGATCGGCACCAAGGCGGCGTTCGGCGACGGCCCCGGATCGTTCGAGGACAACGCCACGATGACCATGAAGGACTTCGCCGCCTGCCTGGTCTTCTTCGGCGTCTGGGACCTCACCAGGGTCGGCCCTCTGGGGAAGGTGCTCGACAACGACGCGGGCAACTTCGCCTCCTTCTACATCGGTTCCAACTCCTACACCGTGGCGTCCAACGCGATGAACGGAGAGAGCGGGAAGGACCTGCTGCCCACGTTGAAACAGATTTTGGCCAAGGCCATGGTCGGCACGATGCAGGGGGCCAAGACTCCGGAGTGAGCCGCACCGGGCCGGGGGAACGCGCCCGGAGCGAGACCGCCACGCCGGAGACCGGGACACCCGGGCGGGACCGGGACGCCGGGCGGAGCGCGCCGGGCGGGGACCGGGACATCCAGGGGGACCGCTGTGGCGGGACCGGGAC
>NZ_NGFP01000423.1 GCF_002149035.1 Streptosporangium minutum
GTCCCGCCCCGTCCCCGTGCCCGGTACGGCCGGCGCGGGGACCCTGGTCGAGGATCTCCAGGGACAGCACCCGGGGCCGGTAGGCGATCGTCACCCCGACCCCGGTGGGGCCCGAGTGCCGGAGGGTGTTGGCCAGCGCCTCCTGGACGATCCGGTACGCCGACAGGTCCAGACCCGCTGGGAGCGGCACCGGCTCGCCCTCGACGTTCAGCCGCACGTCGAGACCTGCCGCGCGCATCTGCTCGACCAGGTCGTCCAGCCGGGCCAGGCACGGTTGCGGCGCCAGCCCGTCGCCCTCGGGGCCGGTGCGGAGCAGCCCGAGCATGCGGCGCAGCTCCTCCACCACCTCGCGGCCCGTCTCCTCCACCACGTTCAGCGACTCGCGCTCGGTGACCTGGTCGCGCCGGAGCATCAGCCGCGCGGCCCCCGCCTGCATGACCATCACGCTGACGCTGTGCGCGACGACGTCGTGCAGCTCGCGCGCGATCCTGGTCCGCTCCTCGCTCACCGCCTCCCGGGCGAGCAGCTCGCCGCGCTCCTGCGCGTGGACGGCGAGCTGCCGGTAGCGCCGTACGGCGACGCCCGCGCCGCCGGCGATGGAGGTCATCACCACCACGACCGTCGCGTCCCCCGCTCCCAAGGGCTCGGCGGACGCGAGCATCAGCGTGCCGACGAACGCCGCCGTCACCGCCAGCCCGGCGACCGCCCGCGGGTCCCGCGGTGACAACTCGCTGAGCAGGGTGAAAAGCAGCAGAAGCTGGATGTAGAACTGCCACGCCGACGCGATCCCACCGAAGTGGACGAACGCCGCGATGGTCGCCAGCGAGTAGAGGCACGTCACGGCGGCCGGCGCCCGCCGGCACAGGAGGACCGGCACCGCGGTGGCGGCGGCGGCCACCGTCCACCAGCCGGAATGCGGGCTGTCCGGCCCGAGCGTGCGCCCGCCGACCTCCTCGGCGATCGCGAACAGCGCCATGACCACCGCGAGCAGCACGTCGGTCGCGTCGGGGAGCGGACGAGGGCTCATGAAGCGAGGGTAGAGGGGGCGTCAGGGGGATGGAATCCATCTTGAGGCGGATGGCGGATCGGAGCCGGCCTCGCCCCGCTCCGCCTGCCGCCGGGCATGACCGTCGATCCGATCGGGCGGGGACGCGGCTCCCTCGCGCGGGTCAGCGTTCGATGGAGGACATGTCCGGGTAGCGGTCGCCGAGGGCGGCCCCGGTCGGCACGGCGGCTTCGAGCGCGGCGAGCTGGCCGGGGGTCAGCGTGACGTCCGCCGCCGCCGCGTTCTCCTCCAGGTAGCGCAGCCGCTTGGTGCCCGGGATCGGGATGACGTCCTCGCCCCGGGTCAGCAGCCAGGCCAGGGCGAGCTGGGCCGGCGTGCAGCCCACCTCCTCGGCGATCCTGCGGACCTCGCCGACGAGAGCCTCGTTGCGGGCGCCGTTCTCCCCGGTGAACCGGGGCAGGTGCTTGCGGAAGTCGTCGTCGGGCAGCTCCCCGGCAGGGGCCAGCTTGCCGCCGAGGAGTCCCCGGCTGATCGGCGAGTAGGCCACCAGCGCGATGCCCAGCTCCCGGGCGGCCGGCAGGATCTCCTCCTCCAGCCCCCGGGTGAACAGCGAGTACTCGCTCTGCAGGGCGGCGATCGGGTGCGTGGCGTGCGCCCTGCGCAGCGTCTCGGCGCTCACCTCCGACAGGCCGATCCGGCCGACCTTGCCCTCGGCGACCAGCTCACCCATCGCGCCGACCGTCTCCTCGATGGGCACGGCCGGGTCACGCCGGTGCAGGTAGTAGAGGTCGATGTGGTCCACGCCCAGCCGCTGGAGCGAGGCGTCGGCGGCCTTCCTCACATAGTCGGGGCTGCCGTCGAGACCGCGGAGGGCCGGGTCGTCGGTCCTGACGATGCCGAACTTCGTGGCCAGCACCACCTCGTCCCTGCGGTCCCTGATCGCCCGCCCGACCAGCTCCTCGTTGTGGCCCCTGCCGTACATGTCGGCGGTGTCGAGGAAGGTCACCCCGAGGTCGAGGGCGCGGTGGATCACCTCGACCGACTCGGCCTCGTCGGCCGCGCCGTAGAACTCCGACATTCCCATGCAGCCGAGCCCGATGGCCGAGACCTCCGGGCCTTCCTGGCCGAGACGGCGCCTGTTCATTGGTTCTCCAGTGCGTTGTAGAAGTCGATCTTGTAGTTGAGGACTCCCAGGTCCCCGGTGAGCTGCGCGATCCGTGCTCTGACCCGCTCCCGGTGGGTCTCCAGCATCCGCCGCCGCTCGGCGGCCGTCTCCGGCCCCCGCCTGCGCAGCTCGGCATAGCGGCACATGTCCGCGATCGGCATGCCGGTCGCGCGTAGTTTGGTGAGGAAGTCGAGCCAGTCCAGATCGGCCCCCGCGTAGGTGCGGTGCCCGTTCGGACCACGGTCCACCTCGTGGATGAGCCCGATGCGCTCGTAGTAGCGCAGGGTGTGCGCGCTCAGCCCCGACTTGCGCGACGCCTCCTGGATGGTGATCCCCATGGACACCACTGTGCGCCTTGGAGCGCGCTCGAAGTCAAGCGGGGTCCCCGGAGCCGCCCCTGCCAGCAGGGTCCCCCCGAGCCGTGACCCTGAGGGGGCAGGCACTACCATCCACCTCCTTCGTCCAGCTCACAGCCGTGGCGTCGGGGCCGTCCCCCTGACGCGGGCACTACTGCGTCCCCGACCTCCTCCGGGATCGCTCAGGGATGACTGGGGATCATTTCCGGTACTGCGGAAAGTGGCCCGTCGCCATGGTTGAGCCATGGCAAGTCAGGTTTTTTCAGGATCCAGGATGATCCTGGGCGGCTACGCGGCGATCGGCGTCGGAGCTGTGGCAATGCTCGGGCTGCACGTGGCCACGGGCCTCGATCCGGTGCACACCGTGATCAGCGAGTACGCGTTCGAGCCGGACGGCTGGCTGCTGCCCGTCTCGCTCACGTCCTTCGCCGTGGGCGCGACGGCCTTCGGGACCGCGCTGGCCCGGCGCGGCGCGGACCGCAGGGCGGCGCTGCTGGTCGGGGTCTGGGGCCTGTGCATGTTGCTGATCGGGGCCTTCCCCACCGACGAGCCGGGGGTGCCGCTGTCGATGTCCGGGGGCATCCACCGGTACGCGGCGTTCGTAGCCTTCCTGACGATGCCGGTGGCGGGCCTGATACTGGCCCGGCGATACGCCGGGAGCCCCTATGCCCGGTCGGTGCGGCTGCTGAGCCTGGCCTCCCTGGGCGTGCTGGTCCTGGTGGTCCTGCCGTACGTCGTGCGGATGGCCGGGTTCGACCTGGCCAACGACGACATCCCCGCCGGGGTCACCCAGCGGCTGGTGGTGGTCTTCGAGGTCGCGGTGCTGGTCATGCTCGGCCTGGTGCTGGCGACCGGGTACGGCCGGCGGCACGACCGTCGCCCGCTCCCCGCCGCTGTCCGTGTCCGCCGCCCTCGCGGGGATCGGCGGCGCGTGGCCGGTCCGGCAGGGAGTGCGCGGAGGGCGGGGACCGCTCCGGATCGCCGGCGGAGTGATCGCCCCGGGGGCGTACGGGTCTGCCGCCGCGTTCCGGCCCGATCCCGGCTCAGGCCGGATCCCCGCCGCCCACAGCGGGGCGTTCACCGCCGGTTCCCCGATCTGGGGGATGGTCATGGACGGGTTCCGGCCTGACCGCCGGGACGTGGCGGGCGCGCTCATCCGCCTGACGGGAGTGGCCGTCATCATGTACGCGCCACGCGGCTGATCCCCGGCCGCGACCGCATCAGCCCAGCTCAGCAGGGTTGCTGCCGATCCGTGCGGGGAAGGGGCCCAGCATGGGGGAACGCATCGGCCCCGCCCCCGCGGGGGACGGGGCCGATGCGTTCCCCCATGC
>NZ_NGFP01000424.1 GCF_002149035.1 Streptosporangium minutum
GACCCTCCGCTTCTCCGACCCGGCATCAAGACGGCGATCGCCGTCTTGATGCCGGGTCGGAGAAGCGGAGGGTCCGGAGCGCGCCGGGGGGCCCGGACGCGGGCCCAGGGATTCCGCCTCCACCCCCGCCCGGTGTACGTCGGCGTGTCCGCTCCGCCGGAATCACCGGAGCGCGTGCTGTCCGGGCCCGGACTGGTGAAGAAGGGCCGGGGAACGGGGAACCGCGCCCTCGGAGGGCCGGCGGGCGCGGGGAGGGCGGACCGTGCTTGCGCCGGACGGCCGTGAGCGGTGCGGTCGTGAGCCGTGTGGTCGTGAGCGGTCCGGCGCGTGTCCGGGCGGTCGTGAGTGGTGCGGTCGTGAGCGGTCCCGCGCGTGTCCGGGCGGATCTCGCGGATGTCCGGCTGGGCCTCACGGGTGTCCGGGCGGATCTCCCGGGTGTGCGGGGAGACCCGGCGCGTGTCGTCGTCCGTCTGGTGCGTCTGGTGCGTCTGGTTAGTCCGGTGCGGGCGGGCCGTCGGAACGTTCCGGTAGATCTCCTCCCAGCTCACGCCCGCCGACCTCACCAGCAGTTCGGTGTTCGCCCACACGATCTCCTCCCTCCCCTGCGGGGTCGCGAGGGCGAGCATCGCCGCGACGAGGCTCGGTGTGGTCGTCTTCGCGTGGTGGTAGATCTCCCTGACGGTGTCGCCGCGCAGATCCGTGCCGTACGCCTGCCCCAGGAGCCCCCGGAGCACCCTGGTCTGCTCGGAGGGGGCCGGGTAGGCGGTGGACACCGGGCCCGCCAGACATCCGTTCCTGAGGAGGCCGCCGCGCGCGTGGGCGATGCCGCTCCCGCTCTCGTCCGGCATTCGGTGGAGAAGGTGGCCGATCGCGTGCCGTGTCACCTCCGGCTCCGTACCGGGGTCCGCGATGCCGTCGATGATCCTCTCCATGGAGAGCGAGGACAGGAGGGTCTCGCCGATGTCCTCGTGTCCGCGCCGGACCGCGCCCGCCGCCACCGCGAAACAGATCACGGGATCGGCGCTCATGCCGTACAGCGCGTGCCAGACGGTCCCGGAGAGCGGCGCCCGCGCCCGCTGGAGATCGTCGAGAATCTCCGCGACGTCGTCGGCATGGCGGGGAGCCTCGTAGGCGGCCCGCAGGGCCTTGGCGTACAGGGCCGTGCGCCGGGCGGGATCGGTGGCGATCGCCTCCACCGTCTCGGCCATGCCGTGGTCCTCCAGGAAGATCTGCCGGCACCGCCTCCGCCGGGCGGCGTCGATCCGGTCCATCCGGATCTGCTGGAGGCAGGCGGCGGCCAGATCCGGTTCCGGCCGCGGCCGGCCGTCGCCGACCGGCTCCGGCCTGATCAGCCGGATGGACCACTGCACGAGCACGTAGGGCTCCAGCCCGGCGAGCAGCCAGCCCACGGTGGGGTCGCGCTGCGCGTCGACCCCGATGGTCGCCGCCGCGATCAGGACCCGTGAGACCTCGTTGGGATCGGGCTTCTGCCCGTGCCGGTAGAGGCCGGCGAGGCTGTTCTCGACCGTGCCCGCCGGCGGGGACATCGCCTGGACGGCGTGCATCAGGGACTGCGTCTCGGGCGCCTCGTGCCTGGCCGCGTTGAGCGCGCGCAGCACCCCGGAGGCGACGAGGACGTCGCGCGTCCGCGGGAAGTCCGGGAAGTCCCGCCACAGGCGGAGGATCTCCACCGTCTCCGCCGGCGAGCAGGTGCCGAGCTCGCGGCCGAGACCGGCGCCGGGCTGGGCCAGATCCCGTTCCTCCTTCGCGGTCAGGCTCCCCGCTACGGCCCGCCTGAGCAGGTCCGCCACCCCGCTCAGGCGGAGGAGCTGGGTGTCGGCCCAGTCCGCCGCGTCCCGGGCCGACAGCAGCGCCGTCCGTGGGTAGGCGATCGGCCTGCCGTCGGCGATCGCGGTGATGATGGAGGCGGCCGTGGAGACGGACACCGGGCCGTTCCTCGCCTGGCCGGTGTCCGGGCGCAGCGGCACCCGCCTGCGCCGGGCGAACGCCGACGGGGGCGGAGCGCGATCGACCACCGTCAGACGGGCGTCCGCCTCCCTGGATTTCAGCTCCGCGCGGATGAGGAACGTCCAGGGCTCCTCCCCGGTGAAGTCGCCCAGGACGGTGAGCAGCCCGTACGTCAGGTGTGCGGCCAGGTCGCCGCCGGGGCCGGTCCGCGGGGGCAGCAGCAGCTGGTAGTGCTCGGCGGGGGCGTTGAGCACGTCGGCGGCCGGTCCCGGCAGGAGAGGGTGGCGCAACGACGCCTCGTGGAGCGCGTGGTGGGTGTCCCTCGCCTCCGCCTCCAGCGTCCCGGACGGCAGGGGCGGCATCCGCGGCGCCAGCGCGCCGGCCGTCTCCGGCCGCACCCAGCCGGCCCAGTTCCACAGCCCCACCGCGAGACGGCCGGTGAGAACCGGGGCGGGGCCGAGCAGCACGTGGATCAGCTCCGACATGCGCCCGTTGGCGTCACGTACGGGCAGGACCCGGACGATCACCCCGGTCTCCCGGCCCGGCCCGATCTGGAGGGCGCCCATCGCGGGGGCGTCGCCGGAGCCGTCCGTCCACATGCCCTGCACGAAGTCCCCCGCCCGCAGCAGGACGGACCAGTCGGCGAGCTCCTGTCCGTCGAGGGAGGAGGCGACCGGTCCCAGGCCCCGCCTGCCGACCAGGAGCTCCTCCGACCACCGGAAGACGATCTGGTGGATCTCCGCTCCGCTCACGACGGCCCCCGGGCGACGTCGTCCCGGCCGAGATCGTGTCCCTGGATGACGCCCTTCATCGCCAGCAGGGACAGCAGGGGGCGCAGCACCCGGCGGGGGCCGAAGCCTCTTTCGGGGAAGACCGCGTCGTCCACCTTGGCCACGCCCGAGGCGGAGACGAAGTGGATCGTGGAGTCCTGGCAGTGCACCACCGGGTACAGCCACGATTCGGCGGCGTGCGACTGGAGGAAGACGTAGGCCTCCTCGGTCTCCTCCTCCACGCTGTCCAGCTCGGTGTCGTCGTCGGCGCGTAGCCAGCCGTCGACGACCGGCAGCCACCGCAGCAGGTCCGACTTGGCCACGGCCAGCGCGGCGGGCAGGGGCAGCAGAGCCTTCCGCCCGGTGTTGCGCAGCCGGTCGATGTGCCCGAACGGCTCCATGAAGGCGGGATCGGCCAGGCGCGGGGTGGACTGCCGGAGGAACTCGTCGAGCTTCTCGGCGTCGGCGACGAAGAGCAGGGCGTCGACGATGCTGATGAACTGCAGGCTGCGCAGGTCCGCGTCGTCGAAGAACTCGCCCGAGACGTCGAAGAACACCAGGGCGTGCTTCTCCCCGGTGACGTCGTTGTGCGCCCGCAGCGCGCACACGAACGCGACCTCCTCCTCGCGGCGCGTGCGCCCGAGGACCTTCCGGGTGTTGGTGAAGGGGAAGACCTTCTCCAGCATGAACTGGCGGTGCATGACGGTGTCGAGCGGGGAGATCGTGAGGTTGTGCCTGACCTTCAACCGGACGGTCTGCACGAGCTGGTCGATCATCGCGGCCAGCAGGTGGGTCTTCCCCGCCGCCGTCGATCCGACGATGCCGATGATCATCGGCTTGTAGTTTCCGTAGTCACAGGGCAGGTAGTGCTCGCTGCCGTCCGCGTCGCAGATCCGCTCCGCGTTGGCCGTCCGCTGCAGCCACCGGTTCTCGGGCTCACCCTCCTCCCGCTCCAGGTAGGTGATCTCGTCGCCCTCCCTGAGCACCAGAGGCAACGCCTCCCACTCCAGCTCCCAGAGGCAGTAGGGGCAGATCACCGTGGTCCCGGCGGCCCCGGGGGACTTCCTGACCCGGGACCTCCCCCGGGGCCTGGCCGGGCCCGGGGGAGGTCC
>NZ_NGFP01000425.1 GCF_002149035.1 Streptosporangium minutum
GTCATGCGCCGGCTCCGGCCGCCGGCCGGCGAGATCCCGGTACGGCCTGCGCCGGGCCGCCGGCCATGGCCCCGAGGATGTCGAGGCGGTCGACCACGCCGATCAGCTCCCCGTCCCGTATGACGCGGATCGGCCTGGCCGACTCCATGGCGGCCGGCACCGCGTCGCGGATGACGGTGGACGCCGCGAGCACGGGGCCGTCGAGGTGGTCCTCCCGCAGCGGGGGACGGCAGATCCAGCGCAGCGAGAGCACCTCGCTTCTGGGCACGTCCCTGACGAAGTCGGCCACGTAGTCGTCGGCGGGGGCGCCGACCAGCTCCTCGGCGGTGCCGAGCTGGACGATCGAGCCCGCCCGCATGATCGCGATGCGCTCGCCGAGCTTGAGCGCCTCGGACAGGTCGTGGGTGATGAACAGCATGGTCTTGCCGACCTCGCGGTGCAGGCGGACGACCTCCGCCTGCATGTCCCGGCGGATAAGCGGGTCCAGCGCGCTGAACGGCTCGTCGAACAGGAGCACCTCGGGGTCTGCGGCCAGTGCCCGCGCCAGGCCGACGCGCTGCTGCATTCCGCCGGAGAGCTGGTCGGGGCGGACGTCGTCGGAGCCCTCCAGGCCGACCAGGGAGAGGATCTCCCGGGCCCGCCGGTACCGTCGCGACCGGGGCACGCCCTGGATCTCCAGCCCGTAGGCCACGTTGTCGAGGACCCTGCGGTGCGGCAGGAGGCCGAAGTGCTGGAAGACCATGCTGACCCGGTGCCTGCGCAGGTCCCTGAGCTGGGCGGGGGAGGCGGCCCGCACGTCCTGGCCGGCGATCGAGATCTCTCCGGCGGTCGGCTCGATCAGCCGGGTCAGGCAGCGGACCAGGGTGGACTTACCGCTCCCGGACAGGCCCATCACGACGAACACCTCGCCGGGTCGTACCGAGAAGCCGACGTCCCTGACGGCGGCGACGCAGCCGGTCCTGTCCCGGAGCGCGACCGGGTCGAGCAGCGCGTCGGGACCGCCGAGAACACGCTCCGCCCGGGGGCCGAAGATCTTCCACAGCCCACGGACCTCGATCGCGGCACCGTCGGATGGGGCCACTGTCTCCTCCAAAGCTCGACGCCCGGATTCGGGGGGCTACGGACGTAAGGAGTCAAGATATGGGGGAAATATCATGAATCACAATCATGTGATCTTCTGGAAGTTGCGGCACTTCCACCGCGTTATCGCCTGCTCACCATTCTGGAACGGTGCAAACGGCCATATGGGCATGAGAAATACTTAATAAGAGTATTTGGATGTCCGTAATGAGGATTCCAGTCCGCAAATGGAGCTCCAGATTCTATCCCCTCTGCCTCATAAGTAATCATTTGTGGAGCTGTGTTCGATTGGCCCCATAGGTCGAGATGTGCTCGAATTACCGGGAACCAAGGGAAATTCGGCCAGCGGGTTCGTCCACCGAGAGGCAGCGTTCGGTGAGTACACACAACATCCAGGGTGCGGGGAGCGGGTTGCGCCTGCGGAACTGGCGGGTGCGCTCCAGGCTGGTCGCGCTCATCCTGGTCCCCACCGCCGCGGCGGTGCTGCTCGGCGGAGTCCAGGTCTTCGCCTCCATGCGTGCCGCCGCCGACTACCAGCAGGTCAACGACCTGGCCAGGCTGTCGGACCGGATCGGCGCCCTCACCCACGAGCTGGCCGAGGAGCGCGACCGCACGGCCTGGTTCATCGCCCTCGGCCGCCCGGAGCGCGAGGCGGAGGCCGTGCGCGCCCGGATGAACGCGGTGGACGCCGCGGTGACGCACGCCCGCGACAGCGGCACCCTGCTGCGCAAGGCGGTCACCGGCCGGACCAGGGACGAGATCGACACTGTGCTCACCCGGCTGGACGACCTCGGGCCGCTGCGGGAGCAGGCGCTGAAGTCGACGCTGCTGCCCGACGCCGCCATAGACGCCTACTCCCTGGTGATCGCCGACCTGCTCTCCCTCCACGACGAGCTCGGCAAGGGCAGCGCCGACGACGTGCTGTTCGGTCAGGCGCTGACCCTGGACGCGCTCGCCCGTGCCAAGGAGGCCGCCTCGCTCCAGCGGGCCCTGCTGGCGGTGGTACTGGTCGCCGGCCGGTTCGAGCAGGAACAGATGGAGAGGTTCCTCGGCGCGCTCTCCTCCGAACGCAACGAGCGCAGGACCTTCGCCGCCGAAGCCGGAAGCGAGCGGCGCCGCCTCTTCGACGAGACCGTCAACGGCCGGACCGCCGACCGGGCCGAGTTCCTGCGGGAGCTGGTCCTGCTCCGCGCGGCCTCAGGGGCCTCGCTCAAGGGCCTGGACCTGGCCGAGGCGGACGACGCCGGGCAGTGGTACGACGCGGCGACGGTCACGATCGACCGGATGCGTGACGTCGAGCAGCGCCACGCCCAGGACATCGTCACCCGCAGCCAGGAGCTCGGCGACGCCGAGCAGAGCCGCGCCCTGCTGGTCGCCGGATCGGTCGCCGGCCTCCTGCTGGTGGTGCTGCTGATCACCACCGGGGTGGCGCGCTCGCTGGTCAGGCCGTTGCGGCGGCTGCGCCGGGAGGCGCTGCGGGTCGCCGGCGAGCGGCTGCCCGCATACGTCCAGCAGGTCCGCGAGTCCCGCGACGGCGAGATCCTCGCCGAGGTGCCGCCGATCGGGGTCATGTCCCGCGACGAGATCGGTGAGGTCGCCCGGGCATTCGACGAGGTCCACCGGGAGGCCGTACGGCTGGCGGGTGAGGAGGCCAAGCTGCGCAACACGGTCAACGCGATGTTCGTCAACCTCTCCCGCCGGAGCCAGACGCTCGTGGAACGCCAGCTCACCCTGGTCGAGCGGCTGGAACGCGGCGAGCGCGACGACCAGCGCCTGGCCGACCTGTTCAAGCTCGACCACCTGGCCACCCGCATGCGCCGCAACAGCGAGAACCTGCTCGTCCTCGCCGGGCAGGAGGTGGCGCGGCGCTGGCGGCAGCCGGTCGAGCTGATGGACGTCGTCCGGGCCTCGCTGTCGGAGGTGGAGAACTACGACCGGGTGACGGTCCGGGTCCAGTCCGAGGTCGCCGTGGCGGGACCCGCGGTGAGCGACGTGGTGCACCTGCTCGCCGAGCTGGTGGAGAACGCGGTCTCGTTCTCGCCGAAGGACAGCAGGGTCGTGGTCTCCAGCAGCCGGATCGACGGAGGCGGCGTGATGGTCTCGGTGACCGACCAGGGCATCGGCATGACGCACGAGGAGCTCTCCCAGGCGAACTGGCGCCTGGCCAACCCCCAGGGCGCCGACGCTTCGGTCGCCCGCCGCATGGGCCTGTTCGTGGTCGGCCGCCTCGCGCTCAAACACGGCATCCGCGTCCAGCTCCGCCCCCAGGACACCGGCCTGACCTCCATGGTCCTCCTCCCGGAGGCACTCCTGGCCTCCCTGCCCGCCTCGCCCCAGCCGGTCGTGCCGCCCCAGCCGGTCGTGCCGCTCCAGCCCGCGATGCCCACCCAGGCGGGGACCGGGGCGCCCGCGACCCCCTTCCTGGCGGCGCCCGTCGCACCGGACGCGGCCCCCGTCGCACCGGACGCGGTGGCCGTGCCGCCGCAGGCCAGGGCCCGATGGGCGACCGGGCCGAACGTCTGGAACCCGCCCGCGCGCTCGCGTCCCGCACCGGAGGGCCGGTCCCTCCAACCGCCGTCCAGCCCGCCCGGAGGCCTTCCGGACCCGCCGGAGGCCGCCGCCACCGGGTCGCTGCCCAGGGTGGAGACCTCGGCCCTGGACCCGGAGGAGGACTTCCTGCCGATCTTCGCCTCGGTCGAGTCGGGCTGGTTCCGCATCGTGACCCCCGCCCCCGCC